>JAEUHU010000144.1 GCA_016793305.1 Planctomycetota bacterium
GTGCGCGACCAGCCGGGCGCTGGCCTGCGTGTCGATGGCGTTGCCGATCGTCAGCCACGAACCGAGGCCGACGACCGAGACCTTGAGACCGGAGCTGCCGAGGGGGCGATACAGCACGGGCCGTGCGTTGTAGCAGGAAGCCCCGCCCGACTCACCAGCGCATTCCGGGTGACCGCCCGGCCGAAGATGGCGGGCCGGCGGGCCCTGTGCGATGCTCGCGGCCCCCGCATGGCCAGCAAGAAGCGCATCGCCCTGATCTCCACCGGTGGCACCATCGAGAAGACCTACGACGAGCTGCAGGGTGTGCTCGACAACCGCACCAGCGTGCTCGACGTGATGCTGGCGAGCCTGCAGCTGCAGGGGATCGAGATCGTGCGCATCCCGCTGATGAACAAGGACAGCCTGCAGATGACCCAGCAGGACCACGACCTGATCGCGCGCACCGCCGGCTCGATGGCCGAGGCGCACGACGGGGTCGTGATCGTGCACGGCACCGACCGGCTGGCGGTCAGCGGCGAGCGCATCGTGGCACTGCTCGGCAAGGTGCAGGTGCCGATCGTGCTGACCGGCGCGATGCGGCCGTACGTGATGCGCAACACCGACGCGCTGCAGAACCTGACCGAAGCGCTGCTGGCGGTGCAGATCTGCGGCCCGGGCGTGTTCGTCGCGATGCACAACCAGGTGCTGCAGTTCCCCGGCGTGGTGAAGGACAAGGACCGCGGCACGTTCGTGCGCGCCGGCGGCTGACGTGGGCCCGGCGCCGAGCACGTGGCGACGGATCGGGGCTGTGGCGCCGCTGGTGGCCGTCTGGCTGCTGGCGGCCTGGCCGTTCGTGCTGTGGCTCGTGCATCGCTCGGATCCGGTGCTGGCGGTGCGGCTCGCCGACGGAGCACTCGGCGCCGTGCAGGCTGCAGCGCTGTGGTCGGCGATCGGGTTCGCCGTGCTGTGCCTCGTGCACCCACCCGTGCCCGCCTGGCTCGGCCTCGTCGGCCACCGCACCTGGCGCCGGCTGTCGACGCCGGAGGCGCCGTTGCGCCAGGCGCTCGCCGCGCTGGCCCAGTTCGAATCGGCGGCGCGGCATCTCGACGTCGCCCGGCTCGCGTTCCAGCGGCAGCTGCCGCAGGTCAGTGCCGGGCACGCCGCGCGCGCGATCGCGCTCGACCCGAGCCCGGCGTCGGCCTGGCACCTGCTCGGCTTGTCGCTGCTCGACCTCGGCCGGCTGGACGAGGCCCTGCGCGCGTTCGAACAGGCCGAGGGGCGCGACCCCGGCCACGCGTTCGGCGAAGCGCTGCTGCAGCAAGGGCGGCTGCGGTTCCTGCGCGGCGATCCTGCGGGCCTCGCCCTGCTGCAGGACCACGAACGGCGCCACGGCGGTGGTGCCCGCAGCCACGTCTGGCTCGCCGAAGCGCTCGAGCGCGCCGGCGAGCGGGCGGCGGCGACCGCGGCGCTGCGCACGGCAGCGGCGAAACCGAGCCACGCGAGCGGTCCCGAAGAACGGCTGTTCCGGGCCAAGGCGCGGGCGCGGCTGCGCTTCCGGGGAGGCGCCCGATGAACGACGCGCTGCGCAAGCTCGACGAGATCCCGGTGACACTGGTCACCGCGGTCGCCTACGTGACGCTGTTCGTCGTCTGCAAGCCGTTCGAGGCGCCGAAGGAGTTCTGGACGCGGCTGCACGACTTCGGCTGGTTGACCGGCGAACAGGCGGCCGGCGGAGAGCCGTGGCGACTGCTCGCCTATGCGTTCCTCCACGGAGGTGTGCTGCACCTGCTGGTGAACCTCGCATCGTTGCTCAGCCTGGGACCAGTCCTGGAACGGACACTCGGCAGCGTGCGGTTCCTCCTGCTCTACGTGGTCGCTTCGCTCGGCAGCGGTTTGGCCACGTGCCTGCTCTATGCCCCCTTCGGCTCGGTGGTCGGCGGCTCCGGCGCCTTGTTCGGCATGCTCGGCTGCGCCGTTGCGCTGAACATGCGCGCAGGGCGGCACCTGCTCGACTTCTTGTCGTTCGAAGGACCACGGCAACTCATGACCATGATCGCCGTCAACCTGGCGATCGGCTTCTGGCTGCCGATGGTCAGCAACACCGGCCACCTGGGTGGGCTCGTGGCGGGCTTCGTGGTGACGTTCCTGTGGCTCAGACCCGCTCCAGCTTCGGCCCAGCAAACCACGTGGCGGCTGGCCATCGCGGCGCTGTTCAGCAGCCTGCTGTTCGCAACCTTGCACCCGGTGACCCGGTTCGACCGGTTGTTCCAGGAGGCCGAACAGACCAACGATCCGCAGCTCCGGCGCCAGCTTCTGCGCGAGGTGCGACACCAACTCAAGCCCTACCCCTGGCACGACCAGAGGGTTCAGTTCTGGCTACAGAGAGTCGCGGAGCTCGGCGGCTGAACCGCGCCGAAGCCTAGGCCCCGCCGGCCGCCGCTCGCAGTCGCTGCAGGCACGCGTCCTTGCCCAGCAGGAACAGCACGTCGAACAATCCAGGCCCCTTGTCGGTGCCGGTCAACGCCGCGCGCAGCGGATGGACGAAGCTGCCGAACTTGATGCCGAGCCGCTCGACGAACCCACGCATGTCGCGTTCGATCGCCGCCGGCGTCCAGTATGCACACGCCGGCTCCGCCGCGTCCTTCTTGGTCGGCAGCAGCACGGCCTCGTCGACGCCCTGGCGATCGGCAGGCCAGCTCGGCGGCAGGTTGCTGCCGGCGAGGTGCTCCGCGTAGGCGGCGAGCCACTGCTTGCCGGCAGGCTCCTTCTGCAGGTTCTTCTGCGCTGCGTCGTCGAGCGGCGGCATCGCGAACAGCCAGCCGAGCTTGCCGGCGAGCTCCGAGAACAGCCCGATGCGCTCCTGGTAGCAGGCGACCGCGTTGCGCAGCCAGCTGGCGTGCGAGCCGAACGCCCCGGCCGGCAAAGCACCCTCGAGCCACGGTCGCGCGCGCGCGACCAGTTCCTGCGGCGTCCAGCGCCGCACGTACTCGCCGCACATCCAGCGGAGCTTCTCCTCGTCGAATTTGCTCGGCGACTTGCCGATGCCACCGATCTGGAACGCCGCGACCATCTCGTCGCGCGAGAACACGTCGCGATCGCCCGAGAAGCTCCAGCCGAGCAGGGCGATGTAGTTGAACACCGCCTCGGCCGGGAAGCCCTTGTCCCGGTAGTCGAGCATGTTCGTGTCGGCGTCGCGCTTGCTGAGCTTCTTGCCCTCCTTGTTCAGGATCAGCGGGATGTGCGCGTACTGCGGGCACTCGGCGCCGAGCGCCTCGAACAGGAGCCGTTGCTTGATGCCGTTCTGGAAGTGCTCGTTGCCGCGCACCACGTGCGTGATGCGCATGCCGATGTCGTCGATCACGCAGGCGAAGTTGTAGAGCGGCACGCCGTCGGGCCGCAGCATCACCCAGTCGTCGAAGTCGCGCGTGTTGACCTCGACGTCGCCGAGGATCAGGTCGTGCACCTGCATCGCGCGCGCGTCGGGCATGCGGAACCGCACGTTCGGCTGCCGCCCCTCGCGCTCGAACGCGGCGCGCTGCTCGGCGGTCAGCGAACGGCAGCGGCGGTTGTAGCCGGTGAAGCCGGCCTTCTGCGCCTCGAGCTCCTTGCGGCCCGCCTCGACCTCGTCGGGCGTGCAGTAGCACAGGTAGGCGTGGCCCGACGCGAGCAGCCTGTCGGCCGCCTCGCGGTAGAGTGGCAGCCGCTGCATCTGGAAGTAGGGCCCGTACGGGCCGCCCTTCTCGGGGCCTTCGTCCCAGTCGATGCCGAGCCAGCGCAGGCCGGCCAGGATGATCTGCAGCGACGCGTCGGTGCTGCGCGCCTGGTCGGTGTCCTCGATGCGCAGCAGGAACGTGCCGCCCATCGCCCGCGCCGCGGCCCAGTTGTACATCGCGGTGCGGGCGCCGCCGAGGTGCAGCGGACCGGTCGGAGACGGGGCGAAACGCAGGCGCGGCGTCGGGTGGATCATCGGGGGCGAACAGGATCGCGCATCCGCCGCCGCGAAGGAAGGGCGCACCGGCCCACCGCGCCCTCGCTCACGGCCGCAGGCCGAGCGCTTCGAGCTGCCAGCTGCCCGTCCGCACCTCGGCGAGCACGCTGACACTGGCGAGTTCGACGCCGAACTCGTCGGGGGCTCCCGGCGGCACCCGCAGCAGCGCGCGCAGGGCCTGCCGCACCGTGCCGCGGTGCGAGACCACCAGCAGGTCGCCCTGCCAGGGATCGGCCTCGAGGGCCAGGGCTGCGGCCGCGACGCGCGCGGCGAACACCGGCCGTGGCTCGCCGTCGGGGAACGCGTCGACGCGGCCGGCCCGATGCGCTGCCAGGAAGCCCGGGAACGCCACTTCGATCTCGGACTCGGTCATGCCTTCGCAGGCCCCGAACGAGATCTCGCGCAGCCGTTCGTCGGCGTGGTGCGGCACCTGGGTGGCGCCACACGACGCCGCGAGGATCGCCGCCGACTCGGCCGCACGGCGCAGCGGCGAGTGCACGACGCGCACGAACGGCACGTGCGCGAGCAGCGGCGCCAGCGCGCGGATCTGCGCGCGGCCGTGGTCGTTCAGGGCGACGTCGTTGCGGCCGTGGAAGCGGATCGACGACTGCCCCTCGGTCTCGCCGTGGCGCACGAGCCACAGCCGGCGCCTGGGCTCCGGGCCGTTCACCGGAACAGCTGCAGCGCGATCAACGCACCGATGCCGAGCACGACGAGGCCGATGCCGGCCAGCACGGCGCGGTTCCAGCTGGCGTGGTCGCGCACGACCTGCTGCAGCCGGTTCGCCTGGTCCTCGTGGGTGCGGCGCAGCGACGCCAACGCCTCGTCGTGCGAGCGCTCGAGGGTCTGCATGCCGGAGGCCGCCGCCTGCTTCAGCTCGCCGACCGCGGCGCGCTGCGAATCGGCGATGCCGCTGGCCAGCTCCTTCAGCTCGCCGTCGCGCTTCTCGGCCAGCTGCTGGGCGGTGCGCACGTGCTGTTCGCCGTGCTGGACCATCTGCCCCATCGCCTGGTGGATGCGGTCCATCGTCGACTGGAAGTCGCGCACCGTCGCGGCGGTGCGTTCGTCGGTCGCGGCGGCGCGCGCCAGCGCGGTCTCGACGTTCTCGAGCAAGGTCGGCAACCGGGTGATCGTCGACGCCATCTGCTCGCCGAGCGAGTTCTGGCGCTCCATCTGCACCGACAGCGCGCGCAGCGCGTCGAGCTGCTGCTGGCCGAGCGTCGGCAGCTGGGTCAGCGCGCCGGTCGCGGCGACCAGCTTGCCGAGCTGGTCGTCGACGCGGGCCTGCGAGCCACGCAGCAGCGTGGTCAGTTCCTGGAAGTGCGAGCCGAGCGCCAGCATCGCCTCTTCGCGATCCGACAGCTTGCGGCTCGAACGCGCATCGAGCGGCGCGCCTTCGGGAGCCACCTCGCGCAGCGGCGCCCGCACCGGCTCGACGCGCGCCATCGGCGGCTTGCCAGCACCCGGCTTGTCGCCAGCACCGTTCCCCGACCGGGGCGCACCACTGCCAGACTCGACCTTGACCGAACCGGAGCCGAACCGCTCCTTGAGCCGCTGGAAGAAGGAACCCTGCTTCACCATGGTGCGCCCGCCTGCGGCGCCGACCGACACCGCTGTTGCTCCGACCTCCTCCCCGCCACGCGTCGCCCGGACGTCCGGCGCGCATCACCTGGCGAGACCCGAGGGGTCGGCGATCCGGCCGACACTAGCGGAGGTTCCGCGGCGCGACCAGCGGGCATCGTGCGAAGCTTGCGCAGGGGCGATGCTGGTCGAGTTCGTGCTTGAACTTGGGCGCTTCGTCGCTACCTTCCTCGCTCCCTTCGCGCCGGGCGGCGTCGAACTGGCGATTGCCGCAGTGCGGTGACGCAGGTTCGGCACCCACTGGCGCGTGGCTGGCCGTGGCTCCCCTGCGGGGAGTTAGCTCAGTTGGTAGAGCGCGACAATGGCATTGTCGAGGTCAGGGGTTCGACTCCCCTACTCTCCACCACACAGGAGCCACGGCCGGCTCACCAGCCCTCGCGGGTGCTCGCGCTGGTTCGAGCCACCCGTTCCCTGGCCACCCGTTCACTGGCCACCCGTTCCCTGGCCACCCGTTCACTGGCGCTGCTGCTCGAGCGCCACCCAACCCCGGTCTGGGATCAACCCACACGGCCCCGGCTCGACTCCGCGCACGCGCTTGGCCAGCAGGATCGACGCCACCGGATGCGCCAGCAGCGCCATCGGCTGCTGCTCGTGTACCAGCGTGTGCAGCTCCCGCCACAACTGCGCCCGCTTCGCCCCGTCGAGTTCGACTCGCGCGGCCTGGGCCAGCCGGTCCGCAGCCTCGTTCTTCCAATGTCCTTCGTTGTCGCTGCCGTCCGACGCCAGCAGTTCGTAGGGATCGCCCCAAGGCCGGAACGACTGGTAGACCAGCAGCCCGTGCCACTGCCGCAGCTGCTTCTCGGCGACGAAGCCCGGCATGTCGCCGCGGGCACGCAGGTCCAGCTCGATGCCCGCACTCTTGGCCGCCGCGGCGAACGACTCGGCCATGCGCCGCAGCGCCTCGGTGCCCTGCAAGGCCACCAGCACCATGCGCAGCGGCTTGCCCGCAGCAGGGTCGTAGCCCGCTTCGCGAAGCAGCCGCCGCGCCGCCGCCACGTCGAACGCCAGCGGCAACAGGTCCGGATATTCGGGCCGACCGAGCTTGGCGTGCGCCACTGCGGCCCTGGCACCGGGGCCGAGGATCTTCGCGACGTGCTCGCGGTCGAACAGCATCCCGACCGCGCGACGCACGCGCACGTCGTCGAACGGCGGCAGATCGCAGTTCCAGATGCACCGGAACACGCCGAGGCTGTCGTAATCGACGGACAAAGGCTGGTAGTCGGCAGCGAGCTGCGGGTTCTGGGCCAGCATCGCCTGCGGGTCCGACACCGGCAGCCAGTCGAGTTCGCGCAGCAGCAACGCGTTGGTCGCCGCTGCCGGATCGCGCCACAGCACCCGGATGCCGGCGAAGTTCCAGCAGCCTGGGGCTGCGGCACGACGCCAGCAGTGATCGTTGCGCACCAGCAGCACGTCCTGCCGCACGCGCCACGTGCCCGAGCCGTCGGGCGGATTGTGCAGCACGTAGGGCCCGGTGCCCGGCCCGCACTCGCGATCGATGCGCCCCAGCAACTGCGCGAAGCGATCGCTCGAGACCTCGGGCAGCGTCTCGCCGGCAGCCAGCTGGCGGCGTACCGCCTCGACGAAGAAGCGCTTCTGCGCGACCACCCAGACCTCGCCGACGATGCGCACCGACGCGTAGTGCAGGCCACGGAAGTGCACGCGGAAGCGCCGTTCGTCGAGCACCTCGACACGCTCGACGCGTGCGAAGGCACTGCCGACGAAGCCGAACGACAGCTTGCCTGCTTGGTGCAGTTCGTAGCCGAACAGCACGTCCTCCATCGTCACCGGGGTGCCGTCGCAAAAGCGCACCCCGCTGCGCAGCGTGAACAGGCACGAACGACCGTCGGCGGCCGGCTCGTAGGACTCGGCCAGTGCCGGCCGCAACGCCCCCGACCGCGGGTCGAGGTCGAGCAGCGCTTCGTGCGTGTAGGCGAGCACCATGCGCCGCGCGGCGTTGCTGTTCGCAGTGAACGGGTTGACGTCGTCCGGCTCCTCGGAGCAGCCGGTGTAGACATGGCCTTGCGGCAGTCCCCCGAGGTCGCGTGGCAACGACTCTGCGCCGGCCGTGGTCGGTTTCGGCAGCCCCCCCGTCGGCGTCTGCAGCACGGCGCGCAACCCCAACGCCGCCACCAGGGCCAGCAGCAGGACGACGAAGGCGATCGGCAGCGGGCGCATGGGTTGCGGATGGTAGCGCCGGCACCGGCCCGCGTCTCAGCTGCGGCAGCGCTCGCCGAGCAGCAGGCCGACGACCATCGCCAGCAACCCGACGCCGTTCTGCACCAGCACGTTGGCGGCCATCGTCAGGTAGCGGCGTTCCACCAGCAGCTGCTGGCAGTCGAACGCGAACGACGAGAACGTCGTGAAGGCGCCGAAGAAGCCGACCAGCACGCCGGCCGTGACGGCCGGGGACCAGCGCCCTTGCGCCATCGCCCAGCAGAGCCCGAAGCCGAAGCAGCCGAGCAGGTTCACTGCCGCCGTCGCCCAGGGCTGCCCGGGCCAGCGCGTCGACAGCATCTGCACCAGGAAGACGCGCAGCAGCGCGCCGAGGCTGCCGGCCGCGGCGATCGCGACGAGGACGGGAGGAGGCATGCGCCGGCAGAGCCTACTGGCGCGGATAGGTCTTCAGCACCCATTCCCGCCATTGCCGGTCGAACGTCGGCGCGTCGACGCCGAGCTGGTCGAGCAGCAGCTTCGCGGCCCGTTCGCGCGCCGCGATCGAACCGGCGGCGAAGTCGAGGTCCCTCGGCGCACCCGCCTTCAGTTCGCGCAGCACCTTGCCGACCAGCGCCGGATCGCGCCGCATCAGGAAGTCGATCCGGGACCAGGTCTGCAAGGTCTGGTGGTAGCCGAGCTCCTCTTCGCTCGCCCACGCGGCCATCGTCGCGAACGGGACCATCAGGGTCTCGTGCTGCACCCGGCGGCGCACCTTGACGTCCCACTCGTTGCGCTTGTCCTCGGCGACCGCTTCGTCGTCGCGCACGCGCACGTTCAGGAACTCGCCGGGGACGACCCGCGCGTGCCAGTGCGCGACCCCGTCGGCGAGCCAGGCCGGCATCTCGAACGGGTAGCCGCCGTGTCCACTGAGCAGCGCGTGCCACACGCCGTGCAGCACGTGGCCGTGCAGCCCGACCTCGTCGATGCCGTCGAAGCCCTCGACGGCGACGCACAGCAGCACCTGCTGCGACTTGTCGTGGTACCAGCGCAACGACGTGTCGTCCTTGCGGCCGCAGAACCGGTCCATGTAGCGGACCATGTCCGACTTCTTCTCGAACAGCAGCAGCAGGAACTTGTCGGGCAGACCGAGGAACGGCTTGTCGGCGGGGAAGTCGGCGGCGGTCACGCCGAGCAGGGCCTGGCAGCGTGCGTAGGTCTCCTCGCAGCGCTGCGCGTAGAGATGCGCGCGCAGCCACGGGTCGATGCGCTTGGGCTTCTCCGGCGCCTTCTTCAGCCGCTTGCGCAGCCGCCGCAGCTCCTCTTGCATCGCCTTGCGCGCCTCGTTGCCGTCGGGCCAGGGCATCGAGCGCAGCGTGCTGCCGATCCGGAAGTGCTCCGTCTCGAGCCACAGGATGCGCTGCTCGCCGAGCAGCTTGTCGACGTCCGCGGTGCGGTGGCCGTCCGCCCACGGGAACGGCGCGTAGGACACCACGCCGGCCGTGCGCATCGCCTCGGGGTCGGCCCCGGTGTGCGGATCCTTGGCCGCCAGCTTGGCGACCTCGTCGTCGTCCTTGCCGGGCTGCTGCGCCGCCGGCGCGGCGAGCAGCAACCAACCAGCCAGCAGGGCCGCGACGGCGCCCTTCATGCGCCGCCGCGTCCGCCGGCCGGCGACGGCGCCGGAGCAGGCTGACCGCCTGCAGCATCCTTCGCCGGCGCTTCCGGGGCCTCCTTCGCTGGCGCCGGCTTGGCCGGCACCGCATCAAGCGCCGCCTTGTCCGGCTTGCTCGCCTTGCCCTTCGCGGGCTTGCGGATCTCGAGCAGCGCCAGTTCGCGCAACTCCTTCTCCTTCGCCGCCAGCTTGGCGCGCGCCTTCTCGATGCGCACCAGGTCGGCTTCGTAGGTGGCGAGCTTCGGTGAACGCGGACCGTTCTTCTCGGTCTCCTTGTCGATGCGCGTCTTCGCCAACTGCTCGTCGAGGTCGTAGCGGTCGTACTGGCTGAGCAGCTGCCGCAGTTCCTTCAGCGCGTCCCGGGCGCTGTCGTCGTAGCAGCGTTCGAGGTAGTCGAACATGGTGTTCCACAGCTCCGACTGCTGCTGGTCGCCCGGCAGGGTGCGCCGGTTGCCGCCGTCGGGATCGGCGAAGAACAGGTGCGGGATGCGGTCCCCTGGCTTCTCCGGCTTCCACAGCTCCGCGAACGGATGGTTCGGCTCCATCGTGTTCGGCGGCAGCTTGACGCAGCGGAACCAGTAGGTCAGCAGCACCGTCTGCTCGTTGTCGAGGGAGCGGCTCAGCAGCGCGTGGTCGGTGCCCTTGCACCGTTCGCATTCGCGCAGCACCAGCAGAGGACGCCGGTCGCCGTCGGTGAGGAACGCATAGGCCTCAGCGAGCGGCAGCGAGCGTTCGACCTGCACCGCGGCCGTCTTGCCGTCGGCGGCCCCTTCGGGGCGGGTGGTCACCGGCTTGTAGACCGGATGCACCCAGTCGATCTGCAGCACGCGCTTGGCGGTCTTGCCGCGTCGGTAGTCGAGCGGGACGCCGCCGCCCGGTCCGGGACCGGCCGCGGGAGCACCAGCACCACCACCAGCAGGAGTCGGTGGCGTCCAACTGGACGCCGAGCTACCGCCTCATCATTGGGGGGCGGCAGTGCGCGCCAGCAACATGGCGCACAAGGCCACGAGGGCCAGGAACGAGCGCTTTTCGAACATGGGATCTCCGACGAGAGGGCAGGGCAGTCGCAGGATAGCTGAGCAACCGGCCGAGGCAACTCCCCTTCTGGACACGAGGCCGGTGCCGCCGCCCTCCCGTGAAGCGGAAGGCGTGATTGACCGGGCCGGCCCGAGCCGCCACGCTGCCGCGCTTTCGTCGACCGTCCGCTGGTCCAGGCCCTGGCTCGAATGACCGTGACCGAATCCGATCTCCCCCCCACCACCGACACCTGGGACGGCTTGCTGGAAACGCTGCGTCGCCGCTACCCCGGTCAGAAGGACAGCGTGTTGTTCTGCATCCACAAGCTGCAGCAGAACCCCGAGCTGACGATGCGCGACTTCTCCGCCGAGGCGCGGCTGTACGGCATCCCGGTGGCCGGGCGCGCCCTGCACTCGGCGCGGCAACTGCTCGGCCTGATCAAGGAAGCTCCCGCCGCCCCGCTGCTCGAAGAAGTGCCGGGCCCCGTGCGCAAGCGCCGCGAGCGCACCGCGGAGGCCGACGACGGCGGGGCGTCGATCGAATCGAAGGTGCTCGCCGCCGTGCGCCAGATCCAGACTGCTGCCGGCGCCGAGTCCGACCAGCTGCGCGCCGCGATCCGGCAGGCCATCACGATCCTGCAGCGCGCGCTGGGCGACTGACGACCGAGCCCGGCCGGCGACCGGCAACGGCCGCCGTCAGGTTGGCCGATGCCGCGCCTGCCGCGCGGCCCCGGTCGCCGCCCGCACGGCGACCTGCCGCTCGGTGGTGACCCACGGCCGCAGGAACTCCGGCCAGTCGTGGCGCGCACAGCGCGCATAGTCGGCCGCCATCGCTCGGCCCACGACCTCCGCGGGCAGCGCACGTTCGTCGACCAGCCACTGCCACAGCAGGCCCGCCAACCGGTGCAGGGCGATGCCGGCGGTTTGCCGCGTGGTCGTGTGCAGCCAGCGCGCGAACGCATCGAACGCGGCGAACGCCGACGGCCCGGCCAGCAGCACCGCCAGGGTCGCGTTCCAATTGCCGCTGTTGCCGACCAGGTCCCAGTAGCGGGCGAAGCGCTTCAGGTCCTGCATCGCCGCGAACGGCACCGCGGCGGTCTGCACGATCTCGTACGGCGCGTCGGCGGCGTACTGCATGCCGTGCTCGGCGTCGTGGCGGACGATCGGCGTGCCCCGCAACCGCTTCAGCACGCCGACCTGGATCTCGTGCGGCCCCATCGCCCACAGCCGGTCGAAGCCGCGCGCGAACGTCGCGACGTCCTCCCCGGGCAGCCCGACGATCAGGTCGGCGTGCACGTGCGCACCGGATTGTTCGCGCAGGAAGCGCAGGTTGTCGGCCATGCGGGCCACGTCCTGCCTCCTGCTGATGCGCGCGCTGGTCGCGTCGTCGAGCGTCTGCACGCCGACCTCGAACTGCAGCGAGCCGGGCGGGAACGCGGCGATCTCGGCGCGCAGTTCGTCGGGCAGCCGATCCGGCACCAGCTCGAAGTGCAGGAACATCCCCTGCTGCCAGCGCTCGCGGAAGAACCGCAGGATCGTAGTCGCGGTCGCGATGCCGAGGTTGAACGTGCGGTCGACGAACTTGAAGTGGCGCAGACCGCGCGCGAGCAGCCGTTCCATCGCCGCGAGGAACGGCCCGGTGTCGGCCTTGCGGACCGGCACGTCGAGCGCCGACAGGCAGAACTCGCAGGTGAACGGGCAGCCGCGCGACGCCTCGACGTAGCAGATGCGATGCGCGAGGTCGTCGGCGGTGTACTCGTCGTAGGGCGAGGCGAGCTCCGCGAAGTGCGGCAGCGGTGCGTCGATCGTGTGCGGGGCGACCCCGCCGGCGAGCACCACGCGGCACAGGTCGCGGAACGCCAGGTCCGCTTCGCCGCGCACCACGTGGTCGGCGAGCCGGCAGATCTCCTGCAGCTCGCTCTCGTGCGACACCTCGGGTCCACCGACCACCACCACCACGTCCGGCGCCACCTGCTTCAGCAGCCGCACGACCTGCAGCGACAGGTTGGCGTTCCACACGTAGACGCCGAGACCGACGAGGCGCGGCACCTCGGTGAGGATCGCCTCGACGACGTCGTTGGCCCGCTGCGAGATCTCGAACTCGCGCAGCACGCAGCGCTCGCGCAGTTCGTCGAGGTTGGCGCGCAGGCAGCGCAGCCCGAACGATGCGTGGATCCACTTCGCGTTCCCCGTGGCGAGCACGATCTCGGCCATGCTCGCCTCACCCGGCCCTGACGTCGGCCGACAGCTCCCTGGGCTCGATCACGGGCCCGTCGGCGAGGGCCGCGAGCCGCTGCATCTCGTTCTGCAGCTGGCGCACGTTGCCGGGCCACTTCGCCTGCAACAGCGTCGCTTCGCATGCCGGCGACAGCTGGAGCGGCCGCCCCGCCTTCGCCGCCGCCTCGACGAGGAAGCGCCGCGCCAGCACGACGACGTCGCGCCCGCGCGCCCGCAGCGGCGGCAGTTCGAGCCGCAGCACGTTGAGCCGGAAGAACAGATCCTCGCGGAACCGCCCGGCCTTGACCGCGGCCTCGAGGTTCTGGTTGGTCGCGGCGATCACGCGCACGTCGGTCTTGCGGGTCTTGCTGTCGCCGACCGCGCGCACTTCGCCTTCCTGCAGCGTGCGCAGCAGCTTGGCCTGCATCGGCAGCCGCATCTCGCCGATCTCGTCGAGGAAGATCGTGCCGCCGTGTGCGGCGACGAAGTGACCCGGATGGTCCTTGATGGCGCCGGTGAAGGCGCCCTTCTTGTGGCCGAACAGCACCGACTCGAGCAGCGTCTCCGGGATCGCCGCGCAGTTCTCGGCGACGAACGGACCGCTCGCCCGCTTGCTGAGTTCGTGCAGCGCGTGGGCGACGCGCTCCTTGCCGGTGCCGCTCTCGCCGGTCAGCAGCACGGGGGCGTTGGTCGGCGCGAACTTGCCGATCCGCGCGCGCAGCTCGAGCATCGCCGGGCAGGTGCCGATCAACCCGTGCCACGGTTCGCCGTCGTCGCCGCCGGCCGGTTCGGCCGGCGCTCGCCGTACGGCCTCGGCGTCGGCGACCTGCTGCAGCATGCGCAGCAGCTCCGGCAACAGGGTCGGCGCCTCGGTCCGCACCTGCTGCAGCAGTGCTGCGAACGCCGCCGCCAGTTCGTCGGGGCGGCTCACAGCGACAGGTCCTCCAGCAGCTTGAGTCCTGCGTACTCGAGCACGAAGTGGCGCTCGAGCCCGTCGTCGAAGCGCACCACGGCGCGCGCGTTCATGCCGACCCCGGCGATCTTGCGGATCAGGCCGTTGCCGTAGAGATCGTGCCGCACCCGTGCCCCGGGTCGCAACGCCGCCAAGGCCTCGGGGTCCGGCGTCACGCTCCAGCCGCTGCTGTTCGAGCCGCGGTCGTCGGCGTCGTAGCGCCGCCAGGTCGGTGCGTAGTTCTCGCACGCGTCCTGGGGCAGCTCCTTCAGGAAGCGCGACGGGCGCAGCGTCTGCATCTCGCCGTTGACCATTCGGTCGCGGCAGTTGGTCAGCAGCAGCGTCTTCCGGGCGCGCGTCAGCGCCACGTACATCAGCCGGCGTTCCTCCTCGAGGCCTTCCGGATCGTCGGCGACGCGCAGGCTCGGGAACGTGCCCTCCTCGAGCCCGGTGACGAACACATGGTCGAACTCGAGTCCCTTGGCGGCGTGCACGGTCATCATGCGCACCGCCGGCCCCTGGCCCTTGGTGTCCGCGGAGGTCAGCAGGGCGACGTGCTGCAGGTAGCCAGCGAGGCCGTCGCCCGGACCGTCGTCGCCGTCCCCGTCCCCGCCGATGGCGCGGCTGGTCCCCGCGGCGCGGCCCTTGTCGAACTGGACCGTGTCGCTGACCAGTTCGGCGATGTTCTCTTCGCGCGTGCTGTCCTCGGCGTCGCCGAAACTGGTCGCGTGCTTCACGTAGTCGGTGCCGAGCAGCACGATCTTGAGCGGCGCGTGCGCCCCCTGCTCGGCGACCGCCTGGGCGGCGGCGAGCGTCTTCGCCAGCTCGGCGAGCCCCTTCCTCGCCTTCGGGCCGAACTCGCCGTGCAGCGCCGGATCGGCCACCACTTCGCGCAGCGACATGCCCTCCTGGAAGGCGAGCTCGCGCAGCTTCTCGACGCCGGCCTTGCCGAGGCCGCGCGGCGGCACGTTGACGATGCGGCCCATGCTGACGTCGTCGAGCGGATTGACCAGCACGCGCAGGTAGGCGAGCAGGTCCTTGACCTCGCGCCGTTCGAAGAACGTCTGGCCGCCGACGATCTCGTACGGCAGCCCCTTGTCCTTCAGCGCCTGCTCGAAGCCGCGCGACAGCCAGTGCGCCCGGTAGAACACGGCCACCTGGTCGAGTGCGGTGCCCTCGTCGTGCAGCTGGACGATGCGATCGACGACCGTGCTGGCCTCTTCGGCGGCGTTGCCGGCCTTCAACCGCAGCACCGGCGCGCCCGGCGGCTGCGTCGCCCGCAGCCGCTTGTCCTTGCGCATCGTGTTGTTGGCGATCACCGTCTCGGCGCAGTGCAGGATGTTCGCCGAGCTGCGGTAGTTGGTCTCGAGCCGCACCACCGTGGTGGTCGGATAGTCGCGCTCGAAGTCGAGGATGTTGCGCACCTCGGCGCCGCGAAAGCCGTAGATCGACTGGTCCGGATCCCCGACCACGCACAGGTTGCCGGGAGGCGGGCACAGCAGCTTCAGCAGGTCGTACTGGACCCGGTTGGTGTCCTGGAACTCGTCGACGAGGAGCCACGGGAAGCGCTCGCGGTAGCGTTCGGCGACCTCCGGCTGCTCGCGCAGGATCTGCAGGAACAGGCCGAGCAGGTCGTCGAAGTCCATCGCCCCGACCTTGCGCATGCGCTCGTGGTACGGCGTCCAGATCCGTTCGACGAGCCGCGCCACGTCGCTGCCCTGTCCCATGTCGGCTGGCTGCAGCGCCGCGTTCTTCAGCTTGCTGATCCACTGGCCGAGCAGCGACGGCTTGGCCTTCTCGCTGGACAGGCCGAGGTCCGCCATCAGCTCCTTGATCAGCGTGTCGCGGTCCTGCGTGTCGTAGATCGAGAAGTCGGCCGGGTAGCCGAGATGGTGGCCGTCCTGGCGCAGGAAGCGGGCGCAGGCCGAGTGGAACGTCGCCACCCGCACGTAGCCGCCGCCGAGCTCGGCGACCCGATGCGCCATCTCGCCGGCCGCCTTGTTGGTGAACGTCATCGCCAGGATCTGCCCCGGCCGCACGCCGTCGCGCAGCAGCCGGGCGATCCGCCGGGTCACCACGCGCGTCTTGCCGGAGCCGGCCCCGGCCAGCACCATCAGCGGGCCTTCGCCGTGGGCGACGGCTGCGGCCTGTTCGTCGTTGAGGTCCTGGAAGATCGGGTCGGTCATCGCGGACGAGCCAGCATAGGGACGGCAGGCCCGACCGCCACGACGAGGAACCGACGCCGACCGGGGATCGGCGCTGGAACGCCGGACGCGTTCCCGGTTCGCTTTCGCCATGGCCCCTGCCTCCTCGCACGATCCCGGCGACGCCACGCCCCCGTTCGGCAGCTGGCCGCGCACCTACGTGCTGACGATGGCGCTGGCCGTGGTCGTGATCCTGCTGCTGTGGGCGCTGACCGCCTTCGGCAACACGCCGCTCGGGAGCGCCCGATGACGACCACCGCGTGGCTCGTGTTCCTGCTGGTCACCGCCTACACGATCTGGGACGGCGTGCGCCGCACGATCGGCAGCAAGACGATGGAGGGGTTCTTCGCCGCCGGCCGCAACATCCCATGGTGGGCCGCCGGCCTGTCGGTGATGGCGACCCAGCTGTCGGCGATCACGCTGATCGGCGGCGTCGGCATGGGCTACGAGGGCGGCCTCGAGTGGGTGCAGTTCTACTTCGCGCTGCCGTTCGCGATGGTGATCCTGTGCGTCTGGTTCGTGCCGATGTACCGGCAGCATCCGATCCTGACCGCCTACGAGTTCCTCGAACGGCGCTTCGGTCCGGTGACGCGCACGCTGACCAGCTTCACGTTCCTGCTGTCGCGCTGCCTCGCGTTCGCCGTCGTGCTCTACGCCCCGGCCGTCGTGTTCGCGGCGATGACCGGCGAGGACATCACGGTGATGGTCGTCGTCACCGGCCTCGTAACCACCGCCTACACCGTCGCCGGCGGCGTGGGCGGCGTGGTGTGGACCGACGTCAAGCAGATGCTGCTGATCGTCGTCGGCATCGGCGCGTGCCTCATGCTGCTGCTGTGGGACACCGTCGCCCAGCTCGGCTTCGGCGGCGTGTTCGCGGGCCTCGGCGCCACCGGCAAACTGAATGCGGTCGAGGTGACCAACCCGGCCTGGTCGTTCGCACCGGCGCTGCAGAAGGCCGACGAAGCCGGCTCGTTCTGGTCCGACAAGTACAACCTGTGGACCGGCTTGTTCGGCCAGCTGTTCCTGTTCCTCAGCTACTTCGGCTGCGACCAGGTACAGGTGCAGAGCCTGCTGAGCAGCAAGTCGGTCGACGCGTCGCGGCGCGCTCTGCTGCTGTCGGCGTTCACCAAGATCCCGCTGCAGTTGCTGGTGCTGTTCCTCGGCGGACTGCTGTTCCTGCACCACGGGCTCGGCAAGGAACCGCTGCTGTTCGATCCTGCCCACCAGCAGCTGCAGCAGCGGACCACGCAGGAATCGGGCGAAGCGCAGCAGCGCCTCGCGGAGGTGACCGCAGCCCACGCGCAGGCCTGTGCCGAACGCCGCGAGGCGCTGCTGCAGGTGGCGGCCGGCGACCCGACCGCCGTGGTGCGGCTGCAGGCGGCGACGCAGGCGGCGACCGCGGCGCGCGCGACGGCGCGCCAGCTGGTGCAGCCCGACAAGGACCGCCAGAAGGACGTCAACTACATCTTCACCGACTACCTGTTCCGCGAACTGCCGAAGCCGATCCTCGGACTGATGATCGCCGCGATCTTCGCCGCCGCGATCAGCAGCGCCGCCGGCGCCCTGAGCTCGCTGACGTCGGCGTCGATGGTCGACTTCTACCGGCGCTGGCTCGCGCCGAACGCCGACGAAGCGCGCGCGGTGCGCACGAGCCGCATCGTCATGGCCTTCTGGGGCCTCGCCGCCACAGGGTTCGCGGTCACGCTCGGCGACGGCCCGCTGCTCGAGAAGGTCAACGAGATCGGCTCGTTCTTCTACGGCAGCATCCTCGGCGTCTTCCTGCTGGCGCTGTTCGTGAAGCGCGCCGACGGCCGCGCGGCGTCGGCCGGCCTGCTCGGCGGGCTCGCAGTGACGTTCGCCGTGCACCTGACGATGCACATCGCCTTCCTCTGGTACAACCTGGTCGGCGCTCTGGCGTGCGTCGGCATCGGCGCGCTGGTGGCGCGGCTGCCGCACCGCCCCTGACCGCGGCCTAGTCCTCGGCCGCGTCGCAGGCGATCTCGCGATCGCGCAGCCGCGGCCGACAGAAGCCGCGCTTGCCGCCGGCGAAGAACTCGAGGAAGCGCCGCCCCGGCGTGTCGGCGCAGCAGACGCGCTCGGCCAGCAACGCCCGCACCCGCGCGCGCAGGTCACCGGGACCGCAGTACACCGAGTGGTAGCAGCGCTTCAGGTCGACGACCTGTTCGTGCGGCATCTTGCTGCGCCGCAGCCCGACGACGTTGAGGCCGTGGATCTGGTTGCGTTCGGCGGCGATCGCGAACGGCGGCACGTCGTACGAGATCGACGCGTTGCCGCCGACCATCACGCCCTGGCCGATGCGCACGAACTGGTGCACACCCGCTCCACCACCGACGAACGTCCCAGCTCCCACGTGCACGTGGCCGGCGAGCATCACGTTGTTGGCCAGCGTGACCGCGTCGCCGACCACGCAGTCGTGGCCGACGTGGCTGTTCGCCATCAGCATGCAGTCGGCGCCGACCGACGTGACGCCGTCGGCCTTGGTCGGCCGGTTCACGGTCACTCCCTCACGCAGCACCGACCGCGCGCCGATGCGCACGCGGCCGCCCAGCGGCACGTCGCCGCGCATCTGGGCGGCACCGCCGACCACCGCGAAGCTGTCGATCACGGCGCCCGGGCCGAGTGCAGAGCCGCTGCGCACCACCGCGTGTTCGCCGATCGTGCAGCCTTCGCCGAGCACCACGTCGGCTTCGACGACCGCGAACGCACCGATGCGCGTGCCCGCGGGCAGGGCGACGGAGGGGGCTACGACGGCGGTCGGGTGGATCATGCGTGGTGGCGAGGACGACGACCCTACACCCAGTCCCCGCCGGGGTGCGCGCAAAAGCGGCGAACTGCCCGCCCGTGGCCCTGGTCCCCGTCCGCTCCGCCGTAGGCCTCGGCGGCATCCGAGGCCCATGCCCAGCGAACGCTCACCCCGGCCCGGTCGGCACCAAGGCGCAGCGCTGCAGCGCGAGGCGCAGGTCCCGGGCCAGGTCGGCCATGTCCTCGATGCCGACCGACAGCCGCAGCAACCCTGGCCCGATCCCGGCCGCCGCCCGCGCCTCCGCCGTCATCGAAGCGTGGGTCATCGTCGCCGGGTGCGCGACCAGGCTCTCGACACCGCCGAGCGACTCGGCCAGCGTGAAGTGCGCGAGCCCGTCGAGGAACCGCGGCACCGCGGCCGGATCGGCCAGTTCGAAGCTGAGCATGCCGCCCGCCCCGCGCTGCTGGCGCAGCGCCAGGGCATGGTCGGGATGCTGGAGCAGGCCCGGATAGTGCACCGCCCGCACGGCCGGATCCGCGGCCAACAGCTCGGCCAGTGCCTGCGCGTTCGCACTGTGCTGGCGCATGCGCAGCTGGAGCGTGCGCAAGCCTCGCAGGGTCAGCCAGCTGTCGAACGGCGCCCCGGTGATGCCGAGCGCGTTCGCCCACCACACCAGCTGCTCGTGCAGAGCCCGGTCCTTCGCCACCACAGCACCGCCGACCACGTCGCTGTGGCCGTTCACGTACTTGGTGGTGCTGTGCACCACCAGGTCGGCGCCGAGCTGCAGCGGGTTCTGCAGCGCCGGCGACAGGAACGTGTTGTCGACGACGAACAAGGCCCCCACCGCGTGGCTCGCCGCCGCCAGCGCCCGCAGGTCGACGAGGCGCAGCAGCGGATTGCTCGGCGACTCGGCCCAGACCAGCTTCGGTCGTTCGGCCAACGCCGCGGCCAACGCAGCCGGATCGCGCTGGTCGACGAAGCGCACCCGACAACGCCCGGTGCGTGCGAACGCCGACAACAGCCGCCACGTGCCGCCGTAGCCGTCGTGCGGCATCAGCACGAGGTCGTCGGCCTGCAGCAGGTGCAGCACCAGCGTGATCGCCGCCATGCCGGTCGCCGTCACCACGGCCCCCGCCCCGCCTTCGAGCGCGGCCAGCGCCTTGGCGAGTTCGTCGCGCGTCGGGTTGCCGCTGCGCGTGTAGTCGTAGGTGCGCTTCTGGCCGAAGCCGGCGAAGGCGAAGTTCGCCGACAGCACCAGCGAAGGGGCCACCGCCCCGTGCGCCACGTCGGTGGCGATGCCGGCGCGCACGCCCAAGGTCTCGGGCGAGCAGGTCACGACAGCACCTCCCGCAGGAACGCGCCGACGTGGCGTGGCTCCTTCAGGAACGCGTCGTGCCCGTAGCGCGAGCGCAGTTCGCGATGCGCCCGCAGGTCGGGCAGCAGCATCGCCAGCTCGCGTACTTCGCTCGGCGGCACCAGCTGGTCGCCGACGAACGCCAGCAACCAGGTCGGCACCGCGACGGTGCGCGGATCGATGGCGTGCGCGTCGATCGAGCGGTTGAGGCACAGGAACTGGTCGGCCGTCCACTGCTCCGCGAATGCAGCCCCGCGCGCGGCGAGCCAGTCGTGCACCGGATACGCGACGTCGCCGTCACGAAGTTCTGGGGAGCTGACGAAGCGTTCGAGAAGTTCGCCCGGCGTGCGGTAGGTGCACAGCGCCAGCGCCCGCGCGACCGCCAGTGCCTGCGACTCGGTCCCGGCAGACCGTCCGAGTTCGACGACGTCGCGCTGCACCTTGCGCCAGGCGCTGGCCTGCGGGTGGCTGCGGTGTGCTGCGGCGATCGCCACGAGCCGCTGCACGCGCTGCGGCTGCTGCGCCGCGGCGTGCAACGCCACCATGCCGCCGTAGCTGCTGCCGACCAGCGCGTGCACGCGGGCGAGCCCGAGCGCAGCGACCAGGTGCCACAAGGCCCGCGCCTGGTCCTCGGCGGCGACGAACGGGAACGCTTGTCCAGCGGCAGGTGCGGTCGAGCAGCCCGCTCCCCCGAGCCAGTCGAACGCCAGCACCTGGCAACGCCGCGTGTCGATCGCGGCCTCGGGGCCGACGAGCCCATCCCAGAAGCCAGGAGCCGGGGCTGCTGCGTGGGCGCTGACGTGCCGGCCGGCGGAGATGCCGCCGAGCACGACGACCAGCGGCGCATCCGGTGGGCCCTGCCGTTCGTAGGCGAGGGCACAGCCGACCAGTTCGCCGCCGTGCTGCAACGGAAACCGGGTCGGCAGGTGGCACAGCTGCACGCCCTGCGGCAACGTGATCGAAGCACTCATCGACGCGCCTCCACCGCCGGTGCGGCGAGGAACGCGGCGACGTCGGCCTGCAGAGCAGCCGCCGTCCGGTCGTGGCCGATGCCGAGCCCCGTGTGCACGCGCAGGCCACCCGGCAGCTGGTAGCCGTAGACGACGCGGTCCGGCGGTGCGGCGAGCGGCGAGCCACGCGGCACTTCCTCGAACGAGACCCGCAGGTCGTTGCCGCTGCGGCTGCCGCGCGCCACGAGCCGCGTGGTGGCACCGGACCGGGCGCGGGCGCGCAGCAGGGCCGGATCCAGCGCGCGCGCGTCGGCGCGCAGGATCCGGTCGAAGGCAGGCGGCGCGGTCCACGCGTCGGCGAACACCGCCCCCCAGACCGCGCGCAGCTTGGTGGCGGCGTCACTGCCGTCGAGATCCTGGGTCGGATCGGCTTCGAGCAGGCCGAGCTGCCGGGCCACCGCGAGGCCGTCGTCGAGCGAACCGCCGCGCTCGATGGCCTCGACCAGCACGGTGGTCGTGACGTTGCCGACCAGCACCAGCTCGCGGCAGTGTTCGCGCAGCTCGTCGAGTTCGCGCAGCAGCGCCTGGCCGGCTCCGCCGAGTGCCGCGTGCACTCCGACCCGGCCGCGGTGCGGGCCGAGCAGCCACTGCGGGGCCGCCTCGGCGAGCGCGTTCTTGCCGGCGACGGCGAGGAACGCGCCGTTCTGCAGCGCCGCCCGCGCGCGCTGTAGTGCTGCCTGCACCGACGCCTGGTCGGTCGGCGTCGTGTCGACGACCACGTCGGCGCCGACGATGCGCACCGCCAGTTCGGTCGGGATCGCTTCGGCGCGCGGCCAGCTGGCCAGCGCACCACCGGCCGCCTTGTGCGCGGCGATCGCGTCGAGCGGCAGGCCTTGGCGGTCGAACGCGGTCGCGGTGGTGTCGCTGATCGCGACCACGCGCAGCGGCAGGTCGGCGAGCTGTGGCAGCAGCGCCCGACCGACGCGACCGGGGCCGAGCAGGTGCAGCGTGCGCACACCCCCTGGCGACTGCCCGGACGAGTGGAACGCGTCGCGGCTCGGCGTCGGGAACGCTGCTGCTGAGGAGGAACCGGCCCCGGCGCGCAGGTGCGGCGGGACCACGGAACGTGGCGTGTCGGTCATCGGTCGGAAGGGCCCTGGCACGGCCACCACGCGCCCGCCGATGCCACCCTGCTGCGCCCGATGCGCAGCGACCGCCGCGAGGATCTGCGGCGCTCATCGTCCGAACCAGGGTTCCTGGTCCGAGGGCATTGGCACCGGCGCGTTCTCGCGTGGTTGCCCCAGCGTCGTCGGGCCCGGCCCTCGGCTGGTCTGGATGAGTCCCCGTCTTCTAGCGATCGCCACCGCTCGGCGTCAAGCGCCCGCAGCGACGTCCTGTCATCCGGCCGTCACGGCTGCCAGGTCACTTCGGCAGCGAGTCCAGGCGCTGCTGCAACAGCCTGGCGATCGGATGCGCCGGGTTCGCGGCCAGCACGTGCGCGACGAGGCGGCGCGCCTCGGGAAAGCGCTGGCGGCGCGGATCCATCATGTAGCTGGCCAGCGCGAGGTTGGCTTCGTCGAAGATCAGCACGTCGCGGCCCGCGAGGCAGGCCAACAACTGGGCTTCGGCATCCAGATGGCGGCGCAGCCCCCGCAACGCCAGCCCCCGCATCTCCGGCACCTTGACGTCCACGAAGAGTCCGGCACCGAGGTACCGGTCGAGCACGGCGAGCGCGTTCTCCAGGGCCTTCGGTTCGAACGGCTGGTCGTTGAAGCTGAGTCGCAGCGGCTCGGTGACCAGTTCGCGGTCGTAGACCTCCCGACGCAGGTGTTCGACGTAGCCGGTGTGCGCGGTGAACAGCAGCCAGGCCAGCAAGGGCAAGAGCCAGAAGCGCCCCGCGCGCGTCAGGCGACCCGCCTGCTTCAGGGCGGTGTTCTGGAAGGTCACCTGAGGGCGCCGCAGCAGGCGCCAGGCCAGCAGCGTGAACACCGCCGTGATCACGCCGAGCGCCACCGCCAGCAGGAACGACACACCTTCGCCGAACCAGGCGCCGCGCCAGACCCATTGCGTGGTGCCCACGGCGACGACCGCCAACAGCAGCTCCTCGGGCCACGTGAAGTCGGCGCGCGCGGTGATGCGCTGCTGGCTGATCGCGAACGGCTTCGGCGCTGCCACGCCGACGTAGAGCGCGTCCTTCGGACAGACCGACACGCAATCGAGGCACTTCATGCACCCCGGGTCGACGATCTTGCCGTGCTTGGCCACCTCTTCGTGAACCCGCACGTTGCTGGTGCAGACCTGCGTGCAGTGGCCGCACGCGTTGCAGGCGTCGGTGACCTTGATGCGCACCGGCGCCAGCCGATCGGCGACCGCGAAGAACGCACCGTAGGGGCAGCCGTGCGTGCAGAAACCCTTCGCACCGAGCCACCAGACGATCAGTCCGCCGGCGATCAGGAACGTGGCGATCGACATGATCGGTCCGGGGAACGTTCGCCACAGCTCGGTGGTCTGCAGCTGCAGCTCCCAGTCGGCGATCGCCGGCAAGCGCTTCTCCTCGGGCCAGAACCAGTGCTCGACGATCGGCCACGCGAACATGTGGCCGGCTACGACCCACGGCCCGAACACCAGCAGGCGCGAACGCACCGGCCGTGGATGGATGCCGAGCTTGCCGAGCAGCCAGGAGCAGAGGTCCTGCACCGCGACCAGGTGGCAGGCCCAGCCGCAGAAGAAGCGGCCGAACACCAGCGTGCCGGCGATCAACGTCACGAACAGCACGAAGCCGGCGTTGATGCGTCCGACCTCGATGGTCTCCATCGCCTCCGACGGCTCGAGCGGCGTCATCGTCTTGCCGGTCGCATACCAGTGCCAGATGTGCAGCCCGATCAGCACGTGCACTGCGATCAGCACGTAGGCGCGTTTGCGGGACACCTTCGACGGCCGGACCGGCCCACACTTCGGCTTGTGCCGGTCCTGGCGCGGGAGGAACGACCGCGGATCGCGGATGTCGGGGACGGGAGGAACCGGCGGGACGACCGTCATCGGAGCGACGCAGCATAGCTCGCTGCAGGACCCCGAAGGCGGCGCATTTGCATTCGCCGCGGTGCTGCGCGATCGTCTCCGCCCGATTCCACCGGCTCCCCACGCAATGACCACCGCTCCCGACGCCACCCCCGCCTCCGACTTCATCCGCGACCGCATCCGCGCGGACCTGCAGTCCGGCAAGGTTCAGCAGGTGATCACGCGCTTCCCGCCCGAGCCGAACGGCTACCTGCACATCGGCCACGCCAAGGCGATCACGCTGTCGTTCTCGGTCGCCAAGGAGTTCGGCGGCCGCTGCAACCTGCGCATGGACGACACCAACCCGGCCGCCGAGGACCAGGAGTACGTCGACGCCATCAAGGAGGACGTGCGCTGGCTCGGCTTCGAGTGGGACGCGATGTTCTACGCGGCCGACTACTTCGACCGGATCTACGGCTGGGCCGAGCAACTGGTCGAGAAGGGCCTCGCCTACGTCGACGACCAGAACGCCGACCAGATCGCCGCCTCGCGCGGCACGCTGACCACGCCCGGGACCGCGAGCCCGTGCCGCGGCCGCACCCCGGCCGAGAACCTGCGCCTCTTGCGCGACATGAAGGCCGGCAAGTTCGCCGACGGCGAGAAGGTGCTGCGCGCCAAGATCGACATGGGTCACGCCAACCTGAACATGCGCGACCCGGTGATGTACCGCATCCGGCACATGCACCACCAGCGCACCGGCGACCGCTGGTGCCTGTATCCGATGTACGACTGGGCACACGGCCAGAGCGACTCGATCGAGGGCATCACGCACTCGCTGTGCACGCTGGAGTTCGAGCACCACCGGCCGCTCTACGACTGGTTCTGCGACGCACTCGGCATCTACAAGCCCCAGCAGATCGAGTTCGCCCGGCTGAACGTCGAGTACATGCTGACCAGCAAGCGCAAGCTGCTGCAGCTGGTCGAAGGCGGCCACGTGCGTGGCTGGGACGACCCGCGCCTGCCGACGCTGCGTGGGCTGCGTCGCCGCGGGGTGCCCCCCGAGGCGCTGGTCGCGTTCTGCAAGCACGTCGGCGTGGCGAAGTTCAACAGCACGCACGAGATCGGCCTGTTCGAGTTCTTCGTGCGCGACTGGCTCAACAAGCACGCGCTGCGGCGCATGGCGGTGCTCGACCCGATCAAGCTGGTGATCGACAACTGGCCGAAGGGCCAGGTCGAGATGGTCGCGGCGCAGAACAACCCCGAGGATCCGGCGTCCGGCACGCGCGAAGTGCCGTTCTCGGGCGAGCTGTGGATCGAACGGGACGACTTCCAGGAGAACCCGCCGAAGGACTTCTTCCGGCTCGGGCCCGGCCGAGAAGTGCGGCTGCGCTCGGGCTACTTCGTGACGTGCACCGGCGTCGACAAGGACGCCACGGGCGCCGTCACGGCGATCCACTGCACCTACGATCCGGCGACCAAGGGCGGCAACGCGCCCGACGGCCGCAAGGTGAAGGGCACCATCCACTGGGTGTCGGCGGCCCACGCGGTCGACGCCGAAGTGCGCCTCTACGAGCACCTGTTCACGCACCCGGATCCGGCCAGCGCCGACGGCGGCGACTTCTTGAAGCTGCTGAACCCGCACAGCGAGAAGGTCGTGCGCGGCAAGCTCGAGCCGAGCCTCGGGAGTGCGAAGGGCGGCGAGCGCTTCCAGTTCGAGCGCATCGGCTACTTCTGCTGCGACACCAAGGACGGCGCGCCGGGCAAGCCGGTGTTCCTGCGCACCGTCGGGCTGAAGGACAGCTACCAGAAGGCGCAGAAGAAGGCCGGCAAGTAGGCCCTGCTGCGCGGCGCAGGCATCAGCCGCGCAGCACCAGATCCGACGGGTTGGTCACCACGTAGTTCCCGCCGGCCGACGTGCTGATCCCCTGCATGTGCAACGAGAGCCCGAGGAACGAACGGTTGTTCGGCAGCGACAAGGGCAGGTAGACACGGCCGTCGTTGGGCACGGTCACCGGGCTGCCGATCGCGTCGGTCGGCACCCACCAGTTGCCGTAGATCGTCGGCACCGGGGCCGCGAACCGCGACAAGCCGATCCACGGCACCACCACTTCCCCGGCCACCGAGTGGATGCACAAGGTCGCGGTGCCGCCCAGCACCCTGTTCGACACGGCCGAGAACTGGGCCGACGGGACCGGCTCGCCGGTGTAGACGTAGCGACCGAGCTCGTCGGCACCATAGCCGCCGAGGTCGTTGGTCAGCACGTAGAGGCTGCCGTCCGGGCCAGCGAGCACGCCATAGCCAGCTCCGGGCAGGGTGTCGAAGTTCACCTGGCTCTGCACCCCCGTGCCCGCCGCGTTCAACGTGACCGCATGGATGTTGTTCTGGTTGTAGTCGGTGAAGAACATCACGTTCCGGTACGACGCCGGAAAGTGCTCCCCGGCGTAGAACGTCATGCCGGTCGGAGCGGTGGTCGGCGAGTAGGTCGACAGCGGACTCACGTAGGCCGGGTTCGGCGCAGGGTGGTTGCCCTCGACAGCCGGCCAACCATAGTTGCCGCCGGGCACGATGCGGTTGATCTCGTCCTGGATCGCCAGCCCGTTCTCCGTCTGGTAGAGCTCGCCGGTCACCGGGTGAATGGCCAACCCGAAGTGATTGCGATGTCCGTACGAGTAGATCGGGCTGCCCGCGAACGGATTGTCCGTGGGCACGGTGAGGTTCGGCAGCTCGTAGCGCAGCACCTTGCCCAGCAGGTTGCTCAGATCCTGGGCGTTGCTCGGCGTGTAGTTGTCGCCCGAAGCCACGAACAGCGTGCCGTCATGGCCGAACACCAGCGTGCCACCGTTGTGGTACCAGTCGGTCGGGATCTCCCCAGGCCGCGTCAGGACGGTCAGGTTGGTGCCGAACCCGCCCACCTCGGTCAGTCGACCGATCCGATTCTCGTTGAGCGTCGGCTCGGTGTAGTACACATAGACGTAGCGGTTGTTGAGGTAGTCCGGGTCCACCGCGATGCCGAGCAAGCCCTGTTCGACGAACGAGCTGAAGCTACCGACCGGGACCGTCGCCCAGGGAGCCACCTGCAGCACGCCATCCCGGAAGATCCGGATCCTGCCAGTCGCCCGTTCGGTGATCAGCAGGCCGCCGTCTGGCAGGAACGCCATCGCCGTGGCGCTGGCCAACTGGCCATCGGAGAGGGTCTCGTAGACGAACCCAGGCGGTGGCGACTGCGCCGTTCCGAAGGCGGCGAGGACCAACGGCACGAACAGGGAGCTGCAGCGACGGATCGGATGCATGAACAGCTGGCGCAGACGCAAGGTGCAGGGCTGCCCCCGAAACGGGGCGGGAGGAGGGTAGATGCCGCGGTGCACTACGCAAGGGCCCAGCTCGACCGGCCGATGAGTTTGCCAGGTTCCAGGCCTTCGCCTCGTGTTGGCCGGACCTTTGCGGCCAGAGGCGAACCTTGGCATGGGAGCTCGTCAGGGCCCCTCGCGCTTACCATGCGGTCCACCGATTCGCGGACCAACGTCTCCTGCCGGGACTCTTCGCGGTGCGGATCCGCCTGTCAGAACGGAATGTCGCCGTAGTCGACTTCGCCGCCACCTGCAGCCTGTCCTCCCTCCTGAGCCGGCGCCTTGCGGCCGCCGCCGGACGAACGACGCTCGCCACCACCACCACCACCACCACCACCACCACCGCCGCCTTCCTCACCGCCCCGTGCTGACCCGACGAACTGGAAGTTCTCGACGACGACCTCGAGCTTGCTTCGCTTGCCGCCTTCCTGGCTCTCCCACGTCGAATACTGCAGCCGGCCCTCGATCATCAACTGGCTGCCCTTCCGCACGTACTGGTTCAGCAACTCGGCCTGCTTGCCCCACGCGGTCAAGTCGACGAAGCAGACTTCCTCCTTCGACTCCCCGGACTGCGTGTTGAACTTGCGATTGATCGCCATGCCGAACTTGGCCAACGCTTGGCCGCCCTGCGTGTGCCGCAGTTCGACGTCGCGCGTCAGGTTGCCGAGCAGGATGACTTTGTTGAAGTTGGCCATGGTCGTGTCGTTCTCGTTCGTTGCGTGATGGTTCGGGAAACCGCCAGGCCGGGCGCACCAGCACCTCTGGCGGGCCGAGGATCCTAGGCCCGCGGGCCACGCGGCGCGAGCACTCGCCACCGCAGCGTCGGCGCCCACGACTGGCACCGCTGCAGGCCTTTGGCTACCGTGCCCGCGTGGCCACTCCGACTCCGCAATCCGAACGTCGCCGCGCCGCCCGGGCGCAGGCTTCCTTCCCCGTCCAGCTGTCCTCGTCGGGTCGGGCCGAAGCAGCCCTGCTGCGCGACATCTCGGAGATCGGCCTCGCCTGCACGTCGCCCCAGGCGATCCCCGAGATGACGCTCGTCGGCCTCGACTTCACGCTGCCGGGCTCGAGCGAGAAGCACCAGGTGAAGGGGGCGGTGGTGCGCTGCGAGCCGCTGAAGAAGGCCGAAGCAGGCGGCCGACGCTTCGATCTCGCGGTCTACTTCACCGAGATGTCGCCGACCACCCGCGCCGCCCTGCGCAATTACGTCGCCAAGGGCAAGCTGGTCTGAGTCCACTCGCCCCGCGGGCGGGCGGACTCAGCAGTCACCGGATCGCTGCGCGACCAGGAAGCGCTCCGCCCCGGCGAGGTCCAAGAGCAACTGCACACCCTGCAGGAATTCGAGACTCGCGAGCCACGCGAAGCCTGGCTGTGCCGCGCCGAGGCCAGTCTCGCACACGAGCGAACCACCCGGCCGCAGGCGCTGTGCGAGCGGCGCCGCGATGGCTCGATAGCACGACAGCACGTCACCGGGCGCCGAGAACAGCGCGAGCCCAGGCTCGTAGCGCCGTACGTCGTCGGCGAGCCCGTCCGGCTCGTTCGGATCGATGTAGGGCGGGTTGCTGACCACGACGTCGAACGTCGCCTCGGGCGGCACCGGTTCCCACCACGAGCCGTGTCGGAGTTCGACGCGCGCCTCGAGCCCGTGGCGCTGCACGTTCGCCTTGGCGATGGCCAACGCAGCCTCGCTGCAATCGACCGCCAGCACCTGCAGATCCGGGCGTGCGACAGCGATGGCGATGGCGATGGCCCCACTGCCGGTGCCGAGGTCGATCAACGCACCATCGCGCGGGGCGCGTTCGAGCACCAGGTCGACCAGTTCCTCGGTCTCGGGCCGCGGGATCAGCACCGCCGGACCCACCGCGAGCTCGAGCCCACGAAAGCTCCAGGTGCCGAGCAGGTGCGCGACCGGCACCGAATCGCCGCGTCGCACGAGCAACTCGCGCATCGCCGCGCGTTCCGCCGGCGCGAGCGGGCGGTCGTGGGCCAGGTAGAGCTGCAGCCTCGTCAGGCCGAGCACCTTGCCGAGCAGCAACTCGGCCGATCGCTTTGGCGCGTCGATGCCACGGCGTTCGAGCCAGGCCTCGGCGCCGCGCAGCACGGACAACACGGTGTGCTGGAGCGCCTCACCGGGTTCGGAGCCGCTGGTCACGCGCGGGTCACTTCCGCTTCTTCTCGGTGATGGCCATCATCATGGCCTTCTTGTCGGCCTTGTTCTTCTTGGCGCCACCGACGATGCCGCCGAACAAGCCGATCTCGGCCAGCAGGGCACCGAGGAACACGAAGATCTGCCCCGGGCCGAACAGTCGCCAGAAGTACTCGACGCGCGCCGCAGGCTCGGGCTTCTTCGCCAAGGCACCACCGATGTCGGCGAACATCTCGCCCCACGACTTCGAGGCCTCGGTCAGCGGCTGGTTCTCGATCCAGCCGAGGTCGATCGCCGCCTTGCGCGCCGTCTCGGGATCGAAGGCGATGAAGTTCATCAGGATCGCCAGCAGCGGCACGAAGCAGAGCGCCACCCACTTCACACCGAGCGGGCGGTTGTGGGCGATCGAGGCCCACCACGACCACACCAGGGCGATGCCGATCAGCGCGTAGACCGCACCGCTCATGTACTGATAGCCGGCGCGGCTGGCGTCGGCCGTGAACGGCATCATGCAGCCGACCAGGATCACTACCCCGGCGAACAGGAAGCGGTAGAAGCTCTTGTCCCGGCAGTACGGATTGAAGGCCGGCGCCAGTCCGCCGCGCGTCACCTGCACCAGCATGTCGTCGCTGCCCGCAACGGCACCGGCGGTCGCGGCCCCGCTGTCGAGCGGCTCGAGGGGTTCCAGGGAAGCGAGTTCGCCAGGTTGGGCGGGATCGGTCATCGTGCTTGCTCCAGTCGGAATCGAGAGGGTTCGAAGGGGCGCGGATCGTGGCAAAAGTGGGTCTGCCAGTCACGCAGGAATCGGCCTCCGGCTCGGCCTGTACCTTCCACGAGCGAACCCGGGGGCCGGTTCACCCGACTGGCGCGATCGCCGTGTCGCCGAACCAGGTCGCCGGGCCCGCCTCGGCTGGGGGAAGGGCCCCGCCCCGATTCACAGCCGCTCGATGCGGCGCTCGCGCTCGTCGGCGAGCAACGCGTCGATCACCGGCTCGAGCTTGCCCTCGAGGATCTGCGACAACGTGAAGTTGCGGTTCAGGCGATGGTCGGTCAGCCGGTCCTGCGGGAAGTTGTAGGTGCGGATGCGATCGCTGCGATCGCCCGTGCCCACCTGCTCCTTGCGCTCGGCGGCGCGCGCCGCCGCGGCGGCGCGCTGCCGGGCGTCGTAGATGCGCGAGCGCAGCAGGGCCATCGCCCGCTGGCGGTTCTTCAGCTGGCTGCGCTCCTCCTGGCACGCCACCACGGTGCCGGTCGGCAAGTGGGTGATGCGCACCGCGGACTCGGTCTTGTTGACGTGCTGGCCACCAGCGCCACTCGACCGGAAGGTGTCGACCTTCAGATCCTCGGAGTTGATCTGGACCTCGACCTCCTCGACTTCGGGCAGGACCGCGACGGTCGCAGCCGACGTGTGAACCCGGCCCTTGGTCTCGGTCTCCGGCACACGCTGCACCCGATGCCCCCCCGACTCGAACTGCATCGCCGCGAACACGTTCTTGCCGCGCAGCGCGAACACGATCTCCTTGAACCCGCCCTGCTCCGCCGGGGTCGCGTTCATCGGCTCGAAAGTCCAGCCGCGCCGCGTGGCGTAGCGCTGGTAGATCGTGCAGAGGTCGCGCGCGAACAGGGCCGCCTCTTCACCGCCGGTGCCGGCTCGGACCTCGACGATGCAATCGCGCCGGTCGTCCCCCTGATCGGCCAACAGGTCGTCGACCAGTTCGGCGGCGGTCGCCGCGAGCGCCGCTTCGAGTTCGGGCAGTTCGGCGGCGGCCAATTCCGCGAGATCGCGGTCTCGGCCCTCGGCGAGCGCGCGATGCTCGGCGAGCTGTGCCTCGAGGCGCTGGTAGCTCCGATAGCGGTCGACCACCGGAGTCGCCTGGCCGAGCTCCTTCTGCACGGCAGCGAGACGATCCGGCCGCTCGAGCAACTTCGGGTCGGCGACCTGGGCGAGCAGTTCCTGCACCCGCGCCGACAGGCCATCGAGGCGTTGCTGGATCTTCGGCCGCAGGGTCATCGACGAACTGCTCCGCGCCCATGGGACGGACACCCGACGGGCGCTGCTCCGGAACGGAGAGCCACGTGGAATCGACGAGCGCCGTGGGCGAAGCCGCGAGCGCCGTGGGGCCCGGGGACCAACAGGCGCACCACGCCGACGGTCTACGCCTTCGCCCCTTCCTTGCCCTTGCCGTAGCGCTTCAAGAACTTGTCGACCCGGCCCGCGGTGTCGACGAACTTCGTGGCGCCCGTGTAGAACGGGTGGCAGGCCGCACAGATGTCGGTGCGGATCTCGGTCTTGACGGAGCGGGTGGTGAACTTGTTGCCGCAGGCGCAGGTCACCGCGCAGTCGGAGTACTTCGGGTGGATGTCGGCTTTCATAACACGCACGCGCCGACCGGATCGGCGCAAGTGGAAGGGCGAACAGTGTAGGAACGACCGGCGCCGGGTCAACAGTGGCGTCGGCCAAGGTCCCCGGCCGGGTTCAGGCCAGCTCGATCATGGCACCCACGCCAACAGGAGTGCCAGCTCCCCTGGCTCGGCGGACACGTCGACGAGACGGAGCCGTGCCGATGGGACCGGACGTTCGTCGAGCCAGCCTCCCACCAACTCGAGCAGCGCTCCTCGCTGGGCTGCGTCCAACGCAGCGAGCCTGCCAGCGGGCAGCAACACCGCCGCGGCGCCAGCCCGACCGTGCCCGCGATCCGTCGGGTCGGCAGCGAGCCGTGGCGCTCGACGCAGCGCCAGGCTGCCGTCGGACAACACTTGCACGACCGGCGCCACGTCGGGCGCCACGGCTTCGAGTCGCGTCGCCAGCCAGACCTGCCCTGGTACCGGCGACAGCGGCATGCGCAGTGCTTCGGCCGGCGTCGGCGGGGCCGGAACGGGCGCCGCCGGGGACCTGGCCCGGGCCAGCCTGTCGGCGTCGGTGATCCAACCCTGGAGCGCCACCGTCGCGACCACGGCGACCACGAAGGCAACCCCAAGGCGCAGCCACAGCGGGCTCACGAAGGTCTCCCGAGTTGGCCGAGCAGAGCCCGCACCGCCGGAACGTGCAGGCCGACCACGGTGTCGAACGAGCCCTCGACCAGGCGGAAGAAGTCCTGCGTGTCGTCCTGCACTCCGTAGCTGCCGGCCTTGCCCCGCCATTGGCCCGAATCGAGGTAGCGAGCCAGGCGTTTGGTGTCCAAGGGGCCGCACGCGACCACCGCCGAATGCAGCGCCTCGCTGCGGGCCCCACTCGCCGGCAGCCACAGGCAATGGGCCGTGTGCACGGCGTGTCGCCGGCCTGCGAGCCGACGCAGCATGCCCTCGGCCTGCTCACGATCCGCAGGCTTGCCGAGTTCTTCCCCATCGAGATCGACGACGGTGTCGACTGCCAGCACGGGAATCCGAGGGTCCGGAACGATGGCTCCGAGGGCCTTGCGGGCCGCTCGTTCGATCGCGTGGGCTGCGGGCTCCCCGGGCTCGCTGACGAACTCCCCGGCAGCCCCAGGCAGGTACTCCGGCCCTGGTTCGCAGACCGCGAAGCGTATGCCGGCCTGCTCGAGCAGGGCACGTCGACGCGGCGACGTCGAGGCCAGGTACAAGTCGAGCGGAGCCCTCACACCAGCACGATCGAGCGGCACAGGGGCCTGGTCAACCTCTGGTTGGTGACCAGGGGCGCGGCGGTCAGCGACGCTTGCCAGCCGGTGCGAGGCGCACGAGCAGGCAGGCAGGGGACAGCGGGTGCTTCAGGTTGACCTTGCGACCAGCCAGGTTCGGGCCGACGTCCAGCGGCAGGCAACCATAGGGCTTCAGCAGCGCACGCACCTCGTCCAGGAACTTGCCGACGTGCGCATCCTTGACCTCGAGCCCGAGACGCTGCTGGGCGCGCAGCGTCGACTTCTCCGAGAAGCACAGCTCCTCGAGCGTCAGCAGGTTGGTGAGGAACGTCGCCACCTGGGGCTGCACGGCCGGAACCCGCTGGAAGAACGTGTTGCGGTCGCTGATGCCGGCGTCTCGCAAGAAGCCGAGGTTGACGCCGTTCTGGTCGTTGTAGATCTGCGCGACCGAGTCGCGCACGGCGAGGCAACGATCGAACAGGTTCGGGATCGGCAGGTCGCGCAGCAGGTCCTCGACCTCGAAAGCCTCGGTGACGCGGAACTCGTTGCGGTCGACGAAGCCATCGGCGATCCGGCGGCGCGCTTCCTGGCCATAGCCACAGGCGAGCCCGTCCGCGAAGTAGAAGTGCATCATCGCGTCGACCAGGTCGAGCGGCGGCACCACCCCTGCGGCCGGAGCACTCGCCCGGCCTGCCGAACCGACACTGCTTGCAACGCTTGCACCGCCTGCAGCGGCGGCATCGGGCGCCGCGACCGGTCCAGCCTCCGGCGCGACCGGAGACGGCGGTGTAAGATCAGCAAGCACGGCTTTCAGCGCGGCGAGAGTCCTCTGCAGATTCTCCGCGGTCGGGGCCAAGGGCTCGCGCGGGTCGGGCGGCGCGTCGGCAGCAGGTGCTTTGGCTTTCTTCTTCGTCGTCACGACGACCTCATGGCGCAAGCGCCGGGCATGGCCGGCAGGGCAAAGGGGAGCGCAGACGCAGCAGCAACCGACCGGGGCCCGATCCGAGCAGCGTCAGCACGTTCTCTGGCCGAGGTGCCGGCCGACTGCTGCGCCGCCGACCACTCCGGCGACTACTTCTTGGCCGACTTGGCGCGCTCGGCCTTCTCGGCGCGACGCTGCGCCCGCGGCTTGCGGACCTTCTTCTTGGGCGCCTCGAACGGTGCGGGCTTGCCCTTGCTCTTCTTGCGCTCGGCCTTCTTCAGCACCGGGAGCTTCAAGCCGCTCTTCTCGATCAGCTGACCGACGGTGTCCGACGGCAGTGCACCGTGCGACAGCCAGTGCTGGATGCGTTCGGTGTTGAGCTTCACCTGCTCCTGAGCACGGGGCATCAAGGGCAGGTAATAGCCGAGGGCCTCGATGATCCGACCATCGCGCGGGAAGCGCGGGTCGGTGGCCACCACGCGGTACGTGGGGTGATTGAGGCGACCAAAGCGTTTCAGACGAAGCGTGACTGCCAAGGGAAACTGTCTCCGTGCGTGCAGGGACCCGCGAAAGGGGCGAGAAGCAAAGCAGATGACGGCACGAGTTGCCAGCCCTTTTTTCGTGGCGCCCAGGCGAACTCAGCGCCGCCGCCCGCCCGGAAAGCCCGGGAACCCGCGGCCCCCTCCGCCGCCAGGGAAGCCGCCCGGGAAGCCCCCGGGAAAGCCAGGTGGACGCCCTCCACCGCCGCCCATGCCCGGTCCTCCGCCGAGCCCCCCGCCACCGAGCAGGTCGCCCATGCCGGGCGGCAGGCCACCTCCCTTGCCGAGCTTCTTCATCATGTCCTGCATCGACTTGAACTGCTTGATCAGCCCGTTGACGGCCTCGAGGTCGTTGCCCGACCCGGCGGCGATGCGGCGCCGGCGTGGCAGGTCGATCACGTCGGGGCGCTGCCGCTCCCGCTTCGTCATCGACAGGATCATCGCCTCGAGCCTCTTCATGTGCTTGTCGTCGAAGTCGAGGTCCTTCATCGCCGACCCGAGGCCCGGCAGCATGCCGAGCACCTTCTTCAGGGGCCCGAGCTTCTTGATCATGTTCATCTGGGCGAGGAAGTCCTCGAAGTTGAACTGACCCTTCTGCAGCTTCTTCGCCGCAGCCTCGGCTTCCTTCTCGTCGATGACCGACTGGGCCTTCTCGACCAGGCCGACGACGTCGCCCATGCCGAGGATGCGGCCCGCCATGCGCGACGGATCGAACTCCTCGAGGTCGTCCGGCTTCTCGCCCACACCGGCGAACAGGATCGGGCGGCCGGTGACCTTGACGATCGACAGGGCGGCGCCACCCCGCGCGTCGCCGTCGACCTTGGTCAGGATCAGGCCGTGCAGCGGCAGCCGGGCGTGGAACTCCTTCGCCGAGTTCACCGCATCCTGGCCGAGCATCGCGTCGCAGACCAGCAGCACGCCGTGCGGCTTCGTCTGCGCGTGCACCTCCTGCACTTCCTTCATCAACGGCTCGTCGATGTGCAGGCGGCCCGCGGTGTCGAGGATCACCACGTCGTGGCCGCGCGACTTCGCGAACTCGACGCCGGCGCGGCACACGTCCGGCGGCCGCTTGTTGGCAGGATCGGCGTAGACGGCGATGCCGAGTTGCTTGCCGAGGCTCTGCAACTGGTCGACAGCCGCCGGCCGCTGCAGGTCGGCCGCGACCAGCAGCGGGTTCTTCTTCTTGTGCTTGCGCAGCCACAGGGCCAGCTTGCCGCAGGTGGTCGTCTTGCCGCTGCCCTGCAGGCCGCACATCATCAGGATCAGGGGTGCGGCCGGTGCCACCGGCAGGCCGACCTGCTGACCACCGAGCAGCTCCGTCAGGGCATCGTGGAAGCACTTGACGAACTGCTGGCCCGGCTCGACCGACTGGATGACCTTCTGGCCGAGTACCCGCTGGCGCACGTCGGCGACGAACTCCTTCGCCACCTGGAAGTTGACGTCGGCTTCCAGCAGGGCCGTACGCACGGCGCGGATGCCTTCGTCGACGTTGGCCTCGGTGAGGACCTTCTGGCCGACGATGGCGCGGTAGGCCTTGCCGAGCGCGTTGGCGAGCGAATCGAACATGGCGCGGCAGGATGTTGGTCCAACGGCGGCGGGTCAAGCCCGATCGGCGGCCCCCGCTGGCCGCCCTGCGCCGCCGACGGGAAGATCTGGCGAGGTCCCGCCGTCGAGTCGGCCCGCGCCGAGCCGAGCTTCGCCGGGATCTCGATCGCGATGGAACACCGCTTGCCAGCTTTCCCGCCATGAACCACCGCCAGAACCTCGTCGCCCTCCTCCTGCTGACGGCCGCCGGCTGTGCCAGCCACGGCAGCGCTCCCGCGGACCACCCCATGCACGCCGAGCTGCGGGTGTTCCAGGACGCCCAGCGAGTGTTTCGTTCGCAGAACAGTGGCACCCACGAATTCGACTTCGAAGGCCACGGCCGAGTCACCGTGCGCGAGATCACCCTCGACGGCTTCCCTGGTCACACCTACCTACGGTGCCGCTTCCACTACCAGAACCGCACCTCGCAACCGGTCTTCCAGGCCTTCGTCTCGCTCGACGTGCTCGACCCGAAGGGCCGGATCGTGTCGAGCCAGTCCTGCCACTGCATCGTGCCGACGCCGATGCCGTTGGCCCGTGGCAGCTACTACTCCGACGAGCTGCGCACCCCGACCTACGACGCCCATTTGCAGCCGGGCTGGAGCTGGCAGATCCGCTGCCACGCCGATCCGGCCGTCGACGACGAACCGCTGAACCCGCCGGTGCCGGAGGGCGGCGTGAGGCAGTCGCCGCCGATGCTGATCAAGGACCGGAACTGGCCCTACGATCGTCGCTGAGCGGATCGCCCCCGACCGAGACTCGGGACAGCCGATCGCACGGCGAAAAAACCACACCGCGCGGCCTCGCCCCCTGTAGGTCAGCGCGGCTTGGGCGACTGGCCGTCTACCGGGCGGGCCTTCTGCTCCCGATGCTTCGCCCAACGCCCCTCGAGCTTCGCCTTGCCAGCCTCGCTCCACACCGGCCGCTCGTCGCGATTGCCGAGTTCGATCGTCAGCTCGAGCAGCCCGCGCAGCACGGTCGTCATGTGTGGCAGGTCGAGCTTCGCCACTTCGTCGCTCGGCTGGTGGTAGTCCGAGTGCAAGGAGCCGGCGCTCAGCGAGTGCGCCACCACGCCGGCCTC
>JAEUHU010000147.1 GCA_016793305.1 Planctomycetota bacterium
GTCGAGGCAGAGGCCGAGGTTCCGCCGCTGCAGCCGGCCCGCAAGGACCTGCCGAAGAAGTCGCTGCCAGCTCCGAAGCCGCTCGGCAAGAAGCCAGCGCCGAAGAAGGACGATCACGAGGCCGAGGTCGAGGCGCCACCAGTGGAGGCCGAGGTCGCCGAACCCGCGGAGTCGACGGCCAAGGACGGCAAGAGCGAGCCCAAGGCTCCGGCACCGACCCTCGAGCAGCGTGTGATCGAGCCGGCCGCTCGCGAAACCGTGCCGCTGCCCACCTCGGAGCTCGAGACCAGGAAGGCACCAACTGCCGCCACGGGTGCTCCGAAGGCCGACGCGGTTGCTCCGAAGGTCCCGATGCACGCGGCCGAGACGGAGACGAGCCCGCTTCCCGCCGCCGTGGAACCCGTCGTCGCCCACGGGGCCGGCCACGAGCGCGCCCCGGCCGCCGAAACGCCACCACCGATCGAGCAACCATCCCCGGCCGTGGAATCGGTCGCTGCGTCCGAGCCTGCGAGCCCGACGCCCGTAGCCCAGGCTCCGAGTGTGCCCCCCACGGCCACGCCCGATTCCGACGTGCGTCGCTTGCTGGTGCCGCAGAAGAAGGCGACCGTCGTCGGCCGCATCGAACTGCCGCAGGAGACGATCCGCGACGCCCGCAGCCGCTCGGCACCCGCCGGGCCGCGCGACCTGCGTCGGCAGGCGCTGCAGAAGATGCAGCAGCGCACCGGCATGCGCCCGACCCCACAGGCGGGTGGCCTGCGCCGTCCGCCGGCTGGCCCCGGCGGCATGCGCGGCGGCGCACGCGACCAACGTTCGGGGCTCGGTGGCCCGCGCAAGGCGCGCCCCGGCCAGGTCGTCGACCCGAACAAGATCGTCGAGGTCGAAGAACCGGTCTCGATGAAGGCGCTCTCGGAAGCGCTCGGCGTCAAGGTCACCGACCTGCTGGCGACGTTCATGTTCAAGCTGAAGATCGCCGGCAAGAACATCAACTCGATGCTGACCAACGAGGAGGTCGAGCTGGTCGGCCTGGAACTCGAACGCAACATCAAGATCGTCGAGCACAAGGAAGCCATGGACGAGCTGATGGAACAGCTCGTCGAGGAGTCCGAAGGCGAGATGCAGATGCTGCGGGCGCCGGTCGTGACCTTCATGGGTCACGTCGACCACGGCAAGACCTCGCTGATGGACGCGCTGCGTGACAGCGATGTCGCCAAGCACGAGGCCGGCGGCATCACGCAGCACATCGGGGCCTACAAGGTCACCAACGAGGACGGTCAGTCGATCGTCATCCTCGACACGCCTGGCCACGCCGCATTCACGGCGATGCGCGCCCGCGGGGCGCAGTTGACCGACGTCGTCGTGCTGGTCGTCGCCGCCGACGACGGTGTGATGCCGCAGACGGAGGAAGCCATCAACCACGCGAAGGCGGCCAACGTGCCGATCGTCGTGGCGATCACCAAGTGCGACCTGCCGAGCGCCAAGCCCAAGCAGGTGAAGCAGCAGTTGATGATCAAGGGCCTGCAGTCCGAAGACTTCGGCGGCACGACCGGCATGGTCGAGGTCTCCGCGGTCAAGGGCACCGGCCTCGCGGAGCTCGTCGAGCGCATCCACCTCGAATCCGAGATCCTCGACCTGCGTGCGCGACCCGACGCCGCCGGCAAGGGCATCGTCGTCGAGTCGCGCCAATCGCCCGAACAGGGCGTCGTCGTCACCCTGCTGGTCACCGACGGCACGCTGCGGCTGAAGGACCAGATCGTCTGCGGCGAGAGCTTCGCGCGCGTGCGCGCGATGATCGACGACCACGGCGAGAGCCTCGAGGAAGCCGGTCCGTCGACGCCGATCACGGTGTTCGGCCTCGACCG
>JAEUHU010000179.1 GCA_016793305.1 Planctomycetota bacterium
TGGCCGATCTCGGCGAACGACAGCTCGTGCTGGCGCCGCATCACGTAGACGTCGCGCAGCTGCTTCGGCAGCTTGGCGACGCACTCGCCTTCGGCCTTCTCGAGCTCGCGGAAGCGCACGATCTGGGTCGGCGTCTCGCCCTTCGACGGCGCCCCCTCGGTCAACGACGGCGCCCGGTCCTCGCCACCGCTCGGCGTCTCCCCGCGGCCGAGCAGGCCGAGCTTGCGGTCGCGCTCGTGGCGGCGCCAGAAGTCGCGCCACAGGTTGCCGGCCAGCGTCTGCACCCACTTCCAGAACGAGTCCTTGCCGCGATACTCGAACGTGTCGATCGAGGTCAGGATCTTCAACATCGCGTCACTGACGAAGTCGCTGAACTCGACCCCGTGCGGGAACGACGCGCTGCCAAAGCGCGTGCGCAGGTAGTGGAGGATCTTCTCCGACAGCACCGGCCAGGCCTTGTCAGCCGCTCCGTGCACGGCCTCGCGCACCAGGAACTCGGTGCCGCCGGGCGGCACCGCTTCGGTCGGCGGCGTCTTCGGCGGTTCGTCGGGATCGTTCGGGTTCCGTGGCGAGACCATGGCGCGACGCGGAATCATGCCACATCGGCGCAGCCAGGCACGCGCCGCGGCGGAATCGGGCCGAACGGCCCTTGCCAGCGCGGCGTCGCCGGCCTCGTCGTCAGGGGGTGGGCCGATCGGCCAGCGCCTTCTGCAGCAGCTGCTCGAGTTCGGCCTCGTAGCTGCCGCCGTCGGTGAGCTCCTGGTAGGCCTGCGTGTACGCCTTCCACAGCGCCGAGCCGGCGGTCGCCTGCACCAGCAGCCGCAGCTTGGCCTCGCGACTCACCGCCTCCACGAGCCGGTCCGGATCGAGCCGTTCCCGCACCGCGCGGCGGATCTGCTGGTTGCCCTGCAACAGGCCCACCAGGATCGCCACGAGCTCGTCGTAGAAGCGCGCCAGGAAGTAGGCCGACGGATCGGCGCCGAGGGCTTCGGAACCGTCCCAGCCGAGGACCGACCGGCGCACGTCGGCTGCGGTGCGCACCGGCGAGCGGCCCCCCGAGCCGGTGCCGGTGCTGCCGAAGCCGAGTTCGAGATGCTTGCCGAGCGCCTTGCGCAGCTCGAGCGTGCGCTCGATCCACTGCGAGGTCGTCTCGACGAAGCGGCCGAGCTTGCCGACGAATCCCTGCACGTCGGCCGGCGAACGGAAGTCGCCGGTGCCCACCAGCGCGCGCGACAGCTGGTCCAGGGCCCGCATCGAGGCGCTGGCGAGGCCGCCGGCGTCGCCGGAGGTGCCGTCGTTCGCCCGCCGCCACTGTCCGCCCAACGCGTCGAGCTGCTGGGCCAACCGCATCGGTCCGAGACGAGTCTCCGCGTGCGCCAGCACCGCCTGCAGCGCCTGCTCGCGAGCGCTGGCCTCGGGGGCGGCTGCCGCGAACGCGTCCTGCAGCTGTTCCCACAGTTCGTCGGCACCAGCGGCCGGCCCGAGCGTCGTCACGTCGGTGCCCGGGGCCGCCGACTGGAACACGATCGTGAACGGCCGGATCTGGATCTGGCTGCCGTCCTGCAGCGGCTGCGGCACTTCGCCGGGCAGGCGGATGCCGTCGACCTCGGTGCCGTTGGTGCTGTTGCGGTCCATCACGCACCAGCCTTCGGGCGTGCGTTCGAGGATCGCGTGCGCGGACGACACCATCGCGTCGTTGAGGCGCAGCAGGTTCTCGCCCTCGCGACGACCGATCGTCACGCGGTCCTGGGCGAACTGGACCTGTTGCACGACCGCCTCGCCCTTCTTGACCGTCAGCTGGCAGCCGCCGGACAACGGCGCGTCGCCGCCGCCGGCGGCGCCGGTGAGCGCTTCGTGGCGGGCGCTGCACACCACCTCGAGCAGCCGGTCGCGCTCGGTGCTGGCGAACAAGGCCACGTGCAGCCGCCGTTCGATCGCCGCGAGTTCGGCGAACACCGCCGCCAGCGGTTCTGGGCCGTCCGGTGTCCCGGCACTCCCGAACTGCGGGTCGGCCGCGAGCAAGCGCAGGCCCAGCACCAGCACACGCTGCCACAGCCCCGCGTCGAGCAGGTTGCCCTCGGCAGCGATCGCGGCGGCGACCCGGTCCCGATCGACGCGGCGGTGCAGCAGGTGCAGCGGCTCGCACCGGGCCCGCAGTTCGCGCGACCCGAGCTGCTGGCGAGCCCGGGCCACGCGAACCGAGGCATCGACGGGACCGGCCGCCTGCTCCGCGTCGAGACGCTGGGCGCAGCGCGCGAACGCGTCCGCGACCACGGCCAGCGGCTGCTCGTCGTCGACCAACAGCCACTGCACGAGCCGGAGCCCGAGTCGGCGGCGATCGACGTGCCCCATGGCGCTCGAGGCGGTCGCAGTGGTCGGCTCGAACACCAACGGCCGCAGCCGCCAGCGGACCGGCGCGGCGCTGGCCTCGCCGTCGAGCACGAACCCGAGCGCGCCGTCGCCGGCACCGGGCTGCGGACGACCGGCCCCATGCCGCGCCTCGACCTCACCGAGCAGGCCCGCGAAGGTGCGGAGCTTGGTGCGCAGCACCTCGAGCAGCCAGCGGCGCGGTTCGTCGACGAACAGCCACTGCCCCGCACCGGTGAGCGCCGCCACGGCGGGCGACGATGCAGTCTTTGGAGCGGCCGCCCTGGCGGCGAGCAGAGCCGACGGGTCGGCGCCACCGAGCAGTGCCAAGCCTTCGTCGGCCGTGAAGGTCTCGCGGGTCACGCCGCTCCCGGCGCGTCCGTCGACCTGCTGCGCTGCACCATCGGCCATCGGGGCATCGAACGAAGCGAGCCCGGCGAAGTCAACGCCACGGGCGAAGCGGCGCCGGGCGGCGCCTGCACGCCCCGTGCGCCGCGGTCATCGCGACTCGCTCGGTGCCGCTGCCGTCGCGCGCGTGAGCGCTTCGGCGCCACCGACGATCGGCAGCTCGATTCGCGTGCCGGCGAGATCGACCGTCAGCTCCGTGCCGCCCGGCGGCAGCAGCGTGAACTCGCGATCGCTGGCGAAGATCATCACACCGAGCTGCTCGCCGGCCGGCAGGATCTGGTCGTCGGGCTGCAGTTCGAAGGTGACGTCGTAGAAGGTGCCCGGCACCAGTGGTTCGCCCTTCTGCAGCGAGGCGTGGTTCTGCGGATCGGCCCAGCCACGCGTGATCAGGTCGTCGGTCGCGCGGCGCGCGTCGGTCCACGGCAACGACACGAGGTAGACCGACAGGTTGCAGGCCGGCTTGTCGGCCGCGAGCCGGATCGTCACCCGCGCCTTGCCCGACAGGTGCAGCGGGGCCGTCAGCTTCGGCAGCGCGTAGAGCAGCCGGTTGTCGCTCTGCTCGGCTTTCGCCAGCTGCTTCGCGAGCTGCGTCGGATCGTCGACCAACGTCTCCTTGCCCGCGTCGACTTTCGAGGCGGTGCCGAGTGTGCCGAGTGCGTTGCCGCCGCCGTGCGGGAACACCGCCACCATCTGCGCCTCGGGGTGCGGATAGTCGGGGTACTGGGTGGCCCCCGACGGCCGCGCGCCTTCCCGGACCACCCACGACTTCGCCTCCTGGTCGACGCCGTTCTCGACGCCATAGAGGTAGTGCGTGAACCAGCGGTTCTGCAGCTCGAACGGCGCTGCCGGCATGTGGCCGCCCTGGTGCAGGAACACCATCGACGGCACGCCCTTCTGCTTGAGCGCCACGTAGAGGTCGAGGCTCTGCGCCGGCATCACGTTCCAGTCGCCGAGCCCGTGCACGCACAGCGTCGCGGCGCGGTAGTTCGCGAGCTTGTTGAGGTAGTCGCGCTCGGCCCAGAACTCCGAGTGGTCGCCGCTCGCCCGGTCCTGGCTCTTCTGCAGCACGCCGTCGCGCACGTGCTCCGTGCACCAGGCGCGGCGCACAGGCTCGCCGCTGGCGATGAAGTCGTAGAGCACGTCGAGGTCCTCGCCCGGGTAGCCGCCCGGATTGCGCACGAGCCCGAAGCTGCGGTAGTAGCCGTACCACGACACCGCCGGCGCGCTCGGGATGATCGCCATCAGGCCTTCGACGCCGGTGGTCGCACAGGCGATCGGCAGCGTGCCGTTGTACGACGTGCCGAGCATGCCGACCTTGCCGGTGCACCAGTCGGCCTTGACCTCCTCGAAGCCGTCGAGGGTCTTCCAGGCCTTGCGGCGCCCGCACAGCCAGTCGATCACGCAGCGCGGCGCCTGCCGTTCGTTCTCACCGCCGACGGTGGCGCAGCCTTGCGACATGCCGGTGCCGGGCGAGCACGAGTGCACGACCGCGAACCCACGCGGCACCCAGCGGCCCACTTCGCTGTCCGAGATCATGCCGGCCTTGCCGACCCACTCGATCGGCGCCATCGGCTTGCGCTCGGGCGGCGGCGCGCCGAGCTCCTGCTTCACCGGCCAGTAGTAGTTGGTGCTCATCGGCCCGGTGCCGCTGAAGTACGGGCTCGTCTCGTAGACGACCGGCACCTTCAGTCCCTCGGTCTGCGTCTGCCGCGGCCGCCACACGTCGACGTGCAGGCGGTCCATGTGGCCGTCGCCGTCGCTGTCGAAGTCCGCCTCGACGAACAGGAACTCCTGGATCCACTCCTTCTTGTCGGCGAACGCGTCGACCTTCTGGGCCTGGCCGTCGACGAACACGGGTGCTGCCTTGGCCGGCGTCGGCTGCTGGGCGGTGAGCGACGACGCAACAGCGAGGAGGGAGAACGGGGCGAAGAACGCGAGTCTCGGCATGCGCGAAGGTCCGTGGGGTTGGAGGCAGGAGGATAGGCGCTGTGCGGGCGCCGCGCTCGGGGGATTCGCCGCGGTCACCGTGGTGTCGGCACCGTCGCATCGAACAGGCGGGCCCACAGCCACGCGAGGCCCTCGGCCACCGGCACGCGCGTGCCGATGCGCTGCGGCCGCGCAACCGGCACGAGACCGCCATCGTCGGCGACCTGGGCCACGTCGAAGCGGAACACGTAGTGCGGCTCCTGCCCCATCCGCAGGTCGATCGCCTGCAATCCGTCGGCCATCCGCTCCACCTTCACGCAGTCGCCACTGAACCGGCGCAAGCGCGCGAACGACGCCACACCGCCCAAGGCGCCGAACCACTCGGCACCGCGTGGGATCGTGCTCCACACGATCGGCGCCTCACCGTCGAACAAGGAACGGAAGCCCTCGTGGGCCTCGCCCTCGGTGACGACCAGCACGCGCCACAACACGGTCTGCAGCGGTGCCGGCGTCACGACGACGCGCTGCACCGAGGCGGCCGGCACCGGCAGCTGGGTTCGCACGACCCGTTCGACGAGTCCCTGCGCCACCATGCTCCAGCCGGCGTAGAGCGTGCTCAGCACGAGCCCCACACCGTTGGCGCGATGGGCGCGCCGACCCCCGCGCGCGAACCACAGCCACAGACCGCCGACCAGCAGCGGCAGCGTGTAGCCCGGATCGACGACGAACAAGTTGCCCACCGCGAACGGATGGTCGGTGAACGGCAGCAGCAGCTGCGTGCCGTAGATGGTCATCGCGTCGAGCAGCGGATGGGTGACCAGCGCGGCCCACACCGCGACGCACCAGCGGCCGAAGAGGGCCCGTTCGCCGTGCAGCCGGGCGATCGCGAACGCGAGCAGCGGCGCCAGCGCGGTCAGGTAGAGCAGCGCATGGCTCTCGGCGCGATGCATGGTCATGTTCGCGATCGCGTCGCCGTGGTCGATCAGCACGTCGAGATCCGGCAGCGTCGCTGTGATCCCGCCCCACAGCAGGCTGCGTCGCACGGGCGTGCGCTCACCGAGCACCCACGCGGTGAGCGAAGCGCCGAGCACGAACTGCGACACCGAGTCCATCGCGGCGCGACTACACGCGCTCTTGGTCCGCCCGGCAAGCCCGCTCGGCCCCGTTCACCAGGTGATCCAGCTGCAGCGCGCGAAGGCGAACCGGCTCTTCCCAGGCCCAGCCCCGAAGTCTTGCGACCGTTCCGGGGAGGCGATGCGCGCCGGCGAGCGGGGCCCGTACCGATCGCGCGCGCGAACGCAGTCGTCGAACTCCAAGGCCGGCAGGAACGCGTCCAGCTCGCGCAGCAGCGCGTCGAGGATCGCCGCATCGTCGTCGAGGCTCGCCGGGGCCGTGCGCTGCGTCGAACGGAAGGTCGGTGGCTCCGTGCCGGACAGACGCTCGACCTCGACGCCGTCGTCGAGCAGCTCGTAGCCGAACGGGCCGCCGTCGAAGCGCCGCACCACCAGCACCCGGATGTGCAGACCGCGACTCATCGCCGCCGGCCAGTCGCCATGCGCGCCGCCTTCGAGCACCACCGACCAGCTCTGCCCGGCGAGCCGGATCACGAGCGCAGTGCCGGCGCCGAGCTCGACGAGTTCCCCGTCGACGCCATCGGCAACCACCGCACCGCCGGCGCGAAACCAGCGCAGCACCTCGTCGTGCGGGGCGCGCACCAGGACGGTGTCGAGGTGTTGGCGAGGAACGGCTTCCGGATCGAGGCCTCGGCTCGTGGGCAGCACAGCCGCCAGCCACGCTTCCTGCTCGGCACGTGCCTCGGCCGACAAGTCGCTGGCGACCCGCGGTTGTGGCGCGTCGTCTCGTTCGAGCGGCGTGGTGCACCACCAGGCGATCATGCCCAGCAGCAAGGCGCCGGCGAACCACGACCAGCTGCGGAACGAGCGCGCGGCGGAGGCCCCGGCCTGCGGCTCGAACTCGCCCACCGGCGTCAGACCGCCACCGCGGCCGGCTCCGCCGGCAGCTCGACCCGGAAGCACGCCCCACCGAGCGGCGACTCGCCGACCGAAACAGCCCCGCCGAGCCCCTGCACGCACGCCCGCACCGAGAACAGCCCGAGCCCGGAGCCGCCGCTCTTGGTCGAGGTCAGCGCGTCGAACAGCGCGCCACGCCGTTCGGGCGGCACACCCGGCCCGTCGTCGTGCACTTCGACCACCGCGCGCTCGCCGTCGTCGTGCACGACGATCTCGACGAGCCCGCGACCGCCGGTCGCCTCGCCGGCGTTCAAGACCAGGTTGCTGACGATCTGGTGCACCAGCACCGGTTGGGTGCGCACCGGCAGCGACTCGCTGCCGCGGCAGACGACCCGCGCCTGCAGCAGGCTCTTGTGCGCACGCACCGACGCGACGCTGTCGCGCACGAGGCGCGGCAGGTCGACCAGCTGCAGTTCGCGCGGCGTGCCCTGCTTCTGCGCCGACAGCAGCCGCCGGTTCAGCTCGACGAGGCGCCCGATGCTGGCCCGAAGGTGGCCGACCGCCGCCACCGAGTCCGCCGAACGCGCCGTCGCCGCCAGTTCGTCGAGGTCGCCGAGCACCGCGGTCAGCACGTTGTTGGCGTCGTGGGCCACCGATGCGGCCATCACCCCGGCGAACACGCGCCCCTGCGTCGCGACGAGCGCCCGTTCGCGCCGCAGCAGTTCACCGGCGTCCCGCTCCATGCGCCGCATCGCGATCAGGCCGCCGAGGAACACCGCCAGCGTGGTCACCGCCACGTAGACGATGCCCTTGATCGTCTCGATGCGCTCCATCTCGGCGACGTCGTCCGAGACGCTGGCGGCGAGATGGCTCGAGATCACGATGTAGGCGACCGCGACGATGCCATAGGACCCGGCCAGCAGCAGGGCGAACGTCGTGCTCTTCGCGATCATCCTGGGACCTCTCTCGTGGCGCGGATCCTACGGGCCGCTCCCGGTCAACGCTCGGCTCGGAACGGCAGATAGCGCGGAAACCACATCGCCCGCCGGACCCGCTCGTCGAGGCCGTCGGCGAGCTTCGCTTCGGCATGACCCTGTTCGATGCCACGCCGGATCACCGCGCACGCGATCGCGTGCGAGATGTCGCGGATCCGACCGAGCTGCGGGAACAGGGCCCCTTCCGCCAGGTCGGCCTCGGCGACGTGGCTCGCCAACGTGCGCGCCGCGTCGAGGAACATCTCGTCGCTGACGTAGCGCAGCTTGCCGACCCAGGCGCCCAAGCCCACGCCGGGGAAGATGTAGCTGTTGTTGCACTGGCCGATCCGGAAGCGGCGCCCGCCGAGCTCGACCGGTGCGAACGGACTGCCGGTCGCGACGATCGCGCGCCCGCCGGTCCACGCCAGCGCGTCGGCCGGCGTGCACTCCGCCTTCGAGGTCGGGTTCGACAGCGGGAAGATCACCGGCCGCGCACAGCGCTCGGCCATCGCGCGCACCGCGCGTTCGGTGAAGAACCCAGCCGTCGCCGAAGTGCCGACCAGCATCGTCGGCCGGATGTTGGCGATCGCCTCCTCGAGCGAGATGCGCGCGCGGTCGGCGACCTGCCAGTCGGCGATCTCGCCGTCGCCGCGCGCGAACTCGGCCTTGAAGCCCTCGAGGTTCGGCCGGCTCCTCACGACGAGGCCGCTGCGATCGACCATGAACACGCGTTCGTGCGCCGCCTTCGGGTCGAGCCCCTGGTCGACCAGGGCGGCGACGAACAGCTGGGCGATGCCCTGCGCCGACGCGCCGGCCCCGCCGAGCAGCAGGCGCTGCTCGCGCAGCGCACCGCCGGCGATGCGCAGGCTGGCCATCAGGCCGGCGACGGTCACCGCGGCGGTGCCCTGGATGTCGTCGTTGAACGAGCACAGCTGGCGGCGGAAGCGCAGCAGCTGGTGCATCGCGTTCTCCTTCAGGAAGTCCTCCCACTGCAGCACGGCGCTCGGGAACACCTGCTGCACGGCGGCGACGAACTCGTCGACGAACGCCTGGTAGGCCTCGCCGCGCACGCGGCGCTGGCGCAGCCCGAGGTAGAGCGGATCGGCCAGCAGCTCGGGGTTGTCGGTGCCGACGTCGAGCATGATCGGCAGCGTCGTGTCCGGCGGCAGGCCGGCGCACAGCGTGTAGAGGCACAGCTTGCCGATCGGGATGCCCATGCCGCCGATGCCCTGGTCGCCGAGGCCGAGGATGCGCTCGCCGTCGGTGACGACGATCACCGACGGGGCCTGGATCGGGAAGTTGCGCAGCACGTCGGCGACCCGGCCGCGTTGGTCGTAGCCGACGTAGAGGCCGCGCGACTGCCGGTAGATGTGCGAGAACCGCTGGCACGCCTCGCCGACCACCGGCGTGTAGACGATCGGCATCATCTCGTCGATGCGTTCGTGCAGCAGCCGGAAGAACAGCACCTCGTTGCGGTCCTGCAACGACGCGAGGTGCACGTAGCGGTCGAGCGGCGTCTTGGCGGCGCGGTGGTTCTCGTAGGCGCGCGCCAGCTGCTCGTCGAGATCGGCGATCTTCGGCGGCAGCAGGCCGTGCAGGCCGAGCTCCGTGCGCTCCTCCGGCGGGAAGCCGGTGCCCTTGTTGGTCAACGGCTCGAGCAGCAGGTCGCGGCCGCGCTTCTTGACGGCGAGGAACGGCAGGCCGGTCTCGGGATCGACCTTGGTGGTGAAGTTCGGGTTCATCGGGTGGCTCTCCGTCGCAACGAGGCGGGCGCGCCGCAGTTTCGCGGCGGCGCGCCGGGTGCGCCATGCTGCGCCGTGCGCCGGAGGACTCTACGCCGTCCGGCGGCCCGACCAGGGCCTTCGGCCCCAGGTGCCTTGGACGGCCCCGGACGGGCGGAACTCAGTCTCGGCGACCGAGCAGCTCCACCGCGTCGATCTCGTTCCAGTCGGCGACCCGCTTCGTGTCGAGCACGATCTTGAACCTCGCCACGGGCTGCGCGGTCGCCGGGAACGTCGCCGTCAGCACGCCGATCGACTGCTTCGGGTAGATCGTCGCGTCGGGGCCGGTCCAGACCACGGCGGCCGTGCCGTCGGCGGCGATCGCTTCGAGGCGCACGATCGCGCCGGGCGCGTGGCTCTGCACGATCCGCAGGCTGGTCGCCCGCACCGCCTGGGCGAACGTCACCTCGAGCCACTCCTCACCGCCGTCGGCGAGCTTCGACGCCCACGCCTTCGGGCTGTCGCCGGCCCTGCCGACGTCGGGGGCGCCGGTCACCTGTGTGGCCGCGTAGTCGGTGGTGCGGTACTCGGAGCTGGCGCGCGCCGAGCGGGCCCACTGCCGCAGCGAGCCGTCCGCGGCCGGCAACGGACCACCGGCCCCCGGCGCGGGAGCCGACCCGGCGGGCTCGCCGACCGCCGCGGCGCCCACCCCGAGCGCGCCGCGCAGGTACGGGAGCACGCGCTTCGTCGTCGGTGGCTCGCCGGCCTCGAGTGCCGCGAGCAGCTGGCGCAGCTCCCTCGGCGGTGCGTCGGCAGGTTCGTTCTCGGCGTGCGGTGGTGGCGTCCACGCCCCGAGCGCCACCCGCGCGAACGCCTCGGCCGATGCGCGGTCGTCGAGCAACCGGTAGAGCTCGGCCAACAGCAAGGCGGTGGCCGGATCCTGCGGCGCCGTCGCGAAGACGGCCAAGGCCGAGGGTTCGGCCTGCCGCAGCACCGCCACGGCGGCCGCGACCTGCCGTTCGACGTGCACGCTGTTGCCGTACTCGGCATGCCAGAGCAGCGCCTGAGCCTCGGCGAGGCGCGCCGCCACCGTCAGCCGTTCCACACCGGGCGCCCCGGCCGCCAGCACGCTGCAGACGAGCGTCCCGGCGCCGCGCGCACCGGCGGCCGCGTGCTCGACCTCGAGGTACAGCTCGCCGGCGGCGAGGTTCTTCGTCGCGTCGCCTGGGAACACCGCCAACAGCGGCCCGAAGCCGATCTCGCGCAGTTGCCGTCCGTCGGGCGTGGCCGGCGGACCGGCGACGAAGGCGGGAGCCAGCGGCAGCTCCTTGCCGCCGGTGTCGCGCCAACGCAGCGTATAGCCGGTGCGCAGGTCCTCGTCGCGACCGGTCGCGACCGATGGCGGCAGCGTGATCGTCACCACCCACGGAGCCCCAACCACCAGCGTCGAGCCGCCGGCGACGCCGAGTTCGAGCGGGGCTGCGGGCATCCCCGGCATGGCCGCCAAAGGCACGGCGCACGGGGCTGCGGCGACGCGACCGCGCCAACCGGAGCCGTCGGCGACGGCGAGCTCGGCGCGGAGCTCGCAGCGCGGCGTGGCGAGCGTGCGCGCAGGATCGGCGGCGAGCGCGAAGCCGAGCCGCAGCGGCATGCCGCGACGCAGTACCAGCCGCGCACCGCTCGGCGCCGAAGGGCGGAACGCCCAGGCGAGCGGCCGGTCAGTGGCGTCGAACGCCTGCAGCGTGACGCATTCCGCGAACCCGCCGTGAGCCGGCGCCAGCACGATCGGTGTCGTGGCCGCGGCGTCGTCGACGTCGGCCGGATGGACGACTTCGACCTCGACGGCGAGCGACGAGGTCGGCGCCCACGGCGTCGGCGGTTCCGGATGCCGCAGGCGGACCCGCACGAGCGGATCCTGGGCGACCAGCGGCAAGCTCGAGAACGCCGCCAGCACGGCGGGCAGCAGCAGGGGCAGGGTGCGCATGGTGGCTCCTCAGGGGCCGTTGTCGTTGACGCGGAACTCGGTGCGAGCCGGCGCACGCTTGCTGTCGCCGAAGCGGGGGCGGGGCTGGTGGTCGGCGGCGTTGAAGCCGTCGCCGACCGAAGTCGTCGGCAGGATCCAGCCGACCGCCTGGTCCGCCCCGGTGGGCAACACGAAGAGCGTCCTCGCCTCCGGCTCCAGGTAGGCGTCGGCGAACGTGTCGCGCATCACGTTCGCGAGTGGGCCCGAGTGCTCGCCGCCGCGACGCGCGACGTAGAGCGTGCGCGTGGCCGCGGCCCGGGTCGCGGCGGCGATCGCCGCCTCGGCGCCAGCCACGCCGCGCAGCCGGCGGCGCAGCACGGCGCCATCGCGTTCGGCGGCCCGCAGCCACTCGGCGCCGAGGTCCTCGCGCCCACGTTCGTCGCGCGCGACCCAGGACTTGCCGCCGGCGCTGCGCACGACCACGGAACCGTCGGGCTCACGAGACGCGGTGAACTGCATGGTGCCCGGATCGAGCATGCCGGGCTGCCGCACGCCGCACACCATCAGCATCGCCTGCGTGATGCCGCGCACGTAGAGGTCGTTGCGACCGCGCAGGCGGGGCGCCAACGCGTAGAACCGCTCGGGAGCGGAGACCAGCACGAGGCCCTTCTTCGGCTGGTCGCCGGTGGCCCCGCCGTAGGCCCCGGGCGGAGGCGCGCGCAGGGCCACGACGTGTTGCGGGCCGCGCGACGGACCGCCGTTGCGATTCCGGTTCAAGACGCGGGAGTCGTCCATCTCGCCGTGCCCCGGGTGCAGCACGTGCAGCGAGCCCGCCAGGCCGACAGCCGCCGCGAAGCGGGCGATCGCGGCGCGCGTGTCGCGGTTGCCGACCTGGTCGTAGACGAACACGTCCTTCTGCTCCCCGTCGCCGAAGTCGTAGCGGCCGTCGACGTAGAAGCCGCGGTACTCTTCGAACAGCGTCAGGCCGTCGCCCTTGCCGTTGCCGTCCGGCTCGGCCTCGTCGTCCGCGTCGTCGGCCTTGCCGTCGCCACGCAGCAGCCGCTTCGACAGGGTGTGGATCCTCGAGTCCGGGGCCCGATCCGGCAGGCGGATCGCCGTCGGATCGCCACTCTGGCCCGGCCGGCGACCCTTCACGAGGCGGCCGTCGTCGAGTTCCGCCTCGACGCGCAGCGTGCTCCACGCCCCGTAGTCGTAGGGCACGATGCGCACCGACTTGCGCAACGTGGTGAGCTCGGTGAACTCGAGCCGCTGCTTCTCGTCGGTCGCACGCTCCGAGTCGAACTCCAGGTCGAACGACGTGTCGGTGCTGCCGTATGGCCAGTTCGAGCAGACGCCCGGCAGGCGCGAAGTGTCCTCGAGCCACCAGCGGAGGCGGCGGATGCGCACGCCGACCACGGGCGCGCCGGTCGGGTCGACCAGCTCGGCGGTGAGGCGCAGGGCGGGCCCAGGCAGGCGCCCTTCGACGAGCGGCAGGCGGTCGCCGGCCGGGCGCCACGCGGCGAAGCCCGGCGCGTCGACGTGCAGTTCCAGCTCGGGGAGGTCGCGCCGCAACGCCCACACGACCGACGCCGTGACACGGTTGTCGCCGTCCAGGATCTCGATCGACGCAGTGCCGGACAGCGGGTCCGCGGCCCCTTTCGGCTTGACCATCGCCGTCAGTGGATTGCTGCGTTCGAGCTTCTGCCGCAGACCGAGCGTCTGCGCCGAGCGCTTCGACGGCCGGTCGGGACCGTCGCCGAGCATGCCGGTCAGCCGATCCTGCTTGTCGTACGAGAACACCGGATGGACCGACTCGTCGGTCGGGTCGGGGTGCCATTCCGCGGCGTAGACCTCGTCCGCTTGCAGCAGCGGCGGCCACGCGTCGAACGCGTCGGCCAGCTCGGGCGCGGTCCAGGTGCGCTGGTCGAGGTCGACCTCGATGGTGCCGACGCCGGGGAAGCGCGTCGTGCGCACGCCGATCGCCGTCCAGCCCTCGAGGGCCCGCTCGGTGAGTTCCATCACGCCGCCCTCGCCGGCGAGCCCCTCCCGCTTCCATCGTTGCGCTTCGGACGCATACCCTTGGAGTTCGCCGTGCACGCCGACGACGGTGAACACCAGCAAGCCGTCGCCGAGCGCCTGGGTCTTCACCTCGAGCAGGCCCGCGACCTCCCACTCGTGCTCGAGTTCGCTCGTGTAGACCTCGCCGCTCGCGTCGTCGCGCCGCCGCTCCCAACGCGACGTGCTGTGGAACACCACCTGCACGAACGCGTCGCCGCCGTGCGCGAACTGCGGGGACGCCGGCGTCGGTTCCTGGGCCCAGAGGGACCCCACGAGGGAGGCGAACGCGAGCGCACAGGACCGACCGGAACGGAGGAACGTCATCGGAACGCAGTGTGCAGGGGGCGAAGGCGAAGCGGCCACCGCAGATCAGCGGGGCCGGCCGCGAAACCACACGGCCGGCTCGGCCCGGGCCCCGGCTCGGCACCGACCACCCGGCCGACCGACCGCGCGCATCGCTAGGCCGGCTCGAAGATCAAGGATGGCCACTCGTTCCGCTGGCGCTCGTGCTTGTGCGCGGCGACGAACAGGTTGTCGCCCGGCCTGTGCGACGCAGCGGGGCCGTGTGCATCGATCTCGCGGTAGACGGACTCCGCGTTGCGGCGCCATGGCATGGCCTGAGCCGGATCGCCCTGCGGGCGATTCGGCTCAGAACCACTCGGGGATCATCTCGGGATCGAGCCCCATCGCCTGCAGCACCAGCGACTGCACGTACTCGGGATCGATCGAGAACTCCTTCAGCGTCTCGTAGCACGAGCCGGCCTTCACCGACAGCAGCGCCAACGCGAGGTGCTCGGGCTCCACGACCTTGCTGCCGAGCTGCTGCGCCGCGTCCTTGCCGCGCTCGAACGCGGTGCGCACGTGCCGGTTGTAGGGCCCGTTCGGCACGCCCGGCTCGCGCGGCAGGTCCTGCACGTAGCGCGAGAACATGTCCGGATCGACGTTCAGGTCCTGGAAGATGTGGTGCAGGCACACGCTGCGATCGACGGTCAAACCGTAGATCACATGGCCGGTCGCGACCGACTCGTCGCCGAGCTGCGTCGCCAGCTCTTCGGCCTTCTTGATGGCCAGGACGGTCTTCTCGGCGAAGTCCTCGAACATAGGGCGAAGGACTCTAGCGAGCCGCCGGGCCCGACGCCACCCGCCAACCCGCCCGGCGGGCCGATCCGTGGCCGATCGACGCCCGTGGCACCGCCGCGTTCTTGCCGCGGTGCCGCGGGCCGGCCAGCATGCGGCGATGGCCCGGCCCAACCGCAGCGACGAACGGCGCCTCGAGCTGATCCGGCCGATCGCCGCAACCTTCGCCGAGCTCGGCTATCGCCGCACCACCACCGCGATCCTGGCCGAGCGCTGTGGCTTGCAGGAGGTCGTGCTCTACCGGCTGTGGCCGGACAAGAAGGCGATGTTCGTCGCCGCGATCGCGTTCGTCGGCGCCAACACCGAGCGGATCTGGGACCAGGTCGCCGGTGGCGCGAACGACGTCGCGACCCGCCGTGGGACCGGCAGCGGGGCCGAACGCCTGCTCGCCCACGAGGCGGCGCACCTCGGCGAGTTCGGCTTCCACCGCATCCTGTTCGCCGGGTTCTCGGAGACCGACGACCCCGACATCCACGCCGCCCTGCGGGGCGTCTACGAACGACTGCTACAGCGCATCGGCGCGCTGGTGGCAGCGCATCGATCGCAACGCGGCGGTGCGTCGGACCGACCGCTGCCACCCGCTCTGCTGACCGCTTGGGCACTGGTCGGGCTCGGCACCGCCACCAACCTCGGCCGCGAACTCGGCATGCTCGACGAAGCGGGCCGCACCGAACTGTTCGCGGCGGTCGGCCGCCATCTGCTCGGCTGAGCGGGCAGCAGGCAGCGATCAGCGCAGCAACTCGCACAGCCGGTCGACGGCGACCCGTTCGGCGTCGGCGACGGCCTTCGGGGCGCGCTTCTGGAAGGCCTGGTGCTGGTCGTTGGTGTAGTCGGCGAGCACGAACTCGCCCTGGCGATCGACCACGACGACGTCGACGAAGCCCGACTTGCCCGAGACCGCCGCGTCGACCACGACGACGTAGTCGGCGTCCACGGGGTGCTCGCGCTGCTCCTTCTGCAGCGCCTTGGCGAGGTCCCACAGCCGGCGCTGCTGGTTGCTGGTCGCAGCGACCTGCAGCTGGGCCGCACCGGCCTGCACGGCACCGACCCCGAGTTGCTGCTGCACCAGCCCGACGAGCGGCTTCGGGTCGCTCGCCTTGCCGTCCCAGACGGTCGGCTGCACGACGAACCGGGCCTTGGCGAGATCCTGCTGCAGGACGGTGCGGCGCTGCGCCATCGCCTCGCGTTCGCGCCGCGACGGGCCACCGGCCTTCTGCTCCCAGCGCGCCGCGAACGCGCCGTTCGTGACGCTGCCAGGCGCCGCCTGCCAGGACGCGAGGGCCAGCAGTCGGTCGGCGACGAGGCGCGAGCAGCCCAGCGGATCGGGGTCGCGGCCGGCCGTGCGCCGGAACGCGGCATCGGCGGGCGTCTGGCGATCGACCAGCACGACCGCCCCGTCGGGGTCGACGACCACGAAGCGGACCTCGGTGGGCCCCTTCTTCGGGTCGCCGAGGAACTCGGCGTAGAGCGCGTAGCGCTTCGCCATCCCGGGCCTGGCCGACGACTGCACGTGCGCCGCGAAGCGGGCCGGCACCTGCTCCCACGGCGTGTCGGCGGCGTCGAAAGAGCCCGCGGTGGCGTCGAGGTCGGCGAGGCCCTGCTGCTCGAGCACGAGGCCGAGCACATCGGCGACCTGCGCATCGGCGCGGCCGAGCACACGCACCGGCCAGAGGGTCAGCGGCGTGCGCAGTCCGCCCTGCTGGAAGGCCTGCAGCAGCGGGTTCGGCGCCTTTTCGGAGCCGGGCGCAGGATCCTGGGCCGCGCATGACGCGGCGCCGAGGGCGAGCAGGAACAAGGTCGGAAGGGAGTGCAGGGCAGGGTTCATGGGGCCTCCAGGTTCGTTGTGTAAGTATTTACTTACGAAACGGCCCGAGTTCCATACGCCGTGCTCCGTAGCCTCGCGACGCCCTACTTGCGGTGCGCCAGCCGATGCGCCCGCCGCGCCTTCGCCTCGTCGTAGCGGCGCTTCTCCTCGGCCGACTCCGGCAGGACCGGCGGCACCGGCCGGGGGGCCCGCGACTCCGGGTCGAGCGACACGAAGGTCAGGTAGGCCGACGCGACGTGCTTGCGGTTGCCGGTCGAGCGCTCCTCCTGGAGCACCTTGACCCCCACCTCCATCGACGTTCTGCCGGCGTAGTTCACCGACCCCAGCAGGACCACGATGCCGCCGACCGGGATCGGGTTGTGGAAGTCGATGTTGTCGACGTTCGCCGTCACCACCGGGGTGCGGGCATGCCGGCCGGCCGCCAGCGCCGCGCAGATGTCGATCCAGTGCATCACGCGGCCGCCCATGCAGTTGCCGAGCGGATTGGCGTCGTTCGGGAACACCATCTCGGTCATCTCGACCTTGCTCTGCGAGACGGGGCGGGCGGGAAGGGTGTCTGGGTCGGCGGCCATCGAGGGCGGCACTGTAGGCTGGCACGGCGCGGCGCCAAGTGCGCTTGTGGCGCCCTTCTCGAAGACCATGGCCAACCGACTCCTGCCGTCGCTCTCCCTCCTCCTGCTGCTGCCCGCCTGCGCCAACTACGACTTCGCGCGCGCCCGTCTGCCCAACGGCGGCTGGGACCACCAGAAGCTGATCGCCGACCTGGAGGCCTCGGGCGAGGACGTGCTGATCGACTTCACCTGGATCCCGCTGATCTACACGAAGGCGACGACCTTCCGCACCTCGAAGCCGCACCTGCCGTCCGGCTACACGCTGCAGAGCGGCGGCGGGGTCGGGCCGCTGTTCTGCATCGGCTGGGAAGAGGAGCAGGTGATCACCGACGACGCGACCTTCGTCGAGTCCGAGGACGGGATGTGGATCGGCTGGAGCCTCGCCTACCGCGGCCGGCACAAGCGCATCGCGACGCCGTTCGGCGACCGGCTCAGCGACCGGCACCGGGTGGCGCTGCTGTTCGGCAACCGCGACGACGACGTGCTCTACATGGACGGCAAGTACACCGAGAAGGCGGAGAAGTACGTCCAGAAGATGACCGGCGAGGCGAAGCCGACGACCCCGACCGGAACCGTGCAGTAGGTTCTTCGGGTCGCCTCGCGGCCAGCTGGCACCACGTCAGGGCCGCCCGCTCGTTCGCCGCGCATCGGCCTCGACCGGCACCGGCCGCAGGTCGACCGAAGCCCCCGCCTCGAACAGCTCGCCGACGCCGCGCGCGAGCGACCAGACGCCGAGGTCCTCGCCGTTCTCCTGGAACGGCACCCGCCGCGCGAACCGCCCGTTCGCCGTGGCCTCGCCGAGCACGCGGCGGTGGCGGTCTTCGATCGTGTAGTAGCGCACCGGTTCGCGCGGATCCTGGATCTCCAGCTGGCGCACGGTGCCGACCGCCTCGCCGCCGATCCAGACCTGCCAGCGCGCGAGTTCCACCACCCGCCGCGGCGCATAGTCCGGCTGCGGTGGCGGAGTCTCCTGGCACGCCGCGAACAGGGCGACGAGCACGGCGATCGCGATGGGTTTGGTCATCTGTGGCGCGGGCCGAGTTCTAGCCGCAGAATGCGTCGCCCGCCACCGACTCGCACCCTGCAGGCCCGATCGCTCGCGTCCGTTGCGAGCCCCGGCGCGCTGCGGGGGTCGAACCGCCACACCATGTTCGAAAACGACCGCGCCCGCTTCCGCCAAGAACTCGACGAGATCCGCACCGCCGGCCTCTGGAAGGAGGAACGCGTCATCCAGAGCCCGCAGGGTGCATGGATCACCGTGAACGGCAAGCAGGTGCTGTGCCTGTGCGCCAACAACTACCTCGGCCTCGCCAACGACCCGGGCCTGAAGCAGGCCGCGAAGGCGATGATCGACTCGCACGGCATGGGCCTCGCGTCGGTGCGCTTCATCTGCGGCACGCAGGACGCGCACAAGACCCTCGAACAGAAGGTCAGCAGGTTCCTCGGCACCGAGGACACGATCCTCTACTCGTCGTGCTTCGACGCCAACGGCGGCCTGTTCGAGACCTTGATGGGCGAACAGGACGCGATCATCAGCGACAGCCTGAACCACGCGTCGATCATCGACGGCATCCGCCTGAGCAAGGCGCAGCGCTTCCGCTACCAGAACGGCGACATGCAGGAGCTGGAACAGCACCTGAAGGCGTCGATGAACTGCCGTTCGCGCCTGATCGCGACCGACGGCGTGTTCTCGATGGACGGCTTCATCGCCAAGCTGCCCGACATCTGCGAACTCGCCGACAAGTACAAGGCGATCCTGATGGTCGACGACAGCCACGCGACCGGCTTCTTCGGCCCGACCGGGCGCGGCACGCCGGAGTTCCACGGCTGCCAGAGCCGCATCGACGTGATGACCAGCACGCTCGGCAAGGCGCTCGGCGGCGCCGCCGGCGGCTTCACCACCGGCAAGAAGGAGATCGTCGACCTGCTGCGCAACCGCAGCCGCCCGTACCTGTTCTCCAACACGCTGGCGCCGGCGATCGTCGGCTCCACCATCGCCTGCCTCGACCGCCTGAGCGCCACCACGGCGCTGCGCGACAAGCTGGCGGCGAACACGAAGTTCTTCCGCGAGGCGATGACGAAAGCCGGGTTCGCGATCGTGCCGGGCGAACACCCGATCTGCCCGATCATGCTCGGCGACGCCAAGCTGGCGGTCGAGATGGCCGCTCGGATGTTGCAGGAAGGCGTCTACGTGATCGGCTTCTGCTTCCCGGTGGTGCCGAAGGGCAAGGCGCGCATCCGCGTGCAGATCAGCGCCGCCCACGAGATCCCGCAGCTCGAAACCGCGGTGGCCGCCTTCACGAAGGTCGGCAAGCAACTCGGTGTGATCGCGTGAAGCTCGAACTCGACAAGCTCCGTCAGTCCGGCCGCATCTCGGCCACGGCCCTCGCCCACGGCCGCGCGATGATCGTGCCCGGGGCGCGCATCGAGGACATCCAGCGTGCCGTCGAGGCGAAGATCCGCGACCTCGGCGGCCAGCCGGCCTTCCCGGCGCAGATCTCGCGCAACCACATCGCCGCGCACTACTGCTCGCCGCCTGGCGACCCGACCACGATCCAGCCCGGCGACATCGTCAAGCTCGATTGCGGCACCCACGTCGACGGCTACGTGACCGACAACGCCACCACGGTCGACCTGCGCGACGGCGAGGGTTCGCTGCTGTGCACCGCGAGCCGCATGGCGCTCGAGAACGCGATCGCGGTGATGGGCCCGGGCGTGTCGCTGACCGAGGTCGGCCGCCAGGTCGAGACGACCATCGAGTCGATGGGCTTCAAGCCGGTGCGCAACCTGTGCGGCCACGGCGTCGCCCGCTACACGATCCACTGCGCTCCGTCGGTGCCGAACTACGCCGACAGCAAGGCCGCGAAGCTGCGGCCCAACATGACGATCGCCTGCGAGCCGTTCGCCAGCGACGGCAAGGGCATGATCGACGTCGACGGCGACCCGGAGGTGTTCATGCTGCGCCGCGAGGTGCGGCCGAAGGACAACCTGCCGGCGCCGATCCAGCAGGCGATGGCGCAGAGCGAAGGGCTGCCGTTCGCGCGGCGCGACCTCGAACGCTGGCTCGGCTCGCTGAAGGCCGGCGACGAGGCGCTGCGCACGCTGCGCAAGAAGGACCTCGTCGACGAGTACCCGCCGCTCTGCGAGCGGCGCGGCGTGCGCATCGCCCAGTTCGAGCACACGATCTTCGTCTCCGAGACCGGCATCGAGGTGATGACCCGGCTGCCGGGCTAGTCGGCATGCGCATCGGTCTCGACGCCCGCGAAGCGTTCCGTCCCGAGCCGCGCGGCATCGGGCTCTACGTGCGCCACCTGGTCCGCGAGTTCACGACGCTCGCCGCCGGGCACGAGTTCGTGCTCTACCACCAACTGCAGCTGCCGGAGGGCGCGTTCCCGATCCCGGCGAACATGCAGGCGCGCCACACCGACATGCGCGGCGGCCGCTTCCACACCTGGGAACGGCTGCAGATGCCGTGGCGCCTGCGGCGCGACCGGCTCGACGTCTACCACGGCACCTACAACACGCTGCCACCGCGCTGGCGGCTGTGGCCGGGCCCACCGATGGTCGTCTCGCTGCACGACCTGATCGTCACCTACTGGCCCGACGACCTGAACGACCCGTTCGTCGCCTACGCACGCGCCGTCACCCCGCGGGTGGTGCGCGACGCCGCGGTGATCCTGACGGTCAGCGAGTGGAGCCGCCGCGACCTCGTCGAGCGCACCGGCGTCGACCCGAAGAAGGTGCGGCTGTCGCTGAACGGCCTGCACCCGAAGGTGCTGGCGGGCGCTCCGGCGGGTGCCGGCGAACGCGCGCGCGCCACGTTCGCCGAAGGCCGTCCGTACCTGTTCACGATCGGCGCACCACTCGAGCGCAAGAACACCGGCCGCCTGCTCGAGGCCTGGGCGATGGCACGGCAACGGCGCCCCGATCTGCCGCACCTGCTGGTGGTGTCCGGCCTCGGCAAGCACGTCGACCGCTTCCGCGAACGCGCGCAACGCGCCGGCGTGCTCGAGCACGTGCGCTTCCTGCCGTATTTGTCCCAGGACGACCTGATCGCGCTCTACGCCGGCGCTTCGCTGTCGGTCTACCCGAGCCTGATCGAGGGCTGGGGCATCCCGGTCTGCGAAGCACTGGCACTGGGCACCCCGGTGCTGACCAGCGACACGTCGGCCATGCCCGAAGCCGGCGGCGAGCATGCGCACTACTTCGATCCGCACCAGGTCGAGTCGATGGCAACCGAACTCGTGCGAGCCCTGGAGGACTACGTGCCCCGTTTCCCGGCGATGCGCGACGCAGCGATCGCCCGCGCGCGAACGTTCACCTGGCAGCGCACGGCGACCGGCGTGCTCGCCGCCTACCAGGACGCGGTGGCACGGAGCCGTTGAGGGATCGCGCCGTGGTGGCCCACCGGCCACCGAAGCCACCGCACCGGCCGCATCGTGCGGGCTCGCGTGGGGCCCGGTCGCTGTGCGCCGTAGCCAGCGCCCTTGCAACGCCCCGACGACGAACGGTGCCCATCATGAAGCGACTGTTGCTGGTCCTGACTCTCCTCGCCTCCTTGCTCCCGGCCCAAGGCCGACGCGCCGAACGCGCCGGTGGCCGCGACGGCCGACCGCAGACCGAACGACGCGAAGGCCTGCCCCGGCTGGAGCAGCGCCTCGAAGCCCTGCGCGAGCGCCTGCAGCAGCTGCGCGAACTCCGGCGCGGCGGCGACACGAACGAACGCATGCGGCGCCCGGCGCCCGGCGACCGCCAGGGTGATCGCCGCGGCCAGCGCGCGCGCCAGGACCACCCGCGGCTGCGCGAACACCGGCGCAGCCGCATGGCCGAAGCCATGCGGCAGCACCGCGACGCACCGCGCGGCCAGCGCCCCGGCGACGGCCCGCGGCGAGGCCGACGCTCCGACGGCGCACGCCAGGAGGACCGCCGCGGCACGCAGCCGATGCCGCCGCAGCACGAGCGACGCGGGTTCCGGCGGCAACCGGGCCAACGAGGCGAACGGCGCGCACCGGCCGGGCGGCGCGGGGAAGGCCCGCGGCGAGGTGCCGGCGAGGGTTCGCGCCGACCGGAACAGGGCGCACCGCGCCGGGAACCGCGCCAGCAGGGCGATCCGGGCGAGCCCGCGCCGGTCTGACATCGCAGCCGAGCGCAGTCCCGGATCGTCGGTCCGCCCGGCACGCCAGCGGCCACCCGAGGGTGGCCGCGGCTCGTCTCAGCAGCCGCAGCCGCCGCTGCGGTGCGGCTTGGCGCCAGCGCCCTTCTTGGCGCCGCGCGCATCCGCGACGATCCGCTCGGCCAGCCGGTCGGCGGCGTCGCTCGGCGGAATGCGCTCTTCCTTGGCGATCGTCCACAGCTCCTTCAGGGCCTGCGGAATGCGCTCGATCTTGCCGAGCGAGACCTTCTCGTCGTAGCCGCCCGGGTGGAACTCGACCGAGACGTTGATGATGCCGCCGGCGTTGATCACGTAGTCCGGTGCGTAGAGCACCCCGCGGTCGGCGAGCATCTTGCCGTGGCGCGGCTCGAGCAGCAGGTTGTTGGCCGCACCCGCGACGATCGGCGTGTTCAGCTTCGGGATCGACGTGTCGTGCAGGATCGCGCCGAGAGCACACGGCGCGAACACGTCGCACTTCATGGTCAGGATCTCCGCCTCGCTGGTGGGGATCAGGCCGATCTCCTTCTGCAGCTGCTGCAGCCGCTCGGTGTTCTTGTCGGCACCGTAGACCTTGGCGCCGGCTTCGACGAGGCGCTTGGCGAGGGCGGAACCCACCGCACCGGTGCCCTGGATCGCGACCGTGCGGCCCTTGGGCGAGTCGTTGCCGAACGTCCAGCCGAGCGCCGCCTTGACGCCGAGGAACACGCCGTAGGCGGTGTAGGGCGACGGGTTGCCGCTGCCGCCGTCCTTGCGCTCGAGGCCGGTGACGTGCTTCGTCGCGCGGCGGATGATCTCGAGGTCCTGGACCGACGTGTTGACGTCCTCGGCGGTGATGTAGCGGCCGCCGAGCGCGTCGACCAGGCGACCCATCGCCAGGTAGAGCGCCTCGGACTTGATCTTCTTCGGATCGCCGATCATCACGGCCTTGCCGCCGCCGAGCCCGGTCTGGGCCACGGCCGACTTGAACGTCATGCCGCGGCTCAGCCGCTTCACGTCGAACAACGCCTCGTCCTCGGAGGCGTAGGGCCACATGCGCAGGCCGCCCAGCGCCGGGCCGAGGGTGGTGTCGTGCACGGCGATGATCGCGTGCAGGCCGCAGGAGGGATCGACGCCGCGGACGATGCGCTCGTAGCCGGCGACGGGGATGTCGGTGATCTGAAGAGTGTTGCTCACGATTCCAGGGGCCGTTCGGCCGGTTCCAGGGGCGAGCAGGATAGCGACGGGCTGCGCGAACGCCATCGCCCC
>JAEUHU010000200.1 GCA_016793305.1 Planctomycetota bacterium
GGCAAGAACCTGCGGCGGCACACGGCGCTGCGCGAACAGGGGTGGTGACATGCTGCGCAACCTGATCCAGAAGGAAGGCAACAGCCGGCGTTCGGAGGTCATCGCCACCGAGCTCGGCTACCTGTGGTCCAACCTGCTGCAGCGCGGCGTCGGCGACAGCCACCGCACGGTCGGCTTCTGCGCGATCGGCGACGACGAGGGCAGCAACACGCTGGCGGCCAACCTGGCCCTGTTCCTCGGCAGCAAGCAGAAGCGCATCGCCCTGGTCGAGACCGCCCTGCGGCGCCAGGTGCTGTCGGGCGTGTTCCAGGCGACACCGGCTCCCGGTCTCGCCGAACTGATGCACGGCTCGGCCACGCTGCGCGACGCGCTGCGGCTCGAAGTGGCGCCCGGCGTCGACCTGATGCCGGCCGGCGTCACCGCGGATCCGTTCTGGACGTTCGTCGACGACCGCCTGCGTGGGCACCTGCAGAAGCTGCTCGAGGACCACGAACTCTGCCTCGTCGACGTGCCGTCGCTGAACCGGGCACCCGAGGCGAGCTTCGTGGTGCGCGCGCTCGACGCGGTCGTGCTGGTGGTCGAGGCCAACCGGCACCGCGAACAGGTGGTGCGGCGCAATCTCGCCTACCTGCGTTCGCTCGGCACGCCGGTGCTCGGCTCCGTCGCCAACGAACTGGTGCACGAGGTCCCGGTGCTGGTGCAGAAGCTGATGTAGCGCGCGCTGGTCGCCGCCTCTCCGCCCGCTACAACGCGTCCGTGCCCCAGGTCCCCGCTCCCGCCACGCTGCCGCTGTTCGTCGTCGACGCCAGCGAGTGGTTCCACGATCCGGCGCTGCAGACGCACCTGAGTGCCCGGCACTGGCGCCGGCTGGAGCGGCGCGCCGCCACGGCGATCGCGGCGATCCTGCCGGTGCTCGACCGCGCGGGTCGCAAGGCGACGTTCTGCGTGCCGGGCGAGCTCGCGCACAGCGCTCCAGCGCTGGTCCGCGACCTGGTCGCCGCCGGCCACGGGCTGGCGCTCGCCGTGGCCATGCCGACGCCGCTCGACCAGCTGCCGCCATCGCAACGAGCCGCGCAGGTCGCCGAATGGCAGCGCCAGCGCACGGCACTCGCCAGCGTCGGGGGCCGCGAAGTGCGCGGGCTCGCGATCGGCGGCGTGATCGGCAACGGCGAACGTTGGTGGCGCACGCCCGCGGCCGAGGCCGGGTTCTCGTTCGAGGTCGGCGAGGCCGAGGCGCACGTGCTGGCGCACGGTGCGGCCATGGCCGGCGACGGCGGGCCGCAGTCGCGCGACGTGGTGCGCTTCCTGGCCTGGCGGCTCGATCCGGGGCAACCGCAGCTGCGCGGCCTGCCGCGCCCGGTGTTCGCGGCGCACTACGGGCAGCTCGCGCGCGCGAGCGTCGATCTCTCGCAAGCGCTCGCGGCGACGCAGAACGGGGTGGTCGGCGTGGCCCTCGGCCTGCCGAGTGCCGCGGTCGGGCCCGCCGCCGCGATCGAAGCACCGGCCCCGGCGACGCTGCGCGAGCCCCTGCCGACGGCGGTGCGGCTCGCGGTGGTGGTGCCGTTGAAGGACGAAGAGGCGGGGCTCGGCGCACTGTTCGCCGAACTCGACCAGGTGCGAGCCCTGCTCGGCGACGAGCTGGCCTGCGAGTTCGTCTGCGTCGACGACGGCAGCCGCGACCGCACCTGGGAACTGCTGCAGCAGCACGCGGCGACGCGACCGTTCGTGTGCCTCGTGCAGCATGCGCAGAACCTCGGCGTCGCGGCGGCGATCCGCACGGGGCTGCAGGCGAGCGACGCGGAGTTCGCGGCGTCGATCGACGGCGACCTGTCCTACGACCCGATGGAGCTGCGGGCGATGTTCCGGCTGCTGCAGGAACGCGCGGCGACGGTGGTCACGGCGTCGCCGTACCACCGGCACGGTGGCGTGCGCAACGTGCCGAAGTGGCGGCTGTCGCTGTCGCGCACGCTGTCGGCGCTCTACCGGCGACTGACCGGGGCGCCGCTGGCGACCTGGACGGCGTGCTTCCGGGTCTACCGGCGCGCGTTCGTCGCGGAGTTGCCGCTGACGCACCCGGGGTTTCTCGGCACGGCCGAACTGCTGGTGCGCGTGCTGCGCCGCGGCGGGGTCGTGGCCGAGCACCCGTGCGTGCTCGAGGCGCGCCTGTTCGGGTTCTCGAAGATGAAGGTGCTGCGCACGATCCGGCAGCATCTCGGGCTGTTGCGGCAGGTGGCGCGGGGGTGCATTCGCTGACGGGGTTCGGGGGCCTGGTTGGCGGATCGCGGCGCTGCAGGTAGACCCTGCTGTGCCAGGTCGAGCCGAGGAAAGGCTCGTAGTGTCGACACGTTCCGCCACGACTCCGTCAGCCAAGACCATGACTCCCTCGACAGGTGCATGCCCAGGGCCACCAGGCGTTCGTCTCCTGGTCGTTTGCTTGAGCTGTATGGCACTGGCGTGGTGCTGCACGGGGGCATGGCTGTACGTGGCCGTGCGTGTGCAGAAGACCCAGTCCGTGGGAGCAGAGCTCCCATACCTTCTCCTCGTGAGCGTTGCGCCATGGGCCGCTGCGATCGCCACGGCGCTCTACGGCGCCTACCGAGCCGGATGGACCAAGCGTTGGCTCCTGTGCGTGTCGGTCGGTGTCGCGCCCCCGGCGATCGTCTTCTCGGGTTCCCTGGTCCCGCTCGCCAGGTGGTGGATCGACCGGTAGCTGCCGACTCGCTGTCGCACCAGCTACCCGAGCTTCGGCACCTGGCGCTCGCGCCGACACAGCTCGCCGACATACCCCGGCCGCAGCAGCTGCCGCAGTGCCGCCCGGTACAGCGGCGCCCGCGACTTCTTGCCGAGCAGCCCCGCGACGAGCCACGCGCAGAGCCGCAGCGTGTGCCCGAGCACGAGGCAGGCGCGCACCCATTCCGTCCAGCCACGACCATGCCACTTCGCGTGGTACAGCAGACAGCTCTCGCGGAACGCCACGAACGTGCGCTCCGCCGCCTGCGCCGCACTGAGCCCGCCCTCGTGCACGAACGTCGCGTCCGGCAGCCAGCGGATCCGGTGCCCGGCCGTGCGTACCCGTTCGCAGAAGTCGGCCTCTTCGTAGTACATGAAGAACCGTTCGTCGAAGCCGCCGACCTCGCGCAGCACACTGCTGCGGATCAGGAACACGCAGCCGCTGACGCAGTCGACGTCGGTCGCTTCGGTCGGCTGTGGCGCGCCGAGGAAGCGCCCGAGGAACAGGGCCGTCGGCAGGTAGTGCCCCGGCCGGTGGCGGTGCCAGGCCGTGCTCTGCAGCGTGCCGTGCTCGTCGGTGACGCGCGGCCCGAACACCGCGACGGACGGCTCGCGCTCGGCGGCGGCGACGAAGCGTTCGAGCTGCTCCCAGTCGGCGATCGCGTCGGTGTTGAGCAGCAGGATCCAGCGGCCACGCGCTCGTTCGAGCCCGCGGTTGACCCCGTACGAGAACCCGCCGTTCTTCGGCTGCGGCAGCACGATCGCCTGCGGGAACGCGGCGCTGGCTGCTTCGGCGCTGCCGTCGGCGCTCTGGTTGTCGACCACCAGCACCTCGAACGGCAGCCTCGGCGCGTCGAACAGGCGACGGAGCAGGGCGAGCAGCAGCTCGCGCGTGTTCCAGTTCACGACGACGATCGACAGCGTCGGAGTGTCGGTCATGCTCGGGGGCGCGCGTTCGGCATCGGCGGCATCATGCATCGGCGAGCGGCGCCTGTCCCCATCGTGCTGGCGGGCTCGGCGCGATGGCATCGGCGCTTGCCGGGGTGTGCGCCGACCGGGTCGGTGGGGCGGGATAGCCTTGCCGGTGCCGATCCGGAACCTGCTGCTCGCCGCGACCGCCCTGATGGCGCCGTTGACCGCCCAGGTCGTCGTCCAGGCGACCCTGCTGCAGCGCACCGTGCGCAGCGGCGGCAACGCCGTGACCTGGCCGGCAGCCGGAGACGACGTGACCGGCGGTGCCGGCATGTCGGTCGTCGGGGCCGGAGCCGTGCTCGAGCACGCGGTGACCTCGTGCGACGTGCAGGTGGCGTGGAGTCTGCAGTGCCAGCCACCTTGGATCGGCAACGCGAACGTCGATGTCGACGTGCTCTACCTGTTCGGCACCGGCAGCTCGACGCCGGCCGTGCTCGACATCGACTGGCTCGCGGCGACCACCGGGAACGGGGCCGTGAGCCTCCTGGTCGACGTGCACGACGATGGCGTCGTCGACGCCACCGGCAGTGCGGTCGTGCCGCTGGTCGTCGGTCCGTATCCGACCTACGTGCGTGTGCGCGTCACCGGTGCGGCCCAGGCCGGGACGGCGAGTTCGTGGTACACGACCTGGCACTGGACCGGCAGCGTCGCCGCCGACCTGGCGATGCGCTTGCTGCCGACGCATGCTTCGGTGGTGTCGCTCGCCTCGCCGTGCGACGACGCAGCGCCCGAGCTGCGGGTGGCCGCGGACTTCGCGGGCGGTGTCGAACTCGCCGCGGTGGCTGGGGCCCAGGACCTCGGCGTGCTCGTGTTCGGCTTCGCGCCGGCGGTGCCGGTCGTGCTGCCGTGGACGCCCGGTTGCTCGCTGGCGGTCGCCGAGGACGTCGTGGTGCTGGTGGACCTCGGTGAGCCACTGGTCGCGAGCCTCGTGGTGCCCGACGCCGTGCGGCCGATCTGCTTCGACGTGCAGTGCGTCGGAGTCGCGTTGGACCTGCTCACCGTGCTCGCCGGGGCGGCGTTTCGCATCGACGCGCCGTGAGGCTCACCGGGCGAGCTGGGCCGGGCCCGCTCGCGTGTCGGCGGCTCACTGGATCACGGTCAGCGGCGCATCGGCCGGCTGCTGCGAGCGCAGCGACCTTGCGCCGTTCGGCCAGACCACGCGAACGTCCGCCGTGGTCGCCGAGCCGAGGCCGAAGTGGATGCCGTGGTTCTGCGAGTAGCGGTGCGTGCCGCCGCCCACTTCGCGAACCTGCGTGACTCCGCCGGCCGTGACCTCGATGCGGGCCCCGATGGCGTCCATGTTGGGCGCTTGGCCGACGAGTTCGACGGTGATCCAGTGGTTGCCGTTGCTGGTGCCGTTGCGGAACAACTGCGTCGGCCCGTTGTCGGCGAACGCGGTCGAGCCGGCGTGCCGGAAGCCCATGCCGTCGCCGTTCACCACCAGCAGATCGACCCAGCCGTCGCGGTCGTAGTCGAGGCTGATCGCCGAGTCGCCGACGCCGAACGACGAGCCCTGGGCCCCGTGCATCGACACGGGCGTGAAGTTGCCGGCTCCGTCGTTCTGCAGCACCACGTCGGGCGTGTTGTCGGCCAGGGTCGACGTCACCACGAACAGGTCCAGGTCCCGATCGTTGTCGAAGTCGGCGGCGACCACCGAGTGGCCCCGCAGGTTGGCCGGCGCGCCGCTGCTCGCGGTGACGTCGACGTAGCTGCCGTTGACTCGCTTCAGCAGCAGGTCGCCTTGGGGCGCGGCCAGCGGGTTGAAGCCGAGCGCCGTCGGGGACCCGGTTCCGATGCTGCAGTCGAAGCGGAACATGCACTCGTTCCAGATCGTGGAGCTGGAGACGACGATCCACGACGAGGTCGCCGGGTCGAACCCGACATGGATCGCGTCGACCTGGCCTGGGGAGTGGGGAGCGATCCCGACGTGGGCGGGGTTGGCGGGGTTCAGTACGACCGAGCAGGAAGCGGCAGGAACCACCATGCCGGAGGCGCCGAGGAGCACGGGTGTCGTCGAGCCCTGGGGGCCCCACTCCAGAACGGCCGTGTGCGGACCTGCCACCGGGATGCGGAGACCGTGCTCCTGGCCCGTCGTGATCGTGCGGAAGTCGATCCGGTTGCTGTAGCGACGGCTCAGGGCGCTGCCCATGTCGTTGCGACAGACGTAGATCTCGTTGCTGCCGTCGTTGTCGAAGTCGGCGATCACGGCATCCCGCATCATCGTGATGTTGGGGAGACCGACGGCAGCCGAGATGTTGGTCAGTCCCGACGCGGCGTACGAGAAGGCTCGGGTCGGGAAGCCGTGGACCAGCAGATCGAGCTTGCGGTCCCCGTCGAGGTCGCCATGGACCGCGAACTCGGACCACGTGCTGCCTGCACCGATCCCCGACCAGTTGTCCAGGAACTGATGGCCCGTGTGGTGACGGTAGGGCGCGGTCGGGGCCTGGCCATCCGGGCGCTGGGCTGCAGTCATGAACACGTCCAGCCAGCCGTCCTCGTCGAGGTCCACCGCGAGGGGCGTGCGGGCGCGCATCAGCGGGACGTCGAGCGACGCGAAGATCGCGAGGTCGACCATGTAGGTGTCGATCCGCTTGTAGGCCAGCTTGGGCGTGGGCACCGACCCGTAGCCGGCGCCGCGCATCACCACCAGTTCCTGCGCACCGTCGGCATCCAGGTCCGACCACAGGGCGCCGTGCAGGTCCCCGTTCGGCTTCGGATACAACCGGTTGGCCACGTCGAGGAACGTCCCGTTCTGCATGTTCAGGTAGAGCTTGGCGCGACCGTTGTAGTGGCCGCCGACGAACAGGTCCGGCCAGCCATCGCCGTTGGCGTCCCCGGCAGAAGCGCCGAACGAAACGCCGTAGTCGTCGATGCCGGACTGCGCCGACATGTCGACGAACTGGATCGGAGCAGGCTGGCTGCTGCTGGCGCCACTGCTGCCGGGTCCACTGCTGCCGGGTCCACTGCTGCTGGGTCCAGGACCTTGCGGCACCCCACACTCGGCGTCGAGCAACCGGGCCTCGCGCAGGGCTACCTCGTGCGGAACAGGGGGCAACGACGTTGCCGTGAGACCGGCCAGCAGGGACAGGGCTAGGGGCATGGGGGGACGGGCCGCTCCTCGGTGTGGGCGGCGGATCATTCGCCTTAAGACGTGGCGAGTAAAGCCCAGGGTTCCCTGGCTGCCGTGGCATCGGGGGGTCGTGGTGCAGCGCGTTGCCAAGTTCGTGCTGGTGGCGAAGATCCGCGGCATGCTGACTCTCCTTGGGCGCGCGCTCGCCGGGTGTCTCACAGGATTCTGTCTCGCCCAAGCGCCGGCCGGTGCGCTGGTCGGGGTGGTGGCGCCACGGGTGGCCGCGGGCCGCCCCTTGCTGTGGGTCCTTCGCGACGGCGGTTCGCCGGACCTGGTCGTTCAGCCGCTGGCCGACGGCGCGGTTCGCTACTTCGCATGGTGCGAGGCCGGGCAGCCGGGCCGGGTGCACGGTGGGGCCAACGACGCGGGACTAGGCATCGCCGGAGCACCGGTCTTCGTCGCCGATGGCGCGGCCGGGGCTGGCGCCGACCTCGCCCTCTGCGCCCTGTTGAAGGAGGCCCTGCGCTCCTGCCGTGACGTCGCCGCGGTCGAGGCCCTGCTGCGATCGTCCGACGCGAAGGGGCGCACCTTCGCTGCGAACGTCGTGGCCATCGATGCCTCAGGCACGGCGGCGTTGTTCGAAGTGCGCGCCGATGCGTCGACTCGCGTCGATGCCGCGACCGCCGAACGGGGAGTGATCGTGCGCGGTGGTTCCTTCCCCACCCCGGAAGCACAGGCCGACGAGCGGCAGCGGCTGGCCGAGGCCGTGTTCGCGCGTGCGCCAGCCGACGGGGTCTCGGCGAGCTTCGTGCTGCAGCAGGTGGCCCGCGACCTGACCTTGCCGACCGGTGCGCCGCACCCTCGCGACGGTCGCCTCGACACCCGGGCGACGCTGCACCGGCAGTCGACGACCGGTGCCCTGGTCGCGCAGGGAGTGACGAACGGCGAGGACGTCGGTTGGACGACGCTCTGGGTGTCGCTCGGCCAGCCGTTGTTCACCGCGGCACTGCCGCTGTTCCCGGCGGCCGGGGTCGTGCCGCGCACCGTGGCGGGGGATCCTCGCAGCGCGCTGGCCCAGGCGAGCCAACGGCTGCAGGAACGCTTCTACGCGGCGGCCGACGGGGCGGAGCCCGCCGACCTGCGCTGGCTGCGGACCGACCTGCTGCCGCCGGTGCGCCGCGACCTGATGTTCCACGAAGCCGAGACCACAGCCCTGCTCGGCGAGGCGCGGGCCAACTGGCGCACGGCCGGCGAACGCCCGCCGCTGCCGCAGCTGCGCCAGTTCCAGGAAGCGATGGCGGCACGACTGCAGCAGCAGCTGGCGGACCTGTCGGCGCGCCCAACGGCGCCGGCGGCAACGCCACCCGCCGAACCGAAGGGCAAGTGACGCGATGGGGCGGGGCCGCCTCGGCGGGATGCCGAGGACAGGCGACGGCGGCCGGGCGTTCGCCTATCCTGCCGCGCCCTCCGCACCCATGACCGACGTCCTGCACAGCCAGATCAGTCCGACCGCACCCGAGTTCGCCGAGAACCGGGCCCACCACCTGAAGGCGATCGAAGCGATCGCCGGCCACGTCGCCGCCGCCAAGCTCGGCGGCGGCGCCGAAGCGAGTGCGCGCCACCACAAGCGCGGCAAGCTGCTGCCGCGCGAGCGCATCACCGCGATCCTGGACCCCGGCTCGCCGTTCCTCGAGCTGTCGCCGCTCGCCGCACACGGGCTCTACGGCGGCGACGCGCCGAGTGCCGGCATCGTCACCGGCGTCGGCATGGTGCAGGGCCGCGAAGTGCTGGTGGTCGCCAACGACGCGACCGTGAAGGGCGGCACCTACTTCCCGATGACGGTGAAGAAGCACGTGCGCGCCCAGGAAGTGGCGCTCGAGAACCGGCTGCCGTGCGTCTACCTGGTCGACAGCGGCGGCGCGTTCCTGCCCCTGCAGGCCGACGTGTTCCCCGACCGCGACCACTTCGGGCGCATCTTCTACAACCAGGCGCGCATGTCCGCGGCCCGCATCCCGCAGGTCGCCGTCGTGCTCGGCAGCTGCACCGCGGGCGGCGCCTACGTGCCGGCGATGAGCGACGAGAGCATCATCGTGAAGGGCAACGGCACCATCTTCCTCGGTGGGCCGCCGCTGGTGCGCGCCGCCACCGGCGAGGTCGTCTCGGCCGAGGACCTCGGCGGCGCCGACGTGCACACGCGCCTGTCCGGCGTCGCCGACCACTTCGCCGAGGACGAGCCGCACGCGCTGCAGATGTGCCGCACGATCGTCGGCCACCTGAACACGCGCAAGCCCGACCAGATCGCACTGCAGGCGAGCGAGGAGCCGCTCTACGACCCCGAGGAACTGCTCGGCGTGCTGCCGCGCGACACGCGCACGCCGTACGACGTGCGCGAGGTGATCGCGCGCCTCGTCGACGGCAGCCGCCTGCACGAGTTCAAGGCGCGCTACGGCACGACGCTGGTCACCGGCTTCGCGCACATCCACGGCGTCCCGGTCGGCATCGTCGCCAACAACGGGATCCTGTTCTCGGAGAGTGCGGTGAAGGCCGCGCACTTCGTCGAGCTGTGCAGCCAGCGCAAGGTGCCGCTGCTGTTCCTGCAGAACATCACGGGCTTCATGGTCGGCCGGAAGTACGAGACCGGCGGCATCGCCAAGGACGGCGCCAAGATGGTGCAGGCCGTGGCCACCGCCCAGGTGCCGAAGATCACGGTGCTGATCGGCGGTTCGTTCGGGGCCGGCAACTACGGCATGTGCGGCCGCGCCTACCAGCCGCGCTTCCTGTTCACCTGGCCGAACTCGCGCATTTCGGTGATGGGCGGCGAGCAGGCGGCGGGCGTGCTGGTGCAGGTC
>JAEUHU010000162.1 GCA_016793305.1 Planctomycetota bacterium
GCTCGCTAGCCTTCTAGCCCCAAACCAGGACGCATTTCCGGAGACACCATGAGCGAAGTCACGACGATCCAGGTCGGGCAAATCGTGCCCGACTTCACGATGGAGACCTACCTGCCGACCAAGAAGGACTTCGGCAGCTTCAGCCTCGCCGAGGCCAAGAAGGCGGGCAAGTGGACCGTGCTGGTCTTCTACCCGGCCGACTTCACGTTCGTCTGCGCCACCGAGTTCGCCGCCCTGGCGGACCAGTACGCGGCCCTGCAGAAGCTCGGCGCCGAGGTGCTCACGGTCAGCACCGACACCAAGTTCACGCACCTCGCGTGGCAGAAGCACGAGGGCGAGCTCGCCAGCGTGACCTACCCGATGGCCGCGGATCGCACCGGTGCGGTCGCGAAGCTGTTCGGCGTCTACATGCAGAACGGTCTCGCGCTGCGCGGCACGTTCATCATCGGCCCGGACGGCAAGCTGCACGGCAGCGAGATCAACTTCCTGAACGTCGGCCGCAACATGGAGGAGCTGACCCGCAAGGTGCAGGCCTTCATCCACTTCAGCAAGCTGCCGGAAGAGGCGTGCCCGGCCAACTGGAAGAAGCCCGGCGACAAGTCGCTGAAGCCGAACGCAGCCCTGGTCGGCAACGTGCACCAGGCGATGAAGAAGTGACCGCCGGGGCCACGGGCCCCGCGTCGTTCGCCACCGCAGGCCACGCCCGGGCACGTCCCGCGCGTGGCCTGCGGTGTTTCCGGGGGTGGCGTCGGCGAGGCGCAGATCGCCCGAAATCTCCCGGCAGGGCTCGCCGAAGCGACGAGTAGCCTCCGGCCCGCTTGAGAACGGGTCGCAATCTTCCCTGGCTCGCCGCCGCCTGGCTGGTCGCAGTCTCGCTGCTGCACGGCTGGATGAACCTGGGCTGGTTCCGACCGGACAAGGCCGCCGGCCGCTACGCGGTCGGCTTCCTGCCGGTGACGTGCCACCTGACCTGCCCGGTCACCGACTTCATCAACAAGCAGATGGTCGGCGAGGGCCTGTTCGCGCCGCTGCGGTTCAACGGCTGGCCGGAGCTGAAGGAAGCGTTCCTGGCCCGCCGCACGCCGGCGACGTTCCTGCTGGCGCCGATGGCGATCGCACTGCGGGAACAGGGCGTGCCGATCAAGATCGTCTACCTCGGCCACCGCGACGGCAGTGCCGTGGTGGTGCACAAGGACTCGGGCATCCGGAGCATGGCCGACCTGCGCGGCAAGCGCGTCGCCGTGCCCAACCGCTACAGCAACCAGCGGCTGCTGGTCTTCCGGGCCCTCAACGACGCGGGCATGACGATCGAGGACATCGAGCTCGTCGAGATGCCGCCGCCCGACATGCCGGCGGCGCTCTACGCCAAGGCGGTCGACGCGATCTCGAGCGGCGAGCCGTTCATGGGCCAGGCCGAGCTCGACGGCTACGGCCGCGTGCTGTGGCTGACCAAGGACGTCTGGCCGAACTTCATCTCCTGCGTGCTCGCGGTGCACGAGGACATGATCCGCGACCACCGCGAGGCCGTGCAGCAGCTG
>JAEUHU010000310.1 GCA_016793305.1 Planctomycetota bacterium
TCGTCGGCGCCACGCTCGCCGGTGCCAGCGCCACGCCGCCGTCGTCGGACCTGACCACCGTGACCCCGTTCACGATGGGCACCGACATCGCGGCCCTGACGCTGTCGGCCGTCGGTGCGCCGATCAACAACGGCCCGGCCGTCAACTACACGATCAGCAACCTGCCCGAGACCTCCCCGGGCAGTGGCCTCTACAACCCGCTGCTCGTGTTCAGCTTCACGGCCTCGATCCCGAGCGGCTACGACCTCGACACGTTCCCGTTCCAGTTCGGCATGCCGGGCTGCAACGGCTACCTCGGCAGCTTCGACGCGTTCGTGAACTTCGGCGTCGTCGGCACGTCGTCGTTCTCGTTCCCGATCGCGTGGAGCATCCCGGGCACCCCGCTGCAGATCTCGATGCAGGCGCTCGGCTCGTTCGCGCCGGGCTCGCTGGCCAACGGCCAGAACCCGGCCGGCTTCGTGGTCAGCAACGCGCTCGACCTCAACATCGAGCTGTTCTGATCGCGACGGAGAAGCCCTTGGCGCCTGCCTAGGGCCTGCCGGAGCCCGGTCCACCACGCGGTGGACCGGGCTCCGCGCGTTTCCGGGCGTCCATGCGGCGCCCGTGCTGCGCCCGGACCCGCACCGAGTAGCATCGCGGCATGACCGCAACCGCGTCTCCACGCGAAGTCCGCATCGGCGCCGTCCCGTTCGGCGGCGGCCGCCCGTTCGCCCTGATCGCCGGCCCGTGCGTGATCGAGAGCCGCGACCACTGCCTTCGCCACGCCGAAGCGCTGCAGAAGGCCTGTGTCGCCGCCAGGGTGCCCCTGGTGTTCAAGTGCAGCTTCGACAAGGCCAATCGCACGTCGGGCGCCGCCTTTCGCGGCCCCGGCATCGACGGCGGCCTCGCAATCCTGGCCGAAGTGAAGCGCGAACTCGGCCTGCCGGTGCTCACCGACGTTCACGCGCACGACCAGTGCGCCATGGTGGGCGAAGTGGTCGACTGCCTGCAGATCCCCGCGTTCCTGTGCCGACAGACCGACCTGCTGCTCGCGGCGGCGGCGACCGGTCGCACCGTCAACGTCAAGAAGGGCCAGTTCCTGGCCCCCGAGGACGTCGGCAACGTGCTCGGCAAGATCGTGCAGAGCGGCAACCCGAACGTGCTGATCACCGAACGTGGCGTGACCTTCGGCTACCGCACGCTGGTGGTCGACTTCACCGGCTTCCCGACGATGCGTGGCTTCGGTCAGCCTCTGGTCTTCGACGCGACCCACTCGGTGCAACGCCCAGGCGGTGCAGGGTCCTCGACCGGTGGAGACCGCACCAAGGTACCCTACCTCGCGCGCGCCGCGGTCGCGTGCGGCGTCGACGGCCTGTTCCTCGAGGTCCACGAGGATCCCGACCATGCGCCGAGCGACGGTCCGAACATGCTGCGCCTCGGCGATCTACCAGCACTGCTGCGCGACCTGACCCGCATCCAGGACGCCCTCCGATTCCCGTGAGCGAGGCGCCGGACTTCGGCCTGCACCGCGACTTCTACACGTTCGACCCGGAGTCGTTGGCCCAGCAGCTGCCCGCCTTCGCGATCGGACGCGAAGTCGGCAAGGGCTCGATGGGCGTCGTCTACGAGGCGATCGTGCGCAGCACCGGCCAGCGCGTGGCGCTGAAGATCCTGCCGCCGAGCCTGACGCTGACCGAGCACACGCTGGCGCGGTTCCTGCGCGAGGGGCGGATCATGGCGCGGGTCCGCCACCCCGACATCGTGGCCTTCGTCGACCAGGGTTCGACCGGGCGGCTGCACTGGTTCGCGATGGAGTTCGTCGACGGCGTCACGCTCGAAGAGCGGCTCCACATCGGCCCGCTGCCGGTGCGCAAGGCCTGCCGCATCGCCGCCACCGTGGCGCGCGCCCTGCAGTTCGCACACGAACACGGCGTCGTGCACCGCGACGTGAAGCCGGGCAACCTGATCCTGCGCGACGGCGAAGGCGGCCAGCCGCGCGACCCGGAGCACCCGCGTGTCGCCATCACCGACTTCGGCCTCGCGCGCGAGACCGGCACCGGCTCGATGACCGACAGCGGGGCGCTGGTCGGCACGCCGATGTACATGGCCCCCGAAGTGGTGCTCGGCGGCAGCCAGGTCGCCGGCACGCTCGCCGACGTCTACTCGCTCGGCGCCACGCTCTACACGCTGGTGACCGGTCGTCCCCCGTTCGACGGGCCGACGGCGCAGAGCGTGCTGAAGGCCGTGCTCGAACGCGAGCCGACCTCGCCGCGTCGCCTTCGCCACGACCTGCCGGAGCCTGTGGAGGCGATCCTGGGCAAGGCGATGGCCAAGAAGCCAGCGCAGCGCTACGGCTCGGCCGAGGAGTTCGCCGCCGACCTCGAGCGGTTCCTGCGCGGCGAGCGAGTGCTCGCTCGCAGGCCTGGGTTCCTGCGCCGCGCCGGTCGCTGGTGCGCACACCGTCCGCTGGTCACCGGCCTGCTCGCGGCCGTGCTGTTGTCGAGCGGCAGCGCCGCACTGCTGTTGCTCCAGAGCCAGCGCAGCGCGGTCGAACGCGACCTCGCGGGCGCCGAACGGCATCTCGCCATCGCCGCGACCGAGCGGGACGAGTTCGATCGCCCACGCACCGTCGACGAACGTCGCAACGAACTGCACCGAGCCATCGAGTTGCTCGACCGGTTGCTCGCCCGAGAACCTCGACACCCCGAAGCCCTGCTGGTCCGGGCCAAAGCCCTGCAGCGCCTGCACCGACCCGACGAAGCGCTCGCCGACCTCGACCGGGCCGAAGAACTCGCCAGCACACCGACGGTGGCGCTGCTGCAGCAGCGCATCGAGGTGCTCCGCACGCTCGGCGACGCCGGCGCCCAACGCCGGCTGCTGCAGGACCTGACCGCCCTGTTGCGCCTCGATCCTTCGCCACACACCCGCGCGCTGATCGCCGAACAACTGCTCGACTACGCGGCCCAGGCCGATGGCGCCGAACGCCGCGCCGCCCTGGAACGTGCGGCCATAGTGCTCGGCGAGCCCGACGACGACGATGCCCGCACCGCCGTGGCCCACGCCCGACTGCTCGAGTTGCAGGGCCAGATCGACGCCGCGATCGCGGCGATGCGGGCGATCCGTGGACGGCACGAGGGCAACCTGTTCGTGCATCTGCAGGCCGCGGCGATGTTCGACCGGCACGACCTTGTCGACGAAGGCGCCCGCGAGCACGAGGAAGTGCTGCGGCTGCGTGGCCCCGGCTCGCCCCCAGCCCCCGGAGGAGCCCCGGTCGACGTCGGCGGCTTCGGCGCGTTCCTCGGCGACGTCGATCGTGTGCTGCGAGCCCTGGACGATCCTCCGACACCCGAAGCGACGCCATCCGGCCCACCGCCGCCGCCGCCGGCCGCGCCTCCGGACGAGCCTCCACCGGGTAGCCACGAACCCCGATGAACCCACCGCTGCAGTTGGTGCTGGTCGGCGTCGCCGGCAGTGGCAAGACCTCGGTCGGCCGCCGACTCGCCGCCGACCTGGGGATCGGGTTCGTCGACGCCGACGACTTCCATCCGCCGGCCAACCGCGCCCGCATGGCCGCGGGCCTGCCACTCGACGACTCGATGCGCGCGCCGTGGCTCGCGGCGATCCACGCGCACCTGCGGTCGCTCGCCTGCTCCGGCCGGGACTTCGTGCTGGCGTGCTCGGCACTGAAGCACCTTCACCGCGGCACCCTGGGCGACGGCCTGCCGGGATTGCAGTGGATCCACCTCGCCGTGCCCGAGCAGCGACTTCGCGAGCGTCTCGCCGCGCGGCAGGACCACTTCTTCCCCGCGGCGTTGTTGCCGAGCCAGCTGGCCGCGTTCGAGCCGCTCGAGCGCGGCCTGACGCTCGATGGCGATGCCCCGCTCGACGTCGTCGTGCAGCGGGTGCGCGCGGCCCTCGGCCGCTGACGAACGGCTCGCGCGCCGCCGCCGACTTTCGCTCCGGCTTGACGGTTCCTTGGCCGTCGATCGCCATCGTCCGCGCCATGGCCTCGGCCCCCGACCTCTGGACGATGCTCTGCACCGGCATGGCACTGCTCGGGGCGGCCCGCTGGCGGGCCCGATTCCTGACCGAGGCGAGCCCCGAAACCGCCGTGACCCGGTCGGCCGATGCCGAGCCGGCCCCCCCGCTCCGGGCCTCCGACGAGCCGGCGCCACGACGGTCCGCCTGACGATTTCCTGCGCGGGGGCAAGCGTGGGATCGGGTCGATGGCATCGGCGGGAGGCCGCCGCGACTGCGAGCCGGTCCCCCGAGCGAACGGGCTCCGACCGAGGAAGCCGCGTTGCGGTCGCCGCGTGGGTTACTATTCGCTGCACAGCAGTCCCCTCCTGCGTGCTCCCCTGCATGCGACCCCGCGACCTGATCCTCCTCTGCAGCACCCTGGCGCTCGGTGCGCTGGCCGGCCTCGCCTTCCTGAGCCAGGAGACCCTCGCGACCGTCCGGCCGCCGAACGCGACGGGACCTGGATCGCTCGAACACGCCGCCGAGGCCGTCAGCCAGCCCCAACAGGCCTCGGTGGCCGAGGGAAGCGCCGTGCGCGACGGTTCTTCGCCTGCCCTGGCGGTCGAGGCGACGGTCGGCCGAGGCGACAAGCGCACCGACACCGCCACCTGGACGAAGGGCGTGATCCGCGGCGACATCCAAGTGGCCGTTTCCGCCCTGGAGCACCTGAAGACCCTGACGATCCTGGTCGAGGAACAACGCAGTGCGATCGGCCCCAATGGCGAGGTGCAGCGACCCGTGCGCATCATGGTGCCCGCGAAGCAGGGCCTCGGCACCCCGACCTTCGAAGTGACCGACATTCCCTTCAGCGAGCATCCCTACGTGGTCTCGGTCTACGCCGAAGGCCTGAATGGTGGCCGCCGCACGGTGACGATCGACGAGGACCAGAAGCTGGTCGACGACGTGGTGCTGACGGTCTCGCCCGGTTCCCCGCACACCGTGTTCGTGCGTGACCAGGACGGCAAGCCCTACCTGGACGTCGACGTGCGACTGCAACCGGTCGGCGAGCCGTTGGGCCGGCCACGCCAGGCCGGGAAGACCGACGGGTACGGCGCCGCAGTGTTCGGCAACGTGCTCGCCGGCGAGTACCAGTTGTTCATCAGCCACTCGGGCCAACTGCTGTGCGAGGTGCAGGCGATCCGCGTGCTGGACCTGATCTATCCGCAGCCCAGCACCCCGAAGGCCCAGAGCACGTCCGTCGTCGTGCCACGCGGCGTGCAGGTCGAACTGTCGGTCCACGACGCCGCCGGCTACGGCGTCGCCGAAGCGAGCGTGAAGGCGGTCGCGACCGATCGGGTGCGTCATACCGAGATCCCCGCCGCCACCGATCCGCAGGGGCGCCTCGTGTTCCCCCACCTGCAACCGGGCACCTGGCACGTGCAGGTCGAGAAGGAAGGCTTCCAGCGCGCCGACCTGCAGTTGAACCTGAGCGAAGGCCAGGAGCCGCAGTACCGCACGGTGCGGCTGGTGCGGCTGCGCGGCTGAGCCAACCGGGCCGCGGGTCATTCTGCCCGGTGCGCGCTCGACTCCCGGCGGAACGCTGCCTAGAGTCGTTCGCCCCATGGGGCAACCGATCCTCGATCTACAGAGCGTCGATCTCGGCAAGGCAGTCGTAGACGACGCGGAACTGCGCGCCTGCCTGCCACACGCCGAGTACTTCCGCCTGCTCGACGGCGTCTGCCACTTCGATCGGGAACGTCAGATCGCGGTCGGCTGGAAGGACTGGGACAAGAACCCGTGGTGGGCCGGCGGCCACGTGCCGGGCCGCCCGCTGATGCCGGGTGTGTTGATGATCGAAGGTGCCGCGCAGATCGCCACCTTCCTGGTCAAGCAGGTCAGTGGCTGGGCGAAGGAGGCGATGATCGGCCTCGCCGGCCTCGACGAGGTGCGCATCCGCGGCATGATCGTCCCGCCGGCTCGCGTCTACTTCGTCGCCGGCGGCCTGCAGGTGAGCGGTCGACGCCTCGCCAAGATCCAGACGCAGGTGTTCTGCAACGGCGCCATGACCCTCGAGACGACGGTCATGGGCATGATGCTCTGACCGCCGTGGCACCCCGCCACCTTCGTGACGACGGGGCTCCGAGCCCTCGCAGGCCGGCATTCCGGCCCGGGCCGTTCGTCTCGCCTTGCGACCATGCATCGGCGTCGCAGCACCGCTGCCATGGCCCGATCGGGCCATGCGCAGGACGCCCGCTGCCGCCGCACCGCACTCGCCCCGTCGAGCCGCGGGGCAACGGCTAGTCTTCGCCCCGGCCGTCCCTGCATGTCCTCGCCTCTCTCGCCCTCGCCAACCCAGCCAGCGCCGCACGTTCGCCCGCCGATCGTGTTCCTCGCCGTCTGCCTCGGCCTCGCCCTGCTGGTGCGCCTGCCGTTGCTCGGCCGCAGCCTGTGGTTCGACGAGGTCTGCATGTCGAGCCAGCGCATCGGCACGTTCGAACAGCTGCTGGCGACGCTCTACGTCGACATCCACCCGCCGTTGTTCGTCGCCTTCATGCACGGCGTCGGCCGCGTGTTCGGCGACGGCGAACTGGCGTTGCGGCTGCCGGCCCTGCTCGCCGGACTCGCCGCCATCCCGGCCCTGTGGTGGACCGGCCACCGGCTGGTAGGCGACCGCGCCGCCCGCTGGGCGACCTTGCTGCTGGCGCTGTCGCCCGTGCACGTCTGGTACTCGACCGAAGCGCGCCTCTACGCGCCGATGGTGCTGCTGACGCTGCTCGCCTTCGGCACGACCGAGCGGCTCTGCGACGGCAGGCGCACGGCGGAACGCTGGCTCTGGCCGCTGCACATGGCGGTGGTCGTGGCGATGCTCGGCCTCCACTACTACCTCGCCGCGATCGTCGTGGCGCTGGCCGCCGTGGCTCCGCTGCTGACCCGCGGCTTCACCCAGGCGAGCCTGCGCATCCTCCTGTGGCACGGGGTGCTGCTGTTGCTGCTCGCGGGCTTCGTGTTCGGCAAGCAGAGCCTCGGCCAGTTCGAGACGTCGCAGGACTACCTGCGCACGCTGACGCCCGACGAGCTGGTGCGCTTCCTGCTGCGCTGGTGCTGGGCCGGCAACTGCCTCGCTCCGATCGGCGGAGCCGCCTACACCACGGCCGCCTACGTGTTCGAAGGGCTCGGTGGTCTCCTGCTGGTCGCAGGGCTCGTCGCCGTGTGGCGCAGCGAAGACCGCTTGCGTGGCGCCATGGTGGGGCTCGGTGTGGTGCTGCTGCCGCTGTTCCTGCTGGTGCTCGGCTGGCTCGGCTACGGCCGCACCTACATGGAGCGCAGCTTGATCCCGGCCCTGCCGTTCGTGCTGCTGCTCGCCGGTGCGGGCCTCGCGAGCCTGCCGCGTCCACCGCAGCGCGTCACCGGCGGCCTCGTCACCCTGCTCGCCATGGCGTCGCTGGCGAGCCTCTTGGCCCATCACGAGACCGAGTGGCTCGTCTACAAGCCGAACGTCGACTGGCGCAGCGCCTCGGCGTGGCTCGGGCACGAGATCGACCACGGCGGTGCCGGTCGCGCGGTCTACACCCCGACGCCGAACCCGCGGCCACTCAGCTACTACGACCCGCGCATCCAGGACGTGAAGAACCTGAGCCTGCCGCGCACCCCCGAGCAGCTCGGCAGCAGCGTTCGGAAGCACCTCGGCAGTGCGGTCGGCGAGTTCGCCGAACAGGCGTTCCGCCGTTTCGCCGCGCACAACGACGAGTTGCTCGCCAAGGCCGCCCTGCGGGTCTACCGCAGCGCCGCCGACCCCGCCCAGCTGCAACTGGCCGAACGGTCCGTCGACGGCGTCTGCTACCTGGTCCGCGACCACTGGCATCCCCATCGCACGGTCGACGACACGGTCGAACGGCTGCTGACCAACCCTCGGGTCGAAGTGCTCGCCAGCGGCACGTTCCCCGGCATCACCGTGCACAAAGTGCGCATCCGCCCGTGACCCAATCCTCCGCCCGATCGCAGTACGACATCTCGGTCGTCATCGCCTGCTACCAGGAAGAAGGCCATCTCGCCGACTCCGTGCAGCAGCTGAGCCAGACGCTCGACGCGATGGGCCGTCCGTACGAACTGATCTTCGTCGAGGACAAGAGCAAGGACCGCACCGCCGAAGTCGTCGCCAGGTTGGTCGAGGGCCATGCGAACCGCCGCGCCGTCTACCACGAGCAGAACGTCGGCCGCGGCGGGACCGTGACCGAGGGCTTCCTGCTGGCCACCGGCAAGATCGTCGGCTTCCTCGACATCGACCTCGAGGTGCACTGCCGGTTCCTGCCCTCGGTGGTCGCCGCGATCGACGCCGGCGCCGACGGCGCCACCGCGTTCCGCAACTACGCGGTCGGCCTGCGCCCGACGGCCATCCTGCGGCACTTCCTCAGCAGCGGTTACCGCAAGCTGTTCCAGTGGTGCTTCCGGGTGCCGTTCCGCGATCCCGAGACCGGCTTCAAGTTCTTCCGCCGCGACCGCATCACCGAGGTCGCGAAGCGCACCCGCGACAAGGCGTGGTTCTGGGACAGCGAGATCATGATCCTGGCCCACGAAGCCGGCTTGAAGATCGTCGAGGTGCCGTGCCGGTTCGAACGCCGAGCCGACAAGAAGTCGACCGTGCGGATCTTCCGCGACGTGTGGCGCTACCTGGTGGCGATCCGCGCGTTCCGCAAGCGCCAACGCGCGGAACGGCGCGCTGCCGCAGCCCGCGCCTGACGCGGCCCAAGCCGTCCGGCGTCCGCCCGGTCAATCCGCGGCCAGTTCCAGGTCGAGCGCCAACGACAGCCCCGCGAAGTCCGCGAGCAATGCGGCGTCGAGCACCAGCCCGCCCAGGTGCTCGAGAGCCCCGCGCAACTTGACCGTGACGCCGGCCCACTGCACGCCGCGACGGCCGAGCACGAGGCGCAGGCCCGGCCGCGCGCGCAGCAGCGCCAGCAGTTCGCCGACCTTCTCCTCGCAAAGGCGGAACGTGCCGGGCCAGACCTCGTGGATCCACAGGCCCTCGTCGCTCTGGCGTCGCCCGGTCTCGCCGCGGGCGAACGCGCGTGTCGGCGCCATCTCGAGCGTGCGGGTGATCCACGCCGGCTCGACGTCGTCGAGCACGAGGCGCAGCGCCACCGCGGCACCCGGCACGAACTCGACGTCGCGCTCCTGCCATTCGTCGCCGACGCGCCGCCAGTGCACTTGCAGGAAGAACGACTCCGGGGCGAGCCGGTAGCAGGTGACGGCGCGATCGCCGTGCTGTTGCTGGTGCGACGGGGACGCGTGCGCCCAGGCCGGCTGGCGCTCCAGCAGTGCCCGCAGCCGATCGCTGCGGCTGCAGCGCAGCCGCACCAGCGGGTGCCGCGGCAGCTCGCCGCTCCCGTTCACCGCTCGGCCTCGGCGGCCGGTTTCGGCAGCCGCGGGCCCGGCACGTCGTCGGTGAGGATCTCCTCGACGTCGAGCGTACGACAACGGCTCGGCACGGCGAGCAACGTCGCGAACGACGGCGAGGTGCGTTCCTCGTCGCCGGAGATCCACTCCTTCACGTAGGTGCCGTGCTGGCACAGGAGGCGCAGCTCCAGCGCGCCGTCGGGCAGGGTCGTGAGCCCGAGCACCGCCAGCTGGCGCGGCCGTTCCAGATCGGCGCGGCGGTGCGCGACGCGCTGCGGGGTCCGCTGCACGATGCCACCGGCGAACGTGCGCGCCGCCGCGAGCCGTTCCGGCGCCGGCGTGCCGCCGAGTTCGACCTCGGCCCGGTAGATCTTGTCGAAGTGCGTCTCCTTCCAGTAGACGACCCGCTCGCGGCGCACGCGCACGAACGGTTCGAGCTCGATCGCTCCGTCCGCGCGCTGCTGGATCTCGAGCCGCAGCGCCTCGAGGTCGACGTCGGGGTTGCGCGCCCCGACCACCTCGAAGACGAACGGCCGGCCGCGCCCGAGCATCAGCACGTCGATGTCCTCGCGCCCGGCTCCGTGGAAGCGCCCTTCCTTCGCCTGCATCGCCGGCACCAGCCGCCGCGCGATCAGCTCCTGCACCGACTCCTTGGTCAGCTTGCCGAAGCCTTCGCACTGCGGGCAACCCTGTCGGCGGCGCCGGTCGCCCTTGCAGCGCGGGCAGTAGAACACGGTCTGCGGCAGGCCCCGCTTCAGCTTGCGGTAGCGCGATTCGAGCCAGAGGTTGCTGCGCGGCTTCTGGGCTGGCGGAGGAACGGCGGCGGACATGCCGCGGAGAAGACCGCCCGGGCTTCTCCCGGGCAAGCTCGGGCCGGCGCTGGCCTCAGTGGGTGCGGCTCGGCTGGCCTTGACCGGCCCTGGCCTGCTTGCGCAAGGCCGAGTTCTGCCGCTCGGTGCGACGCTCGAGGAACCGTCCCAGCAGCCCGAACAGCTCGCGCACGACGATCGGCGTCTGCACGAACGAGTGCAGGTTGTACTTCGTCTTGTCGACCGCCATGTCGCGCACGTTGCGCGGCGAGGTCAGCACGAACAACTCGGTCGTGGTGTCGAACGAGCGCAGGTAGTGCATCAGCTTGACGGTGTCCTTCTGGCGTGGATCGACGCCGAGGAACACCGCGTCGAAGGTCCGGCCGCGCATCTCGTTGATGCCCGCGTGGCCGGTGCCGACGGTGACGTGGAACTCCGGGAACTGTTGCAGCGCGACCTTCACCTGATCGCGCACCAGCGGGTCCTTCTCGACGAGCAGCACTTCCATGGGGTTCTCCTGCGCCGCCTCTCATCGGCCTCGGGGCCGGTGCCCCGAAAGCCGGGCCCGAGGGGCGCCATGCCAGCGGAACGTTGACCGCGGTGCCGGCCTCTGCTTCCGTTCGCGCATGCACTTCCTGGCCGGAGTCGACGAAGCGGGGCTCGGCCCGATCCTCGGCCCGCTCGTGGTCGGTGGCGTCGGCATGACCGGACCGGCCGGCACCGATCCTTGGCGCGTGCTGAAGGCGCACGTGGCCCGCCAGAAGCACGAGAAGGGCAAGGTGCGCGTCGCCGACAGCAAGAAGGTCAACCAGGGCCCGCACGGACTCGAACGGCTCGAGCAGACGGCGCTGGTGTTCTGGGCGGCGTTGCACGACCACGTGCCGCGAACACTCGGGGCGTGGCTCCAGGAACTCGGCGTCGACCTGCCGTTCCTGCAGCGCTGCCCCTGGTACGAGGACCTGTCGCTGTCGTTGCCGCGCCACGGCACGGCCGACTGGCTGCTGCTGCAGGGCGAACTGGTCAAGAAGGCGCTGCGCAAGGCCGAGGTGACGCTGCTCGACATCGCGGTGCGCCCGGTGGATGTCGAGGAGTGGAACGGCCTGATCGCCGACACCGACAACAAGAGCCGCGCCCACTTCCACGCCTACGCCGAGGTGCTCGCCCGCCTGCTCGGCAGGATGCCGAGCGACGTCGACGGCCACCTGGTCGCCGACCGCTGCGGTGGCCGCATGCACTACGCGACCGACCTGCGCCGCCTCGTCCCGACAGCCCGGCTCGAGGTCGTGCACGAAGAGCCGGCGAGCTCCAGCTACCGGCTGCGACGCGGCGAGCACACGACCACGGTGACGTTCGCCGAACGCGGCGAGGACCGCGCGTTCCCGACCGCGCTGGCGAGCTGCTTCGCGAAGTATCTGCGCGAACTGATGGTCGAGTGCCTGAACCGCTGGTTCCAGGTGCGTGTGCCCGGACTCGAAGCGACCGCCGGCTACTACGTCGACGGGCATCGCTTCCTCGAGGCGGTGCAGGGGCAGGTCGAAGCCCTGGCGCTGCCGCGCCACCGGCTGGTGCGCGTTCGCTGAGCGCGCGCTCCGCGCCGACGCGGAGCTCGGTTGGGCTCCTGTCAGCCGTCGAAGCCGTCGTCGACCAGCAGGTCCGGACCGCTCGCCGCCGCGACCGCGAGCTCGTCGCAGCGTTCGTTCTCCTTGTCGCCGGTGTGGCCGCGCACCCACCGCCATTCGATCGTGTGCTCGCCCAGCGCCCGCAGCAGGCGCTCCCACAGGTCGCGGTTCTTGACCGGCTCCTTGCCCGATGTGCGCCAGCCCTTCTTCTGCCAGCCGTCGAGCCAGCCCTTGGTCATCGCGTGGATCAGGTACTGCGAGTCCGACCACAGCGTCACCGCGCACGGTCGCTTCAACGCTTCGAGCCCGACGATCGCCCCGAGCAGCTCCATGCGGTTGTTGGTGGTGCGCTGGAAGCCCGCCGACAGCTCCTTTCGGTGCTCGCCGGACAGCAGCACCGTGCCGTAGCCGCCGGGCCCCGGATTGCCGAGGCACGCGCCGTCGCTGTAGATCGTCACGGACACTGCCGCCATCGCCGCGTCGTACGGGAGAACCGCACCGGAGACAACCGCGCGCTTGCCGGGC
>JAEUHU010000402.1 GCA_016793305.1 Planctomycetota bacterium
GGCCACACCGCACCGAGCAGCAGCAGCGGGCCGAGCAGTTCGAGCGACTCCTCGAGCCAGTGCGCGTAGGCCGCGAGCGGCAGGCCGCGCAGTTGCCGCGGTGACGCGGTGATGCGGGCCTCGAGCACCTCACAGGCTAGCGCCCCCGCCAGGGCCGCGAACCCGAGGAGCAGCGCCAGACGTTCCCGACGGCCGGGCAGACAACGCAGCACGCAGCGCGCACACAACAGAGCCCAGATCGCGAACAGCGGGCCGAGCACCATCACCCACGCGTAGACCCCGTGCCCGCCGAGCCACGGATGCAGCCACGCACCGAAGCGTTCGTGCAGCCCGACCAGGTCGTCGACGGCGAGGTAGACGAACAGGACCCCGAGAGCCCGCCAGCACCCGACCCCGCGGCCCTCGACGCGCCGGAACAGGCAGACGAGCCCGACGGCCGCCGTCACGGTCAGGGTGACGAGCGTCGGCACCGTTCCCTCGGACGTCGCATGGAACCAGTCGAGCCAGTCGCCACCGCGATGGTGCCGCCCCCAGTAGGTGAGCCGCGCCAGGGCGTCGAGCCCGACCAGTACGAGCCAGAGCAATGCTCCGAGCCGCCACGGGTAGCCGCTGGCGGACGCAGAGGGCAAGGCAGTGATCCAACGAGGATGCACGGCCAGCAGATCGGCAAGCGGCCCGGCCCCGGTTCGAAGATGGTCCCGGTTCGGGACGCCCTGCGGCCGAGCGCGTGGACCCGCATCCCGGTCGCGCGCCGCGCGCCCGTCGCGACGCGTCCCCCACTCCAGGCCTCCGGTTCGCAAGCCGCCGTCGCGGCGCGTAGCAGCGGGCATGCCCCTGCCTTCGCTCCGCAGCGCGTTGCTCGCCACCGCCGGCTGCGTTCCCTGCCTCGCCCAGACCCCGAGCGAGACGGCGCCGCCATCGAAGGCCGAGACGGTCCCGGCGCTGCTCTACTCGACGCGCGGCGACGAGCGGGTGCACCTGCTGTCGCTGCCGGAACTGCGACCGATCCACCGCTACGAAGCCGGTGCGGGAGCCCACGAACTGGCGATCTCCGCCGACGGCCGCTGGGCCCTGGGCTCGGCCTACGGCGGCCCGGGTGCGGGCCACCAGCCCCCGGACTCGCGTGTGTTCGTGCTCGACCTGCCGGCCGGCACCCGACACCAGATGGTCGACCTCGGTGCGACCAAGCGACCGAACGACCTCGTGTTCGTCGGCGGGTCCGCGGTGGCGCTGGTGACGACCGAGGTCCCAGCCCAGGTGCTGCGGCTCGACGCGGCGCGCGGCACGTTCACCGCGTGGCCGCTCGCGCACAAGACCAACCACATGCTGGCGCTCGCGCCGGACGCCGCCACCTGCTTCGTCAGCCACGTGCTGCCCGGTGGCCTGACGCGCCTCGACCCGGCCACGGGCCGCGAACTCGCCCACGTCGCCCTGCCGGTCGGCGCCGAAGGCCTCGCCGCCGTGCAGGTCGACGGCAAGACCCGCGTGTGGGTCGGCTGCAACCGAGCGAGCAAGCTCGTCGTGGTCGACGGCGACACGCTGGCGATCGAACACGAACTGCCGTGCGAGGGCTTCCCGCTGCGCGTGAAGGCGACCCCGGACGGCCGCCACGTCGCGGTGTCGTGCCCGAAGAGCGGCGAGATCATGGTCTACGCCACCGCGACGCCGACCATCGCCCCGAGGCGCATCGACCTGGGCACGCTGCTCGACGCCGAGGTGGCGCCCACGAGCCTCGCGTTCTCCCCGGACGGCACGCTGCTGCTGGCCGTGGCGAACGGCTCCCCCGATCGCCTCGTCGC
>JAEUHU010000425.1 GCA_016793305.1 Planctomycetota bacterium
GAACCACAGCTACGCGGTCGACCCGGCCTCGCTGCCGGACAGCGTCGTGGTGACGCACAAGAACCTCAACGACGGCACGGTCGAAGGCCTGCGCCATCGCGAGCTGCCGGTGTTCTCGGTGCAGTACCACCCCGAGGCCGCTCCGGGTCCGCACGACGCGCTCTACCTGTTCCACCGCTTCGTCGAACTGCTCGACGGCGTGCGCGCTTGACCGTTCTCCAGGTCGCCGTCGAACAGGACGGCATCCGGCTCGACGCGCTGCTGCAGGGCGTCGACTGCGCGGAACTCGGGCCGCTGTCGCAGAAGAAGGCGCGGCTGTTCTGCGCACTCGGTGGCGCTGCCGTCGACGGTGTGCGCACCGAGGACGGCAAGCAGCGACTGCGCCAAGGCCAGGTGGTGACGTTCGCAGCCGAGCACGCGGCGTTGTCGATCGACCTCGGCATCCCGGTGATGTTCGCCGACGACGACGTGCTGGTGCTGCACAAGCCGCCCGGGCTCGCGGTGCACAAGGGCCCGCTGGTCGAACAGAGCGTCGCCGACGCGCTGGCGCGCGAGCTGCCCGACGCCGGGCTGTCGCAGCGCCTCGACCGCGACGCGTCCGGGCTGCTGCTGGTCGGCCGCCGCAAGACCTCGCTGTCGTTCCTCGGCACGGCGATGGAGCAGGGCCGGATCGAACGCGAGTACCTGGCGATCGTCGGCGGCGAGGTCGACGGCGAGCAGCGCACGATCGACCTGGCGCTGCGCGTCACCGACGAACCGGACGGCAGCAAGCCGAAGACCATCGTCGACCCGAACGGGCAACGCTCGGTGTCGCACGTGACGGTGGTCGACCGCCGCGCTGGCATCACGCTGGTGCGCGTGCGCCTCGAGACCGGCCGCACCCACCAGATCCGCGCCCACCTCGCCGCGGTGGGCCACCCACTGCTCGGCGACGAGCGCTACGGCGACCGCAACGCGAACGACAAGGCGAAGGCGACCTTCGGCACGCGGCGCACGCTGCTGCACTGCGAGCGCCTGCGCTTCCCGCAGCCGAACCTCGGCACGCCGGTCGAGGTGACGGCGATGCACGAGGTCGACTTCGTGCGGCTGTTCCCGAAGCTGCGCACCAGGCCGGCGCGCTGACGGCGGCGCCAGCTCACTCGTCCCGCAGCCAGGCCGCCAACAGGTCGCGGCCGCCGTGCTCCCACAGCAGGCCGATGCCGAGCTCGAAGGCCTGGCGGTCGCCGGCATCGCCCGGCGGCAGTGCTGCGAAGCGCTCGCGCAGTTCGGGGAGCGCTCGCCAGGTGGCGCCGAGACGCTGCGGCAGGCCGGCGAGGAACGGCACGCTGGCGCACAGGTCGTCGAGGTCGCGCTGCAGGGCCGGCAACTGCAGCTGTTCGCGGCCGCGGCTGCGCAGCGGACGCACCAGCACCTCGCGGCCGTAGTAGGCATGGGCCTGTGCCGCCGTGGCCCAGGCCAACGGACCAAGTCCCTCCGCTCGCTCGAACGCGCGACCGGCGGCACGCCAGGCGTCCGGCTTTCGTCCCTCGAGCGCCAGCAGCACGTCCACGATCAGCAGCGGCCAGCCGCGCGCCGCGCGGGCCGTCGCGACCCGGGCACACAACGGACGCACGAGGCCCGATCCCGCATGCGGCCGGTGCCGCAGAGGTGGTTCCTTGGCCCCTTCGGACGTCCATGCCGCCCCGTGGTCGACCACGGATCGCAGCAAGGCCACCATCTCGACGGCGACCGCAGGGTCGCCTCCCGCCGCGCGCACCAGGCTCTGCAGCAGTTCGCGACCGGCCGAGCCACCCGACCCTGCCGGTTCCCGGACATCGGCGAACGACGGCGCATCGACGATCGCGAACGATCCGCCCGCGTCCCGCAACTCCGACCCGACCCGAATCGCCTGGAACCCGCCCTCGCGGTCGAAGGTCAGCTCCACGAGGCCCGGGCCGACTTCGACGTGCACGGCAGCCTCCTCCCGCCGGACCACGAGGCGCCCGGTCGACAGCGAGTAGGCCACGAACCCCGGATGCGCCTCGATCTCGATCGGCGCTCGCCGCTTCGTCGACCAGCCGAGGCCGTAGTTCACATGGGCGGTCCCTTCTTCGGTGATCGCCGCACGGATGGTCAGCGAGACGTGCGAACTGGCCCCTCCGCCGATTCCCCAGGCGAGGTCTCCCAGGCGCACGTGCAGCCCCTGCTCGTGCACCGTGAGGACCGCTGGCGCCGACACCCCACCGAGCGACAGCGGCTCCGCCGCGAGCAGTCCCCCGTGGCGGCCGACGAGCAGGCGGATGCCGTTCGGGAAGTAGCCGGTCGGATCGTCACCAGCCAACACGTGGGCCTGCAGCGCTCGACTCTCGGGCAGCTCGGCGGTCGTGCGCAAGCCGTCGAGGAACCGCTGCAGCAGCGCGATGTCCTCGCGCGGCACGTCCTGCATCGTCTCGGCGCCGGGCCGCATCGTCGCCTGCAGCACCAGCGGGTCCAGCACCTGCCCGGCCGGCAGTACCGGTTCGATCCGCAGGTAGCGACCGGTCTCGAGGCAGTGGCGCACCAGCCCGTCGATCGCCGCGGTGGTCGCCAGCATGCCCGGCGTGAACGAAGACCCGTGCAGCGAGCTCTTCGCGTGCGCCTCGTCGTCGCCCTGCAGCACGACGCTCTGGATGCGCACCTCGGCGCCCGGCTCCGCGAACGTGAGCACGAGCCCGACCGCGTCCCCGGTCGCGTCGCCAGTCGTGTCGAACGTCGCCGCGACGCGTGCCCCGCGGCGCCCGTTGGCTTCGCACGCCGCCACGACGGCGCGTTCGATGCGGGCCGCGTGTTCGGCGCCGACGGCGGCTGGTCTCCCGACCTGCCAGAGCGCTTCCTTCGTGCCGACCTTGCCGAGGCAAGCGGCCAGCGCGTCGGGCGACAACGGTGACTCACCGCGCACGGTGATCGGCCCGGCCAACCGTTCGGCTCCTGCAACGACCCGCAGGTGCAGCACGCCGTCGACGAGCCGCGCCGTCACCTCCGCCGCCGGGAACCCATCCTCGTGGTAGAGGGTCGCGAGCCGATCGGCGACCAAACGCGCCGCAGGTTCGTCGAGCCGCCGCGCCAGCGCGTTCGCCACGTCGTCGTCCAAGAAGAGGTGGGCCGCGATCGCGTCGCGTTGGGCTGCCGAGCAGCCGTCGATCTCCATCGTGCGCAGCACCCGCCCGACGGACGGCGCCTGCGCATGGACCGATGCCCCCGTGACGAGCAGGGCGACACACCAGGGGACGACCACGTTCCTTCCGTGACGCATGCCGGGAAGCTAGCCGCTCCTCCATCGTGCGCGAATCGGCGCGTCGCCAAACGGCAACTCCACAAGCTCGCCGTAAGCTCCGCGCGATGCCCTCCGGCACGAGCGACTCGCCGCACGACCCACCGTGGCTCGCCTCCGTCGAATCGGCCGAGCGGTTCTTCGCGACCTCGCTTCACGGCGAACGCAACGCGGTGCGCTGGCGCCGCCCGCTGGCCGGCGACTTCGCCGAACTCGCGCGCCTCGCCGCGTCGCTCGACGACGCCGACCGCGTGCCACTCGACGACGCGGCGCTGGTGACGCTGCGGTGCTATGCGGCGCCGCCTGTGCGCGCAGCGATCGACTGCGTGCTGGCCGATCTCGCCTTGTTGCGCGCGCACGGCCACGAGCCGTCGTTCGAGCTTCTGCGCCGCTACGAACGCGACCCGGACCCGGACCTGCCGGTCGACGTGCACTCGTTCCACGTCGACACCGCGAACGCACCAGTGGAGACGATCCTGTGCACCTACTTCGGGGCAGCAAGCGAAGTGCTGGCGCGCGAGGACGCCGAACGCTGTGTCGACGAGCCGGCGCTGCGCGCGCAGCTGCGGCGGCGATTCGGCGCCGGCGACGACGACGCGTTCGCAGCCTGGCTCGCGGAGCACGCGTTCGACCTGCACTTCCGGATGCGCGCGGGGACCGCGGCGTTCGCCTTCGCGCGCGGCGAGCTGTGTCGGCTCGCGGTGCAGCATCCGGGTGCCAAGGCGCCCGCCTGCATCCATCGGGCCCCGCCGCCCGACGGCACGCCGCGGCTGCTGTTGATCAGCTGAACGCGCCGCGTCAGCTGACGTGTCGCTGCGCCACAGGCTCGTCGTTGACCGTCGACCCCGGAATCGCCTGGCCGACCACCAGTTGCCCGCCGAAGCCGAACCGCCGCATCAGCGGCGCCACCACCGGGATGGTCAGCGTGGTGCTGGCGAGCGCCATCAGCAGGATCGCGGTGAACATCTCGTTGGTGATGATGCCTTTGTCGAGCAGCACGTTCGCGAAGATGATCTCGATCAGCGCCTTGGTCTGCAGCAGCCAGCCGATCACCGAGGCCTCGCCCTTGCGCCAGCCGAGCAGGCGGCCGGCGATCGCGACACCGCCGAGCTTGCCGACCAGCTGGGCCACGACCAGCAGCAGGGCACAGCCGAACACGACCAGGCCACCAACCTCCCACTTCGTGCGCAGCCCGGTGCTCAGGAAGAACACCGGCATCATCACCAGCAGCACGTGGTGCCGCAGCGCATCGAGCTTCTCGACCGGGAACCAGTGGCGGTCGACGACGACGCCGGCGAGGAACGCGCCGACCATGAAGTGCATGCCCGCCCAGTCGGCGAGGAACCCGATCGCGGCGAGCCAGACCAGCGCCACGAACCAGCGGTCCATCAGCGGCAGCCTCGGCATCGCCTTGCGCATGCCGTAGCCGGCGAACGCGTAGCAGACCAGGAACGTCGCCTGCTGCTGCAGCCGGTGCCAGTCCATCAGGATGAACGCCAGCACGCTCCAGATGGCGATGTCGTCGAGGCTCGCGTAGCGCAGGATGCGCTG
>JAEUHU010000452.1 GCA_016793305.1 Planctomycetota bacterium
CGCCATCGGGAACTGGTGGCCGCGCGGCGTGCCCGAGCTCGGCAGGTTGTTGCACGACAGCGTGTCGTCGGCCTTGCTGCGCGGCTGCACGAAGTCGAAGTCCTCGCGGCGCAGGCGCGACACCTCGAACGGATCGCCCCAGGCGTCGCCGGCCAGCATCAGCGCTTCGGCGGTCTTCGACGCGCGCGCCGGGCCGTTGTCGAGGGCGATGTTGTACGGGCCCATGGCGCGGCCGGCGTGGCCGGTCAGCGTCGCGACCGAGAACAGGTGCGGGGCCTCGGCCGACGCGGCGTCGAGCCGCAGATGGCTCAGCAGGTCGGCCAGCACGAGGCGCCCTTCGGCGTCGGTGTTGCCGATGCGCACGCGGCAGCCGGCGTGGCTCTTGATGATCTCGTCGCTCACGAAGGCGTCGCTGCCGATGCTGTTGCGCACGACGCCGAGTTCGGCGACGAGGCGCACGCCCGAGAGGCCAAGCTTCGCCGCCGCCAGGAACAGGCCCGCGACCGCCGCGGCACCGCCCTTGTCGCGGCTCATGCCGGCCATGTGGCCGTCGGTCTTCAGGTCCGCACCGCCGGTGTCGTAGGTCAGGCCCTTGCCGGCGAACAGCAGCGTGCGTTCGACCTTGCCCTTCGGCGTGTACTCGAGCCGCACGACGCACGGGCGGTGGCGGGCCACCTGCTGCGAAGCGCGCGCGACGGCCGACAGCAGCGGGTACTCCTTCGCCAGCTTCTTGGCGTCCTTCTGCACGGTGACCTTCACCTTGCTGCCGCGGAACGCCTGCTGCACGTACTCGGCGAAGCGCGGCGGCGCCATGCGCTCGGGCTCGGTGCCGGCGAGGTCGCGCGCGAGCCGCAGGCCGGCGTCGGCCGCTTCGACCCACGCGGCGTCTTCGGCGGTGAAGTGGCCGCCGAGCACCGCGATGCCGAGCTTCTGCACCGGCTCGACGCGTTCGGCGCCGAGCGCTTCGCGGGCTTCCAGCGGTTCCCACAGGCCAGAGACCGCACCGAGGGCCGCGACCTGGGGCGCATGCGCGAACGGCGTGGTGGCCGGCGCCTGTTGCAGCAGCAGCAGGATCGCCTTGGCGCCGGCATCGCGCGCGCGGCGCACACCAGCGGCAGCGGCTTCGGCACATCGGCGCACGTCGTCGTGGTCGCGGCCGAGCGGGCCGGTGGGGGCGACGACGAGTCGATTGCCCGGTAGGCCGTCGGCGGCGATCACGCTGACGCGGGTCTGGAACGCGGCGTCGACCTTGGCCAGCGCCTGCAGCGGCGCACGCAGTGCGTCGAGATGTCCGCCGGCGGCGGCGGGAGCGTGGCCCACCAGTACGACGGCGTCGAAGCCGGAGCCCTTGGCGAGGACCTTGTCCGTGGACGGAACGGCGGAGATGCGGGTCATCTCCGCATCGTGCGGAGCGGAGTGCTCGCCCGCAACAAGCGCGGCATTTCGCGAGCTGCGGCTCATCGCTGCCGACCTTGCTCCGTAGCATGCCCGCGCCCCGCTCCCCGAGCGTCGACCCGAAAGCCGACATGCGCATCGCTCCCGCCGTCGTCCTGTTCCACGTCCTCGTCCCGTGCCTCGTGCTGGCGCCGCCTCTGCTGGCGCAAGGTGCCGAACGCCTGCGCTACGAGGACACCAAGAAGCGCCTCGCCTGGGTCGGGCCGCTGCCCGACGTGAAGTGGGTGGACGACGGGCGGAGTCTGCAGCTCAGCTCCGACAAGGTCGACGCCTGGATGGATCCGGCGACCGGCGAGATGTTCGATCCTTCGGTTCTGACCATGTTGCTCAGAGTCGAGCAAGCTGTGCGCGTGTTCGAAGGCGACCTGTGGCTCGACACCAAGCGCAGCGGCAAGCCGTCCGAGAACGCGGTGCGGCTGACCGAGGACGGTGCGGGCCCCGGCGAGAAGGTCGAGGTGCATCGCAGTCCCGACGGCAGTGCCGTGTCGTTCGTGCGCGGCAACGACCTGTTCCTGGTCGACGTCGCCAGCAAGGCGACCTGGCGCGTGACCAGCGACGGTGGCCCTGAGCTGTTCCACGGTCTGCTCGACTGGGTCTACCAGGAGGAGCTGTACGGCCGCGGTGACTTCCAGGCGCACTGGTGGTCGCCAGACGGCGGCAAGTGCGCGTTCCTGTCGCTCGACGAAGCGCCGGTGCGCGAGTTCACCGTCGTCGACCACGTGCCGCCGGGCTTCCTGACGAAGGAGCGCAGCGTCGTCGCCGAGGTCACCAACTACCCGAAGGCGGGCGACCCGAACCCGTTCGCGCGGCTGTCGGTCGCGCACCGTGGCGACCAGAAGGTCGTGCCGGTCGACCTCTCGTCGTTCCCGAAGGACCTGCTGGTGGTGCGCGTCGACTGGACGCCCGACGGCAGCACGCTGCTGGCGACGATCCAGGACCGCATCCAGACCTGGGCCGAGCTGTGCGCGATCGATCCGGCGACGGGGGCCGTCACGAAGTGGATCCGCGAAGAGTCCAAGACCTGGGTCAACCGGCCGGAATCACCGCGTTGGCTCGCCGACGGCACGTTCTTGTGGCTGTCGGAGCGCACCGGCTACCAGCACGTCTACCGCTACGAGAAGGGCGGCAAGCTGCTCGCTGCGGTGACCGGCGGCGAGTGGCAGGTGCGCAGTGTCGAGCGAGTCGACGAGAAGGGCCAGACGCTGTGGTTCGAAGGCACCAAGGACGGCGCCACCGGTCGGCACCTCTACCGGATCGGCCTCGACGGCCAGGGGCTCACGTGCGTCACGCCGGGGGTCGGCACGCACCAGTTCGAGCTGTCCGCGGACGGTGCGTTCGTGCTCGACCGCTGGTCGGCGATGGACCAGCGACCGCTCGTGCGGCTCTGCAGCGGCGCCGACGGGAGCGTGGTGCGCGAGATCGGCAAGTCGGACGTCGGCGACGCGGCTGCCAAGTACGCGTTCAGCGAACGGCGGCGCGTCACCATCAAGGCGCGCGACGGCTATGCGCTCGACGCCGCCGTGCAGCTGCCGCCGGACTGGCAGAAGGGCACGCTCTACCCGGTGTTCCTGCCGACCTACTCGGGACCCGACGCGCCGACGGTGCGCGACGCGTGGCAGCACTCGACGTACCACCAGTTCCTGGCGCAACAGGGCTTCGTGATCCTGCAGGTGAACGTGCGCTCGGCCAGCGGGCGTGGCCAGGTGCACACCGGCACCTGCTACCAGAACCTCGGCGTGCAGGAGCTGAAGGACCTCGAGGACGCGGTCGCGTTCGTCTGCAAGGAATACGGTGGCGACCAGAAGCGCGTCGCGATCAGCGGCTGGAGCTACGGCGGGTTCATGGCGGCCTATGCGCTGACCCACAGCGACACGTTCGCGCTCGGGCTCGCCGGGGCCGGCGTCTACGACTGGCGCCTCTACGACACGATCTACACCGAGCGCTACATGCGCACGCCGCAGGAGAACACGGCCGGCTACGCGGCGACCTCGGTGATCGAGGCGGCCAAGCACCTGCGCGGCCACCTGGTGCTGCTGCACGGTTCGATGGACGACAACGTGCACCTGCAGAACACCATGCAGCTGCTGTGGGAGCTGCAGAGCGCCGGCAAGCAGAACGTCGAGCTGATGGTCTACCCGCGCTCGCGGCACGGGCTCGACCCGCGGGTCAACGGCCACAGCCAGGAGTTCCAGTGGCTGCGGCTGCAGAAGCTGCTGGCGAAGTGACTCGACCGGCGGCCTGCCGAGGGCCGGCTGGCTCGCCCGGGCTGGCTTCGATCAGGGCACCAGCTGCACGATCGTCGCGTCCGACGTGGTGAAGCCGAACGGGCCGCACGGATCGACCGGCGCTGCCTGGATGGCGAACGTGAAGCCGAGCGGTGCCGTGGCCGGGATCGGGATCGGTGCCCGGGACACACCGAGCGCGTCGGCGCCGCCGATGCCGAGGATCACGTCGACGAGATCGAGCCACACGAGGGCCCCTTCGAGCACGATCGGGCTCGGCAGCACGCCGGTCGTGATGCCCCACGCGACGGTCGCGTTGGCCGGCGCTCGCGTGCACACGACCGCGAACGCGCTGTTGCCGAGCGAGGCGGCGCTGGTCGGCGCCAGCCGGAGGTCGCCGAGGCAGCCGGGTGTGCCGAGGCCGATCGGGAACGGCAGCGGCACCGAGGCGAGCGCCAGCGTGTTCGCCTGGAAGGTCACGGCGCCGACCTGGTTGCCGATCATGCCGCCGCTGGTGTCGATCGAGTGGCCGTCGAGGTTCCAGGTCGCGACGCCGCCCGCCACGCCGGACAGTCGCTGGTTCATCGTCGCCTGGATCTCCGCCTGGGTGCGCGCGAACGGCCACAACCGCACCTCGTCGACCTCGCCGTTCCAGACCTCCATCGGCGTGCCGATGTCGTCGCCCTTGCCGATGCGCAGCGTCTGGTTGTTGGTGTCGCGGATCGGCTGGCCGTTGCCGGGCACGCTCGCGACCTGCACGCCGTTGACGAACAGCTTGGCGCCGGTCTGGTCGTAGGTGCCGGCGATGTGCGTCCAGTTCAGCAGTTGGCCCGCCGCGAAGGGCCACGTGCAGGTGACGGAGTTCGACGCGGTGACGACCTTCCAGGCGATCTGGCGGGTGTTGGTGTTGTGGGCGTTGACGCGCAGGAACATGTTCTCGCTGCCGCCGCCGCTGTTGCCCTGGCGCATCAACGTCGGGTAGCGCCAACCGGTGCCGATCGTGGTCTCGTCGTACGTGATCCACGCCTCGAACGTGATGCCGGTCTGCGGCACCAGGGCCGGGCTGTAGGGCAGCTCGATGAAGGCATCGACCAGGTTGCTGAACTTGGCGCCCATGTCCTGGGCGCCGAGCGGAGCAAGACCCGCGACGAGCAGCGTCGCGACGAGGGTGGAGAGCGGGCGGTTCATGGAGGGGTCTGTGCGGTTTCGGGGTTCTTCCGTCGCTGCGAGAAGGGCGCGACTGTAGCGCCGCGCGCAGTCGTGGGAACCCGCGGCTGTGTCCCGGGGAGGCGGGCGATTCGCCACAGACCTCGGGTCGACCGACCTCGGGTCCCGGACCTCGGAACTCAGCCCGGCGGCACCGGCCGCGGCCGGCGGTCGTCGTCGAGGGCCACGAACGTGAAGGCCGCCTCGGTGACGATCTGGCGCCGTTCCTCGGCGCGGCTGCGGCGCCACGCTTCCACGTGGACCTGCATCGACGTGCGGCCGACCTTGGTGACGACCGCGTAGAGGCTCACTTCGTCGCCGACCAGCACCGGGGAGTGGAAGGCCATGCCGTCGACGGCGACCGTGGCACAGCGGCCGCGCGCACGCCGCGTCGCCGCGCTGCCGGCGGCGAGGTCCATCTGGATCATCAGCCAGCCGCCGAAGATGTCGCCGGCCGGGTTGGTGTCGGCGGGCATCGCGATGGTCCGGATCACCGGTTCGTCGTCGGGCGGAGTGCGTTCCATGGCACGATTCGCTTCGTTGGATCAGCGGCGGCGGCGCTTGCCGACCGTCGGAGCCTCGTCGATCGCCGCCGGAGGCGCGTTCTCCGGCAACGGCTGGTCGTCCTCGTCGAGGCGCAGGTACAGCCTCAGGGCGGCGCGCACCACGGCACCCGCCGAGTCGTGGCTGCCGTCCTTGACGCGCGCGTAGACGGCCTGCGCCAGCGCGAACGGCACGTTCGCCGGGATCGCTGTGCCGCGCTTCTGCTTGTCGATCGCCATGGGGGCGGACCATAACGGCTCGCCGCGGCGATGGGCCCGGTCGGCCGACAATCGCGCGCGCGGCACCGTCCCGGGTCAGCGCGGCGAATCGGGCGGCAGCCCGATGCTGCTCGACCACTGGCCGGGCGCGTTTCGATCGAAACGGAACTTCGGCGGCCGGTCACTGCGAGTGGCCTTCACGATCGCGCCGAGCGTGGTGAGCACGAGCCAGATCACCACCAGATACCACCGGAAGCCCCGGCGCTTCGGCTGCGGTGGGCGCTTCGTCTTGCTCGCCCGGTTGCGCCGCCACTTCGGTTCGTACTGGGGCCAGGCCGTCGGAAAGCGATCGGCGACCAGCGCCGCCACCTCGGGGGAGCGGGCCGCGCCGACCGCGAACTGCAACGCGCGCTGGGCGCGTGGTTCGTCGTCGCCGATCCTGGGATCGCACAGGGCGAGCACCAGGTTCGGCAGTTGCTCGTACAGGTCCTCGCGCAGGTTGTGCTGGCGCAGCTGCAGCCCCGCCTGCACCCAGGCATCGGCGTCGTCGAACATGCCGCGCATGCCGGCCGGGGCCCTTTGGAAGACGAGGTCGGCGATTCGTTCGGCGCGCCTGGGATCGAGCATGGCGATGGTGCGCGCGGCGTCGCTCGCGGTGGCCAGGACGTTCGGCTCGGGGGACGTCTCCAGGTGGTGCTCGACTTCGTCGACCGCCGCGTAGAGGCTCGCCAGGTCACCTGCAGCGAGGTGGGCCAGCAGCAGCGCACGCCCCAGCGGCAGCCCGTCGACCACCCAATGGGCCCACGTGGCTTCGGGGACCAGCAGCCGCCGCAGCTCGCCGTCCGGTCGGGCGAGTTCGGCGTGGGCGAGTTCGGCGAGCGCGAAGTCGTGGGGCTGTCGGTGCAGAAGCTCGGCCAGCAAGCGCAGCAGCCGCCGTTCGCGCCCTGGGTGCGGCACGGCGCGCACGCGCGCGAGCGCTCGCTGCAGCGGTGCTGCCAGCTCGCGCGGCCGGGCCGGGGCGATGGGTGGTAGGGCTGCGGACGAGCTGCCCCAGGGCCGCACGAAGTCCTCGGCGGGATCCCACGGCACGTCACGGTCCGGGTCCGGGTTGCCGGGTGCGTCGCTCGGCGCCGGTGCGGCGTCGTTCGCCGTGTCGTCCGCTGCGTCGTGCTCGTCGTCCGACCACACGACGCCGTGTTCGGCCATCCGGACCGCCACCTCGTAGGCGTCGCGCAGCCGCCGGAACCCCGTAGGATCCTGGTCGGGGCGGTGCTGCCGCAGCAGCCGCGCATAGGCCTTCTTCACCTCGGCCACCGAGCTGCCCGGGGCGATGCCCAGCACCTGCCACGGCGAGTTCACGGGCCGCCGTCCGTGCCGTCGGCCGGCGGTTGCCACTCGCCTTCCTCGAACGGCAGGCTGGCGAGCAGGGCGTCGAGCTGGGCCGCCGCCGGCTCGATCTCGTCGGGCCGGTCGGTGGCGAGGGCCTGTTCGAAGGCGTCGAGGCACGCGGCGAGTGCCGCGCGCTCTTGGCCGACCAAGCGCGCGAACGCCCGGTTCGCGCGTTCGAGCCGCGCCCGGTGCTGCGGCCGGTCGCGCGACGCGACCCGCAGCGGCTGGAGACGCGCGCGGATGTCGGCGATCTGCGCCTTGCTCAGCGTGCCGGGGCGTTCCTCGATGGTGGCGTGGAAGCGCGCGCCGCTGTGCAGCACGGTGACGTCGACCTCGAGCAGGCCGCTCATGTCGTAGGTGAACCGCACCTCGATCGAGGCGAGCTCGGGATTCGGCCGCCGCAAGCCGGTGACGGCCAGCTTGCCGAGCAGGTGGTTGTCCTTCGTCTGCCGCGCTTCGCCCTGGTAGATCTCGAGGTTGATCCTGTCCTGCTGCGGCGAGAAGGTCTGGAACACCTTCGCACAGCTCACCGGCACGGTGGTGTTGCGTTCGACGATCGGTTCGAAGTAGCCGTCGACGATGTTGCCGTTGGCGAAGCGCTTGCTCGTGGCGATGCCGAGCGTGTGCGCGCAGACGTCGGTGAGCACCAGGTCGCGGACCGCGCCGTCGCCGGCGACGAGGCCGGCCTGCACCGCGGCCCCGAGGGCCACGACGCGGTCGGGATCGATGTCCTTCGCGAGCGGCACGCCGATCTCCTTCTGGACGAACTCGCGGATCAGCGGCATGCGGCTGGCGCCGCCGACCAGCAGCACGGCGTCGAGCTGGTCGCGACCGAGCCGCCCGTCGCGCAGGCACTGCTGCACGACGGGGCGCAGGCGCGCGGTCAGCGCCGCCCCGGCCAGGGCGAGGTCGTCGCGCGACAGCGTCAGTTCGTGGCCCGCGACCACGAGCCCGACCTGCGGCTGCACGCCGAGCCGCCGCTTCAGCGTCTCGATGCGGGCCCGCAGCGGGCCGAGTTCGATCCCGTCGCGGCGCAGGCCGGCGCGCTGCAGCACGAGGTCGAGCAGCGCGTCGGTGTAGTCCTCGCCACCGAGCCGGCTCTCGCCGCCCGACGCGCGCACTTCGATCACGCCCGAGAACACTTCGAGCACGGTCACGTCGAAGGTGCCGCCGCCGAGGTCGAACACCAGCAGCTTGGTCTCCTGCTCGGGGTCCCGGAAGCCGTGCGCCAGGGCGGCGGCGGTGGGTTCGTTCAGGATGCGCGCGACGCCGAGGCCCGCCAGCTTCGCCGCCTCGGCGGTGGCCTGCCGCTGGCTCTCGCGGAAGTAGGCCGGCACGGTGATCACGGCGCGGTCGAGCGACCCCGGCAGATGCAGGCCGGCGACCCGCTTCGCTTCGGCGAGCACCAGCGCCGAGCACTCGACCGGCGTCCAGCGCCGGCCCCCGAACGAGTAGGTCGCGGCCGTGCCCATGTCGCGCTTGAAGAAGGCGCGGCCGGCGTCGGGGGCCTGCACGAGGCGATCCCACGCGGCGCGGCCGACCAGCGTGGCGCCGTCGGCGGCGATCGCGACCGCGGACGGGATCAGGTGCTCGCCCGCTTCGTTCGGCAGGGTCGTCGGAGAACCGTCGCGCATCACGGCGACGAGCGTGTTGGTGGTCCCGAGGTCGATGCCGAGGATCGTCATGCTGGCGGGCGGGAGCGTAGCTGCAGGGTGGCGCGCCGACGAGCGGGCCGCCGCCCAGGTTCCCGGGTAGCCTTGGCCGTCATGGCCACCCGCCGCACGTCTCCATCCGACGCCGCTGCTGCGCTCGTGCACCTGCGCGAACGTGGGCTGCGACGCCATCCCGGCGCCGAGCTGAAGAGTCCATGGCCCGGCCACCTCGACCTCGCGGTGCACGGCAAGACCTACGCCTACCTGAGTGCCCCCGGCGACCCGCCGCACGTGTCGATGAAACTGCCGCTGTCGCGTGGGCTCGCGCTGTCGCTGCCCGGCAGCGAGCCGACCGGCTACGGGCTCGGCAAGAGTGGCTGGGTGTCGATGTCGTTCGACGGGCACCCGGTGCCGCCGTTGGCGATGCTCGAGGAGTGGCTCGACGAGAGCTACCGCGCGCAGGCGCCGAAGAAGCTGCTCGCGCAGTTCGACGCGAACGAAGGAACGCCGGTCGCGCCGGTCGCGCGGGTGGTGCCAGGACGTGCGAAGACCGGTCGTGCGAAGACCGGTCGCACGAAGACGGCGCGCAAGCAGCCGACCGGCAAGCAGTCGGCCCGCAAGCAGTCGAAGCAGTAGGGCGCGTCGGCGAACTACGGCACGTCGCGCACGATCCGCAGGTAGGCACGCCACGGTCCGACGTGCGCAGCGAGGCGCCGTGCCATCACGCGCGTCACCTGGCTGACGTGCGTCAGGTCGTGCGCGACCCAGGTCGCCAGGTGCTGGCCGAGCGTGACGACACCGAACTCCGGGTGCCGGCCGCGACGCTGCAGGTCCGACGGCGACAGGCCCAGGTTCGCCAGTTCGTCGAGGCTGGCCCTGCGGCACGCGGCGAACTCGTCCAGCAGCTGGGCCACCGTTCGCGTCGGCTTGCGCCGTTGCGAGAAGCGATCGAACGGTGGGAACGGCACGGCCTCGCCGTGCTGCAGCACGTGGTGGGTGCGCGGCAGCCAGTCGTGCAGTTCGGCTTCGACGAGGTGGGCCAGCACTTCGAGCGCGTTCCAGGTGTCCGGTCCTTCGTCGCAGCGGAGCCAGGTCTCGGGCAGGTCGCGCAGCCAGGCGTCGAGCAGGGCTGGCGTGCGGCGGAGCAGAGTGGTGCCGTCGGCGAGGTCGAAGGGCGTCACGGTCGGTTGGGCTGGTGTCGGGCGTGAGGTGCGAGCGCCGATCCGGCTCTCGTCGGTTGTGGACCGTCGATCACTCTTGCTTCGGTTGCGAAGCTGGGTGCAGGGCCAGATGGCCGAACAGCACGAGCGCCGCCAAGCTGACGACGACGAACGTGACGATCTTCATCCATGCGCCCGCGTCGAGCTGGTCTTCGACGCCGCTGTACCAGGCGATGAACACCTCCATGACCGTGCTGTAGAGGATCCACGCAGCGGCGAGGCAGAAGAGCAGGGCGGCGGTTCGCTTCATGTTGGGAGACGCCCGGTTCGTAGGCGCCGCGCGCTCGTACAGGTCCCTGGCCAACGATGTGTCCGACTGCGCAAGCCAGCGCTACGCACCCGCGGTTCCTTCGGCCAGCGGGAAGAACCCGAAGCGATGGCCATCGCGCGTCGACACGACGACGGGCAGCACGCGCTGCCGTTGCCAGCCCTGTTCGAGCCAGTGTTCGGTGCCGGTGCGCGCGCGCAGCATCGGCTCGACGGCTTCGCGCGGCACGATGCCCACCAGCAATCCCGGCGGCGGCTGCCGGCCGGTGACCTTGGTGAGGAACGCGCGGATGGCCGGCGCGTCCGGCGAGTCGGTCAGGGTGATCATCCCCGCGACCTTGGCGTGGCCGTCCCGCTGCAGCACGTCGCGCGCGTCGGCCACGAGACTCGGTCCGTGCTCTTTCAGCAGCTGCTCGCTGTCCAGGGCCTGGTAGAAGCCGTCGATGGGATCCATGGGGACTCTCGGCGTCGGGGAACGTCGCCTGGCAACAAGGGTGGTCGGGGGGTGCGACTGCGACGTTCGCGCACGTCGACCTGGGCTGCACGGCGGTGGGCTCTCCCGTGGCTCCGCGGCGCAGGGTGCAGGGTAGGCGTTCGCCCGGTGCGGCAACAGGGCCGGGTGGGTTCTCATGCCCGGTGCGGGGGCGTGCTGGCTCAGGGCTCGCGCGCCAGCGGGTCTTCGCGCCCGGCCGATTGCCCGAGCTGCTGGGCCAGGCCGATCAGCACGCCTTCGGGGCCGCGCAGGTAGCACAGCCGGTAGACGTTCGCGTAGTCGACGACCTCGTCGACCACCTCGGCACCAAGGCGCTGGAGTCGCGCGAGCGTGTCGTCGAGGTCCTCGACGGTGAACATCGCGCGCAGGTAGCCCAGCGAGTTGACCGGCGCCCGGCGGTGGTCGGACGCGATGGCGGGGGCGTGGAAGCGCGCGAGCTCGATGCGGCTGTGGCCGTCCGGCGTGCGCAGCATCGCGATCTCGACACGCTGCCCGCGCAATCCCGTGACGCGCCCGGCCCATTCGTCGTCGATCGGCATGCGCCCTTCCAGGATCAGGCCGAGTTCGACGAAGAACGGGATGGCGGCATCGAGGTCGTTCACCACGATGCCGACGTTGTCCATGCGAAGCACGGTCATGCTGGGGTCTCGCCTTGGGTCACGGGTCACAGGTCACGCCGCCTCGCGAACGACGGCGCGCGCACGGTAGGCTGATGCTTGGCC
>JAEUHU010000496.1 GCA_016793305.1 Planctomycetota bacterium
TCGACCTTGCGGATCTTGCCGTCCTGCTGGTCGACGTAGGCGACGAGCCCGCAGGCGGCCTCGCAGTTGAAGCAGATGGTGGGGACCAGCGAGAACTTGCGCGTCACCCGGTTGGGCCACGCCTTGGCGTCGAGTTCCTCCCAGTCGTCCCAGCGACTCGGCGGGGGGAAGTTCTCGAGCGGCGTCGTGCGCAGCGTGCTGTGGTCCATGCGGGCCGCGACGATAGGCGCAGCCCGGCGGGGGATCTACCAGGGCGTCGGTCGGGAGGTCGACGCCACCGCGTTCAGAACATCGCGCCGTGGCGCAGGCCCATGTGTTCCTGCAGCCGCTCGTACTGCGACTTCTGCCGGTGCGGGAACTGGGCCATCAGCGCCTTCAGCACGTCGCCGCGCGACAGGATGCCGAGCAGGCGACCGGCGCGGTCGACGACCGGCACGCGGCGGATCGGGTGGTCGCGGAACACCGAAGCGACCTCGAACAGGTCGGTCTGGTCGGTGACCACCGCGAAGTCGCGGCGCATGTGCTGTGCGACCGTGCCCGGCGGCTCCCCCTCGTAGTGCGCGGCGGCGATCGCGGTCAACCCGTCGCGCTCGCTGAAGATGCCGCACAGGCGGCGATCGACGACCACGGGGGCGCCGGAGTAGCCCCGCGCCAGCAGTTCTCGTACGGCGTCGAGAACCGGGCGCTCCGGGGCGAGGACGAAGACGTTCCGCTGCATGGCGTGCTCGGCCGTGAGCACGAGTCGGTGCGTGTCCATGCCGATACGCTACGGCGCGTCAAGCGGGGCGGGGATCCCCGGGGCCGGTCGGGGGCGCCATGCAAAGGGCCTGCCGTGCCTGGTCGACGACGCGGCCGAGGCGCTGCACACACGGGTCGCACTGGCTGCCGCAGCACCATCGCCAGGCGGCGTCGGGCTGGTCGAGGTGGCGGGCGACGAACGCGAGGTAGCTGGGATCGAGGGCCTCGTCGGCCAGCAGGCCGAGCACGCGTGCCACCGCGTCGGGCGCCAGGTCGCCGGGTTCCATGGGGCTGCTTCGATAGCGCAAGTCGAGGCCTGCGCCCAGCCTCGGCTGGCTGGACCTGCGGCAGATCCACGGCTGGACCAGTTCGCGGCGAGGGGGAACGGGTGCCGAGGTGCACCAGCTTCGGCTCGAGCGGGCCACGGGACCCCGAGCTGCCCGCGGTGCCGGCGGCCTTGCTCGGGAGGGGGCGCTCCGGGCGAGGGGAATTCGTGCAGGCGGGTGCAGCGGCGGCCTGGGCCGGGACGATTTCGTTGCCGTCGGCGACCGCCGTCGGTTGCCGGTTCAGGGCTGGCTGCTGCGGCAGCACCGCCCGGAGACCCCGTCGATCAGGACAGCGGCGGCAGCTGGCCGGCGCGCACGTAGGCGCGTTCGTAGGAGAACAGGCCGATCCAGCCGAGCACCGCGCACAACGCCAGCGCGACCGGGTGCGGCGCTCCGCCGAGGCAGAGCAGCATGCCGAGCAGGGCGGCGAGCGACGAGCAGGCGAGCCCGGCGTGGAACGCCGACAGGCGCGTGCCCGGCCACGCCGGCACCGACGGCAACAGGGCCGCTGCCATGCGGGCGTTGTGGGTTTCGTGGTGGCCCAGGCGCTCGAGCAGGCCGAGGCCGTGGTGCAGCAGCTGCAGCACGAACACCACGATCGCGAGCTTCCAGTCGGGCACGAACGGCAACAGCGCGGCACCGCCGACGGCGAGGGCCTGCACCAGCAGGTGCGGCAGCAGCACGCGCGTGTGCTGCCACAGGTCGCGTCCTTCGCACTGCGCGAACAGGAACGCCGTGTAGGCGGCGGCCATCGAGCCGCCGACCAGGTTGGTCCAGCGCAGGCCGTCGGCGAGGCCGTGCAGGCCGACGAGCCGCGCCAGCAGGCTCGCGGTGGTCAGGGCGCCGAACGCCATCAGCACCCAGGCGCCCTTGACCAGCCAGCTGCGCGTATTGGGCCGCAGCACGATCGACAGGAACATCTTCGGCCGCTTCAGGTCGACGACCAGCAGCACGTTGGTGATCGCGAGGAACCACAGCGCCAGCAGTTCGGGCGCGTAGTCGCGGCCGAACGGCGTCGCACTTGGCATGAACGCGACGAACGGGGCCCACAGCGCGGCGCCGGCGGCGATGCCCTTGGTGACCAGGTAGGCGGCGACCTTCCAGCCCCAGTGCACCTTGTGGTCGACGTCGAGCGCCACGCGCGCATCGGTCCGCTGCAGTGCCTGCACGTCGCCCGCGGCCAGCGGTGGCTTCGGCAGCCGCCGGTCGCTCCACAGGTACATGTCCTCTTCGCGGGCGGTGCCCGGCTGCAACGAGGCGTCGTGGGCACCGAGGTAGAAGACGTTCGGGCCGGTGCCCTGTTCGGGCCGGCGCACCGCGGCCCCCGGCACTTCGGCCAGCACCTTGCTCGCCGGGCTGTTCGGGTCGTGCAGGTCGCCGCTGATGATCGCCGTCTCCGGGCAGACCACCTCGCAGGCGGGCTTCAGGCCCTGTTCGACGCGGTGGGCGCAGAAGTGGCACTTCTCGGCGCCTCCGGTGTCCTCGTTCAGGTAGAGCGCATCGTACGGGCAGGCCTGCATGCAGGCCTTGCAGCCGATGCAGACTTCCTTCTTCAGGTCGACGATGCCATCGGGCCGTTTGTGCAGCGCCTCGACCGGGCAGATGGTCACGCAGGGGGCTGCCGTGCACTGGTTGCAGCGCAGCACCGCGAAGTGCCGGCGGACCTGCGGGAAGCTGCCGACCTCGGTGTACTTGACCCAGGTCCGGAAGTCGCCGAGTGGCACCTCGTTCTCGGACTTGCAGGCCACCGTGCAGGCGTGGCAACCGATGCAGCGCCGTTGGTCGAGGACGAATCCGTATTGCATGCGAGCCGGGGGAGAGGGTGGCGCACCATAACAAGCCGGGGGGCCGGGTCTACCGCGGTGTGCGTTCCCCCTGCTGACGAAATTCCGGCGCCGGCTTGCATCCCCGCAGCGCGGATTGCATCGTTCCGGCCGTCTGCGACCTCGTTGGGTCCGTCTGGTTGGTCAGCCGTTTTGCCGATCGATCGGGGAACGCCTCAGAGACTCGCTGTCCCAGTTTGTGCGCTTCTCGGGGCTGGCTCCCTTCGGACCCCTAGAGCTTCCAGTCCGCAGAAGGGAGAAGAGATCGTCAGAGCGATGGGTACGAGACTGTACGTTGGCAACCTCTCCTTTCAGACCACCGAGGACATCCTGCGTTCGGCATTCGGCGCCGATGGCCGTCAGGTGACCGAGGTCAAGATCATGCTCGATCGTGACACGGGTCGCTCGCGCGGCTTCGCGTTCGTCGAGATGGCGAACGACGCGGACGCGCAGGCCGCGATCCAGGCGATGAACGGCGCCGACCTCGATGGTCGTCCGCTGCGCGTCAACGAGGCGCAGCCGCGTCAAGAAGGCGGCCGCGGTGGCTTCGGCGGCGGCGGTGGTCGCGGCGGCTTCGGCGGCGGCGGCGGTGGTGGCCGTGGTGGCTACGGTGGCGGCGGCGGTGGTCGCGGCGGCTACGGTGGTGGCGGCGGCGGCGGTGGCCGCGGCGGCTACGGCGGCGGTGGTGGTGGCGGCGGCCGGGGTGGCTACGGCGGCGGCGGCGACCGTGGTCGTCGCGGCGGCGGTCGTGGTGGTGACGACGGCGGCGGCGGCGGCGGCGACGAGTGGTAATGCCGACGACGGTGACCCGATCGGGTTGTCGTTGAAGGCGGTCGAGCAGGGGGGGGCACCGGTGTCCCCGTGCTCGGTCGCCCTCGTGCGCGGGTTCGCCCGCTCAGCTTCGGGGTTCTTCCGAACCTCGCACAACGCAGCAGATGCCCCGATGGGCTCTGCTGCGTTTTCGTTGGTTGGTTCGTTCCCGGACTCGGCTGCAAGGTCCCAAGGGCTGATACCCCGGGGCATCACCGCAGGGGACGCATCTCCGCAGCGAACTCAGAGCCGCAGGCTCACTGGCGCGGCAGCGCGCTGTAGTCGACGTACAGCTGCAGGTCCAATGCCAGCGCCAAGGCGACGAACGCGCCCATCAAGCAGACGCCGAGTGCCAGGCCGACAGCAGCGGGGATCAGTTCTTTCGGGTCGATCTTCATCATGGCTCGTACGCCTGGGAAACCTATCCCGAAGGCGCGCCATTGCGAGGCCCGAGGCGCGCAATCTCACTTCGGCGACGTGCCCTCCGGCGTCACCCCGAGCAGCGCGTCGATCGTCCGTTGGCTGACGGCGTGGTACCGCGGCCGCGCCCGCTGGTAGATCGCACGGGCCCGCGTCAGCCCTTCGGGCCGCTTCACCAGCGCCTCGTAGATCGGCTTCAGGAACTTGCGCCGGCCGACCGTCTGCAGGAACAGCTCGAGCCGACGGTCGGCGGCGTGGTAGTCGTTCTGGATCGCCAGCAGCAGCCAGCTGCACAGGATCTCGCTGTTGCCGCTGCGGGTGAACGCGAAGCTCCGGTCGAGCTCGGCGAGCCGCTCGGGGGAGGTCGGCCCGAGGCTGCCGAGGAAGCGCAGCCACTGCTGGGTCACGAAGCCGCGGACGTCGAGTTCGACGGCCTTGCTGCCGGCCCGGAACGCCGCGCTCGCGCGGTCGGCGGCTTCGAACAGCGCGCTGGTCGGCACCGGCGCGTCGCCGGGCAACCCGCTGCCCGAGATCCACTGGTCGAGGTCGATGCTGCGGGCCGCCGGGAAGCGCTGCAGCAGTTCGCGGTCGAGGAACGCGGTGAACACGGCGGTGGTGACGCTGGTGAACGCGTGCCGGTCGAACCAGGCCTGCAGGAACCCGTCGAGGGCGGGCCGACCGACTGCCAGCTCGAGCCGCCGCAGCAGGGCCGCTCCCTTCTGGTAGGGCACCTGGGTCATGCCGTCGTCCGGGTTGCGGCCGGCGAGGTCGATGTGCAGCACCTGGTCGGCCGGCGGCAGCGCGCGCAGCTCGGCGTCGAGTTCCTGCATGCCGAGCGCGATCTCCATCGTCGCGCGGTCGCGGTCGAACACCGCCTCCATGATCCGGTTCTCCAGGTAGACGGTGAACCCCTCGTTGAGCCAGAAGTCGCGCCAGGTCGCGTTGGTCACCAGGTTGCCCGACCAGCTGTGCGCCAGTTCGTGCGCGATCAGCGACACCAGCGAACGGTCGCCGGCGAGGATCGTCGGCGTCGCGAAGGTGAGGCACGGGTTCTCCATGCCGCCGAACGGGAAGCTCGGCGGCAGCACCAGCACGTCGTAGCGGCCCCACCGGTACGGTCCGAACAGCCGTTCGCAGCTCTGCACCATCGCCTCGGTGTCGGCGAGCTCCCGGGTGGCGAGTTCGATCGTCGCCGGCTCGGCCCACACCGCACAACGCGGGCTCAGTTCGGCGCGCACCAGGTCGCCGCAGGCGAGTGCGATCAGGTAGCTCGGTACCGGCTTGTCCATCACGAAGCGCGTGATCGCCCCGTCGGGGGTTCGTTCGGTCGCACTCATCACCGTGACGAGCCCGGGCGGGGCCGCGATCTCGGCAGTCCAGGTGGTGCGCACCGCTGGCGTGTCCTGCAGCGGGATCCAGCTGCGCGTCAGGATCGCCTGGCCCTGCGTGAACAGGAACGGCTGCTTGCCCGA
>JAEUHU010000509.1 GCA_016793305.1 Planctomycetota bacterium
CGCCATTCGCACGGCTCGCGAAGGTGGGGTCCGCCGGGTCCCGAGCAAGGGGGCGGCGTGAACCTGGTCAGGTCCGGAAGGAAGCAGCCATAAGCGTGCGGCTTCTTGTGCCCGGGGTGCCTGGTGGGTTCCACCTTCGCGGGCCGTGTGGACCTTTCTCTCCCGGGGGCGGCTCCCGAGAAGTCTCGCGGCGCCGCGTCAGAACGCGACCTCGACCACCCGCAGCGCCGGCCGCAGCCGGTCGCCGGTCCGACGCGCCTCGTCGAGCAGCGCCTTCGGGTCGGGCTGCAGCACGCCGGCGAACAGTTCCTTCTTGCCGACCACCACCTTCACGACGTCGCCGACCTGGAACCACGGCGCCCGGAACGCGAAGCGCCCCTGCTTCACGCCCTTCTGCGACAGCGTCACGAACTTCGTCGGGCCCAGCGTCGCGCCTGGCGTCGCGTCCTTCGCCGGCTCCGCCTTCGCACCCGACTTGCCCGCTGGCTTGTCGGCCTTCGTGGTGATCGCCCAGCGCACCGACGCGACCTGCTTCAGCATGTTGCGCACGGTCTGACGCCGCTGCTCGTCGGCGGACAGGTTCGCCGGCACGCCGATCCGCTCGGGCAGCTTGACCAGGCGCTCGTCGACCTCGAGCACGCGGAACAACGGGTGTTCGACCTGCGGGCCGTCGGCGAGCAGCGTGAACTGCAACGGCCGTTCGAGTGGCACCACCTTCAGCAACGCCGCGCCCGCGTCGTTCTCGCCCGGCAGCGGCTGGTCGTGGCCGGAATCGGCAGGCTCCCAGTAGGTGTACGACAGCCCGAGCTCCTTCTGCGTGCGCTGCAGTTCGCGCAGGTTCCAGACCAGTTCAGGATCGTCCTTGCGGCCGCACACGGCCAGCAGTTCGGTGCCGACGAGGTTCGGCAGCAGGCGGAACGACACGCGCCGCGGTCCGCCGCCGCGCCCGACGAAGCCGCGCGCGAAGCCCGGCCGGTGCAACGCGCCGTCCCAGCAGGCGTGCCCGCCCCACGAGTAGCCGGTCCACCACAACGCGTCCGGATCGCCGCCGGTGCGCCAGGCGATCGCGTTCAGGACCTTCACGTGCGAGGCACGGGCCGCGTCCGAGAACTGTTCCGGGTGGTAGCCCGGCACGTCGGCGGTGATCACGTGCTCGTGCACGACGTCGTGCAGGTACTGGCTGCTCCAGTTGATCGCGTACAGCACCGGCAGAAGCCGATCGGCGGCGCGGGTCGCCGGAGCGCTCGCGTGCACTTCAAGCCGCAGTCCTTCGAACGGCACGAAGAACTTCGTGTCGCCGCGCAGCGGCTCGGGGCGCGTCGTCAACGCCGCCAGCAGTGCCTCGCCGGTCGCGTCGGGACGCTGCAGCAGTTCGTCGCGGAGCCGCGCGTAGTCCGCGTCGGTCGTGGCGTCGAGGCACACATCGAGCGCCTCGCCGAGCGGCGCTTGCGCCGCCAGCATCGAAGTCCCCAGCATCGAGGCCCCCAGAATCGGGGTCCCCAGAATCGGGGTCCCCAGCATCGGGGTCCACAGCAGGGTCCAGAGCCGCAGAACGGTTCGCATCGTCGTCGTCCTCGCCGCGTGCGGCACCACCACCGCGGGCCCATCCTCGCCGCGACCAAGCCGCCTGGCAACCTACCGCGACAGCCGCCCCGCGGAGGGCCCAGCACCACCACCGAGGTAGCGCCGCGGCAGGCCCGGCCGCAGCAACGTCGTCACCTCGTAGGCCGAGCCGCCGACTCCCACGCGGTCCTCGGCCCACAGCCGCTGGCCGCCCTGTTCGCCGAGCAGCACCGCCTCGTCGCCGAGCCGCGCGTCGAGCACGTCGCTCACGTCGACCACCGTCTGGTTCATGCTGACCACGCCGACGATCGTCGTGCGCACGCCCCGCACCAGCACCGGGGCGCCGTTCCACAGCTCGCGCGGCAGGCCGTCGGCATAGCCGAGTGGCAACAGGCCGAGGCGCGACGGGCGCGCACAGACGAACGTGCTGCCGTAGCCGACCGGCGTGCCGGCCGGCACCGAACGCAGGCCGACGAGGCGCGCGCGCAACGACAGCGCCGGGCGCAAGGCCAACGGGCCGGGCTCGGCCGCACCGCGGAACGGGTCGAAGCCGTAGAGCCCGCCGCCGATGCGCACCGCGTCGAAGTGGGCCTCGGGCAACAGCAGCGCACCGAGCGTGTTGCAAGCGTGGCGCCGCACCGCGCGCAGCGCGCGCAACGGTTCGAGCGCCTGCGTGAACGTGTCGAGCTGGGCCCGCATCGCGGCCCGATCGGCGGCCGTGGTGCCGGTCGCGGCGAAGTGCGTGTAGACCCCGGCGATGGTGAGCCGCCCCCGATCCGCGATCGCCTGCGCGAACGAACCGAGTTCCGTTGCCGGCACGCCGTGCCGGCTCATGCCGGTGTCGACCTCGAGGTGCACCGGCAGGTAGCGACGGGTCGCCGCCGCGAGCGCCTGGGCGAGTTCGGCGGAGGCCACGCTCGCCGTCAGGCCGTGCTGCACGCACAACCCGGCTTCGCTCGGCGCCACCGGGCCGGCGATCAGGATCGGCTGGGTGATGTCGGCGGCCCGCAGCGTGGCCCCTTCGTGCACGTTGGCGACCGCGAGCTCGTCGGCGCCGCTCTGCAGGGCCGTGCGCGCGACGCGCACCATGCCGTGCCCGTAGGCGTTCGCCTTGACCACGGCGAGCAGCCGGCACGCGGGTGGCAGGCAGGAACGGAACGCGCGCACGTTGTGCGCCACGGCGTCGAGATCGACGTCGATCCAGGCCGGTGCCGCCAGCACCGGATGCGTTTCGAGAGGAATCCGCAGCATGCCCTACCGCCGGGGCGGGAGCGTAGCGACCCGGCGCGGCCGGTGCCGCACCGATCTGCGCGTTCTCTCGGCTCGCTCGACGGGCTCGGCGGCTCGACTGGCTCGGCGGCTCAGTGGCTCGGCTGGCGTGGCGAGTGCGACTCGAACCAGCACGAGGTCGAACGGGCACTCGCGGCGCCGCGTTGGCGCGCGTAGCACCGCCAGCTACCGTCCCGCCGAGGTCCACGATGCTCCGTTCCCTGCCAGCGCTCGCGTTCGCCAGCGCCATCCTGTTCGCCGCCACCCCAGCCGCCCAGACCCCGATGCCGACTCCGCAGCAGCCATCCCCGACCGCCGACGATCCGTTCCAGTGGCTCGAGGACGTCGGCGGCGACAAGGCGCTGCAGTGGGTGCGCGAACAGAACGCGACCAGCGAAGCCGAGCTGACCGCCGACCCGCGCTTCGCAGCGCTGCAGCAGCGCATCCTGTCGATCCTCGACTCGGACGCACGCATCCCCTACGTCGCCAAGCACGGTGAGCACTACTACAACCTCTGGCAGGACGCGAAGAATCCGCGCGGCCTGTGGCGGCGCACGACACTGGCCGAGTACCAGAAGGACCAGCCGAAGTGGGACGTCGTGCTCGACCTCGACGCGCTCGGCAAGCAGGAGAACGAGAACTGGGTGTGGAAGGGCGCGTCCTGGCTGCTGCCCGACCGCCAGCGCGTGCTGCTGTCGCTGTCGCGCGGCGGTGCCGACGCCGTCGTCGTGCGCGAGTTCGACATGACGACGCGCACGTTCGTCACCGACGGCTTCGTGCTGCCGGAAGCGAAGAGCAACGTCGGCTGGAAGGACAAGGACACGATCTACGTCGGCACCGACTTCGGTGACGGCTCGATGACCACCTCGGGCTATCCGCGCCTCGTCAAGCTGTGGAAGCGCGGCACGCCGCTGCAGGACGCGCGGCCGGTCGCCGAGGGCAAGGTCGAGGACGTCTACGTCACCGGCTACCGCGACCAGACCAGGGGCTTCGAACGCGACTTCGTGCTGCGCGCGCCGACGTTCTTCACCAACGAGCTGTTCCTGCTCCGCTCCGGCCAGCCGGTCAAGATCGACAAGCCCGACAGCGCCACCGCCGGTGTGCACCGTGAATGGCTGCTGCTCGAACTGCGCGACGACTGGCAGGTCGGTTCGACGACCCATCCGGCCGGCTCGCTGCTGGCCTGCAAGCTCGACGCGTTCCTCGCCGGCGAACGGACCTTCGACGCGCTGTTCACGCCGGGCGAGCGCACGTCGCTGGCCGGCTACTCGCCGACGCGGAACCACATCCTGCTGAACGTGCTCGACTCGGTGAAGAACCGCGTCTACGTGCTGACGCACGGCAAGGACGGCTGGCAGCGCGAGCCGCTGCCGGGCCTGCCGGAGTTCGGCACGATCAGCGCGTCGGCGGTCGACGACGAGACCAGCGACGACTACTTCCTGACGATCACCGACTACCTGACGCCGACGAGCCTCTGGCTCGGCACGATCGGTCAGGGTGCGCCAAAGCGTCTGAAGAGCCTGCCGGCGCTGTTCGACGCGACCGGCCTCGAGGTGGCCCAGCACGAGGCCAAGTCCGCCGACGGCACGTTGGTGCCCTACTTCCTGGTGATGAAGAAGGACGCGCCGCGCAACGGCGAGAACCCGACGCTGCTCTACGGCTACGGCGGCTTCGAGGTGTCGCTGACGCCGAGCTACAGTGCCACCGTCGGGGCGTCGTGGCTCGAGCGCGGCGGCGTGTTCGCGGTCGCGAACATCCGCGGCGGCGGCGAGTTCGGTCCGCGCTGGCACCAGGCGGCGCTGAAGCAGAACCGCAACAAGTGCTACGAGGACTTCGCCGCCGTCGCGCGCGACCTGATCGCCAAGAAGATCACCAGCAAGGCGCACCTCGGCATCCAGGGCGGCAGCAACGGCGGCCTGCTGATGGGCAACATGACGGTGATGTACCCCGAGCTGTTCGCGGCGGTCGTCTGCCAGGTGCCGCTGCTCGACATGCTGCGCTACCACAAGCTGCTGGCGGGCGCTTCGTGGATGGGCGAATACGGCAACCCCGACGAGCCGAAGGAAGCGGAGTGGCTGCGTCGCTACTCGCCGTACCACAACGTGCAGAAGGGCGTCGCCTACCCGAAGGTGCTGTTCACCACGTCGACGCGCGACGACCGCGTCCATCCCGGCCACGCCCGCAAGATGATGGCTCGCATGCGCGAACAGGGCCACGACGTGCGCTACTACGAGAACATCGAGGGTGGCCACGGCGGCGCTGCCGACAACAAGCAGGCGGCATTCATGGCCGCACTCGCCTACACGTTCCTGTGGCGCACGCTGCAGTGAGACGGGCGGTTCCCGAGCCGGAGTCTCACGCATCGCCGACCACGACATCTCGTTGACAACCCGGCGACGCGCGCAGCTAGCTTCTGCGCATTCGCCAACACCGCACACTCCCAGGATCGCGCCTGCGCCTGCCGCTGCTGCTGGCGGCGCTGGCGTCCGCACTCGCCCTGCTCGCCGTGGTCGGCGTCGGGCTCGTACGGGCCAACCACGAGGCGCTGGATCGTGCCGAACGGACTGCGCAGGCGGCGAGCCGCGACCTGGCCCTGGCGCTGCGTTCGCTGCTGCAGCACCGCGCGGTGCTGGAGCTGGTGCCGCCCGCACGGCGAGCCAGCTGGCGCGGCGGCTCGTTGGCAGTCGACGAGGCCGTCGGCTGGCTCGAACCGCAGCCGGAACGACCGTTGCCGGCCGAAGAGCTGCTGGTGCTGCGCAGTGCCGCTGCAGCCGAGTTCGTGCAGCACGATCCCGCCGCCGCGGCAGCGACGTTCGCCCGGCTGCGCACCACCGACGGCCAGCCGAAGGCGTCGCCTGCGCTGCTGCTCGCGGCCGCCTGGCAGGCGCATCGGGGCGGGGACGCATCCGGCGTGCAGGTCCACCGCGAGGCCGCCGACGCGACCTTGGCCACGCTGCCGACCGCAGCCCTCGCCGAACCCGGCACCGCAGCCACGGTCGCCGCGCGCGCGTTGCTGGCGACAGCGCGCGGCGAAGCGTTCCCCGACGGCCTGCCGGCCCTGCTCGCCGCCTTGCCCGACGAGCTGGCCCACCCACTGTTCGCGCGCCTCGCCGAACGCGGCGCCGAGAGCGCATCACTCGCCACCGCCCACGCCACTGTCGCGCAACGGCGGCGCTGCCTGCGCAATCTCGCCGACACCTGGCGCGACCTGCCGGACGAACTGCAGCAGCGCCGCCGCGGCCAGGAACTCGCGATCTGGTTCCCCGGCCCCGAACGCGGCTCTGGCGACGCGGCGCTGGTCGACGCCGAATGGCTGGCGAGCCTGCCGGGCCTCGGCAGCGAGCGCCCGTCGCCGAACGCCGAGTTGCCGCCGATCCCGGCCGGTGCCCAGGTCGTCATCGCACACCCTGGCGAGCCGTTGCCGAACCACGCCGACGAGGTCGTGACGGGCTTCGTCGGCACGCTGCCGAACCCGGCTCCACCGCTGCCGTGGACCTCCCGGCCTGGCACGCTGCTCGGCGCCGCCGGCCTGCTGCTGCTGGTCTTCGTCGTCAGCCTGGGCACCCTGCTGCACGCCGCCCACAGCGAAGCGCTCGCGGTGCGCGCGCGCGGCGAGTTCCTGACCGGCGTGACCCACGAACTGAAGACCCCGCTCGCCGCGATCCGGCTGATCGCCGACGTGCTGCAGGACGACGAGGTCGAAGCCACGCGCCAACGCGACTACGTGGCGCTGCTCGCCGGCCAGACCGCGCGGCTCTCGACGCTGCTCGACAACGTGCTCGACCTCGGCCGGCACGAACGCGGCGAACGCGCCTACGACCGAACGCCGGGCGATCTCGCCAGAGCCGTGCGGGAGGCGCTCGCGACGTTCGCGCCCCTGGCCGAGCGGGCCGGGCTCGCCGTGGTGCTGCACGAAGGCCCTGCGGCGGCGCCGGCCCTGTTCGACGCGGGTGCCGTGCAGCAGGTGCTGCTGAACCTGCTCGACAACGCGCGCAAGTACGGCCCGGCCGACGGCCACATCGACGTGCACACCCGCACCGAGGCCGGCCGGTTCGAGGTCGAAGTGCGCGACCAGGGCCCGGGGGTGCCCGACGCCGAACGCGAGGCGATCTTCGCGCAGTTCGTGCGCGGCTCGCGGCATCGCCACGGCAGCGTGCCGGGCACCGGGCTCGGCCTGTTCCTGGCTCGCACGATCGCCCGCGCCCACGGCGGCGAACTCGTCTGCACGACGCCCGCGGCCGGACCAGGAGCCTCGTTCCGTCTCACCCTGCCGATGCTGGAGGACCGCTCGTGACGTTCCATCTGCTGCTGGTCGAGGACGACCACGCGATCCGCACCGTGCTGAAGGACGCGCTGGTGCACGACGGCCACCAGGTCACCACCGCGCAGGACGGCGACGAAGCGCTCGCCCTGCTGCGCGGGCGCGCGTTCGACCTGCTGGTGCTCGACGTGATGCTGCCGGGGCCGAGCGGGCTCGAGATCCTGCGCACGCTGCGTCAGCGCGACCAGCGCACTCCCGTGCTGCTGCTGACCGCGAAGGGCGGCGAGAGCGACAAGGTGCTCGGGCTGGAGCTCGGCGCCGACGACTACGTGACCAAGCCGTTCTCGCTGCGCGAACTGCGCACCCGCGTGCGCGTGCTGCTGCGCCGCGCCGAGCGCAGCGAAGCGCACCACGGCGAGCGTCCGGCGGGCCGCTTCACCATCGGCGACGCCGAGATCGACCTCGACGGCTACGAACTGCGCCGCGGCCGCTCGACGGCGCGACTATCGCCGACCGAGGCGGCGATGCTGCAGCTGCTGTGGCGCGAGCGCGGTCGCGTCGTCGACCGACAGCGCTTCCTGCAGGAGGTCTGGGGCGGCACGCCGATCGGCGACCGCACGATCGACACGCACTTGCTGCACCTGCGGCAGAAGCTCGAATCCGACCCGAAGGCGCCGCGCCACCTGCTGACGGTGCACGGCGTCGGCTACCGGCTCGTCGTCGAGCCTTGACGACTCCACGACATCGAATCCACCACCCGGCGACCGAAGCGAAGCGTCCACTTCCTTCCATGCAGCCATGAACCGAACGCTCTTCCCGATCGTCGCGGCCAGCCTGCTGGTCGCCCTCCCCGCCCAGGACCCGCCCACGAAGGCACTGCAGCGTGCGCAGCTGCTCGAGCAGCAGGAAGGCGACCTCGCCGCAGCACAGCAGGCCTACCGTTCGCTGCTCGCCGACGCAACGGCGAAGGCTGTGCACGCCGAGGCAGCGCTCGGCCTCGGCACGCTGCTGTGGCGCCTCGAACAACACAACGCCGCGACACCGTTCCTGCAGCAGGCGGTGGCCGCGGGCGGTGACGTCGGCGCGCGTGCGAACGACGTGCTGCAGGGCCAGGATCCCGAAGGCACGCAGCAGGCCGAACGCCTGGCGAAGGCACAGGCCCTGGCGGCGCGGGTCACCGAGCTCACGCCGTGGGGGGCGCCGACGGAGGAGCAGAAGCGCCGACTCAGTGCGGTCACGGCCGAACTGCGCCTGCTCGGCTCGATCGCAGCACGCGCAGCGATCCTGGAGATCGAGCGCCTGCGCCCACTCGGCGTGAGGATCGACGAGAACGGCCGGTCCGACGGCGGCATCGATTCCCACCTGAGGCTGGTCTGGACGGTCGGCGGCCCCCACGCCATCGACGCCCTGACCCGTTGGAGCCAGGATCCGGAGGTGAACTGGCGCCGCCGCGTCACCCAGGCGATCGAGGCGGAGGAGACAGTCGCGGGCGACCTTCGACCGCTGATCGATGTGTACCTGCGCGACAGCGACCCGTCCCGGGAAGTCCCTCGCAGCCTCGCCAGGGTCGTGGCCAACCTAGCGGAGGAGGAGTTGCTCGGCCTCGTCAAGAGCGACGATGCGCGGCTCCAGAGAGCGGGCCTGACGGGCCTGCTGTCGAAGTTCTACAACCCCCAGTACGAAGCCCTCGACACGCTGGTGCGCGACACCGGGGATCGGGTCGCGCAGCTGACGCGCAGCGACGACCCCGCCGTGGCGAGCGCCGCCTGGAGAATCCTGCAGTGGTTCGCCGGCCCGAACGCTTCCGCCAACGCTGTGCTCTGTTCGGTGATCGACCGGATGCCCGACGACATGGTGGTGCAGGTCCAACTCGGTCGACGTGGTTGCGACGACGCCTGGATCGCTGGGCTCGCCGCGGCCGCGGAGCGACTCGGCCCGATGCGCAGCACCAGCGGCAGCGGTGGCCAGGCCGCCATCGCGGCAATGCTCGTCCACTCGGACCCGGAGTGGACTGCCGCGGGTGCCGAGGCTGCCGTTCGATTGATCGAGCTCGGCTACGGCAAGGGCCCGAAGCAGCAGGGGACAGGGGCGTGCAACTGGCAGGCACATCTCGGTCGACGCGTCGATGCCGACCAGACCGTTCGTGTGGTTGCATTGTTCGACCGCATCCACGTCATCGACGATCTCCTCAACCAACTGCAGCAGCGCCCCGTCCCCAAGGCTGCCTTCTCGTCCGTTCGCATGCTCCTCTCTCGACGCCACGCGCCTGAGAGGCCAGATTGGATGCGCGAGCGCATGACGCTTCAGCGCGTGGTGGCCGGCAATACTGGGAACGTCCTCACTGCAGGCCGATCGGTGCACTCCCTGCTGTTGTTCGCCGCCGACTCCGGCCATCCCGAAGCCGCGGCGTGGTTGTGGCAACAGCTCGAAGCGGATGCGACCTTGGCCGGAACGATCGCGTCGGGGCTGCGCACGCTGTCGTGGCGCGGCGATCCGGCGGCCCGGATCGAGCTGCGCAAGCTCCTGGTCTGGCCGGGCACCGACCAGAACGAGCTGCAGCCGACCGAACGCGCCGAGGTCCTCGCCGAGCTGGTGCGCGTCGGCGACGAGCCGACGATCGAACTGCTGCCTCGCGCGTGCGAACTCGGCCTTCAGACCACACGACCGTACTACCCATCTCGCGGCGCAACGGAGAAGCCGCTGCTGTCCGTGGAAGCAGCCGGCATCGGCTTCCTGATGACCCAAGCGCCAGAGAGTCCGTCGACGGCGTCGACCTGGTACGGCTACGACGAACCGAAGCTGCAGCGCGCCTGGAGCACGTTGCTGTCGTCGCCAGCAGCCGCCGACATGGCTTGGAGCGAGTTGGCCGCGGCCAACGGCGGTGGCGCAGTGGGCATCCGCCCGACGGGGAACCGCCCACCCAGGACTCCAAGCACCGGTGGGATTCTCCCGCCGAGCAATCGCGGCGTCCCGGTGGCAGTCTTCCCGCTGCTGCTCGAACGGATACCTGCCTGGTTGGCAACACAGCGAGACACGGCACCCAAGGCAGCATCGGCAGTCGTGGACGTGCTCGGCCGCTCGATGCGCCACTGCCCCGAGGCGGCCTTCGCCGAAGGGACGCCGCTGCATGCGGCCCTGCAGCAAGCGCTGCGGGGCGCCGACCGCGGCTTCGCCGAGGAACTTCTGCACTACGTGCCGTCGAAGGTACGGGTGCGATTGGCCGAGGAAGCCCGCGCCCTGGTCGCGGGCACCGAGAGCCGACTGGTGCTCGCCACCGTGCTCCAGGATGGGGTCGAGTTGCCGGACACGCTCTGGCAGCAACTGCTGCAGCACCGCGACCCGAAGCTGCGCATCGCCGCCCTTGGCTGGCTTCGACCGGCGAACGCCACCCGCCTGCGGGACGCGATCACGGCCCAGTTGCAAGTCGAGCAAGGCGAAGTGCGCCTGGCGGCCAGCACGACGATGGCGCGTCTGTTCGGCACCGAAGCGGTGCCGGCCTTGCTGCCCTTGCTGCAGGACCAGGATGAAAGCGTGCGCAACGCCGTGCGCGAGCAACTGGAGCGCCTGCGTCAGGACACCGAGCAGCGCGTGTTCTGGCAGAAGGCCCAGGCCGGCATCGACACGAGCCGCCAAGGGGCGTCGGCGAAGCTGTTGCTGCAGGCGAAGGTCGGCGAGCCCAAGGAGCAACGGCTGCTGGCGCTGCGTTCGCTCGCGGTGCTCGGCGTCGCCGAGACGCTGCCGTACCTGATCGACGCGGCGAACGATGCCGACGCCGAGATCGCAGCGGCGGCGCGAGCGGCGATCACCACGATCCACCAGAAGGGTGGCGCCCCCGCCGAACGCCCGACCAGCCCGCCGTCGGACGGCAAGTAGTGCTACTCGCCTTGCCACGGTCCCAGGCGTCGCGGTGCGCGAGCTGGGCGCCGCGGGCGCCTCGCCAGGCGCTCCACGTAGCATGGAAGAAACGGGCGCGCAGCGAGAAGGCGCGCTGGCGAGGAGGGAAAAGTGGCGGAGAGGGGGGGATTCGAACCCCCGATGGGTTGCCCCACTCCGGTTTTCGAAACCGGTACAATCAGCCACTCTGCCACCTCTCCGCGAGGTTTCGCCGCGCAGTCGCGGGGCGCCGATTGAGCGCGGGCATCTTGCCGAGCCCGCCACCGCTTTTCAAGGGCGGGCAGCATGCGGAGTTGGGGTCGCTCCACCGACGACCCGGGCAGGGCTCGAGCGAGCCGCGAACGCTCAGCCGCCTCGCTTGTGCCGGAAGAAGGCCCGCAACAGCGCGGCACTCGCCGCCGCCTCGACGCCGGCGACGACGGTGCAGCGGTGGTTCAGCCGCGGGTCTTCGAGCAGGTTCGCCAGCGAGCGCACGGCGCCGAACTTGGGGTCGCTGGCGCCGAACACGACGCGGTCGACGCGTGTGTGCAGGATCGCGCCGGCACACAGGAAGCACGGCTCGAGCGAGCAGTACAGCGTGGCGTTGGCGAGGCGCTTGTTGCCGGCGTGCACCAGCGCCTGCTGCAGCGCCAGCATCTCGGCGTGCGCCAGCGGCGAGCGCAGTTCCTCGACGCGGTTGCGGCCCTCCCCCACGACCACGCCGTCGACCACCACCACGGCCCCTACCGGCACCTCGTCGGCGGCAGCCGCCTCGCGCGCCAGTTCGAGGCAACGCGCGAGCCAGCGGGCGTCTTCGCTTGTCGGGGGTACGGGGCTCATCTATGGTCCGGCACTCTTCCGACCCCGGGACCCGTGAGCAAGCGCGACTTCCTTTCGACGACCGATCTCACCCGAGCCGAGCTCGACGACCTCCTCGACCTCGCCGCGCGCGTCAAGGGCAAGCGGCCGGGCCAGGTGCTGGCCGGCAAGACGCTCGGGATGATGTTCTTTCAGCCGAGCCTGCGCACGCGGGTGTCGTTCGAGGTGGCCATGGTCCAGCTCGGCGGCCACTGCATCAACCTGTCGGCCGACGACCTCTACGAGCTCGAGCCGCAGGAACAGGCGGTGATGGACGGGGCGGCCGAGGAGCACGTCAAGGACGCCGCGCGCACGCTGTCGCGCTACGTCGACGCGCTCGGCATCCGCGCCGCGTCGCGCACCGGCACGTGGGAGCGCGACCGCCAGGAGCTGCTGCTGCGCAGCTACGCGAAGTACGCGTCGGTGCCGGTGATCAACCTCGAGACCTGCTTCAACCACCCGTGCCAGGCGCTCGCCGACGTGCTGACGATGCGCGAGAACCTGGTGTCGCTGCGCGGCCGCAAGCTGACGCTGCTGTGGTGCAACCACCCCGAGCCGAAGTCGCTCGGCCCGACCCATTCGATGCTGCAGCTCGCGGCGTTGTCCGGCATGCAGATCACGCTGGCGCACCCGCTCGGCTTCGAGGTCGACGCCTCGGTGCTCGACCAGAGCCGGCAGGTCGCCCAGGACGCCGGCGGCTCGCTGCAGGTCGTCAACGACGTGCACACGGCGGCGCGCGGCGCCGAGGTGCTCTACGCGCGCTCGTGGGGTTCGATCAAGCACTGGCACGACGCCGAACGCGAAGCGATCGTCAAGCGGTCGCTGACCGAGTGGCGCGTCGACGAGCCGCTGATGGCGACCACCAAGAACGCGCTGCTGATGCACCCGCTGCCGGTGCGTCGCAACGTCGCGGCGACCGACGCCGTGCTCGACGGCAAGCAGTCGCTGATCTACGAGCAGGCCGCCAACCGCGCGCACGTGCAGAAGGCGCTGCTGATGCACCTGCTGAAGTGAGGCGCGCAGCGGGCTCGGCCCGCCGACGCGGCTCGGGCCGTCACTTCGTCTCGGCAGCCTTCGCGTCGAACGGCACCACCCCGCTGGGCGACCACTTCGCCGGCTTCGTCAGGTGCGGCATGTGCAGGGTCAGCAGCGCCAGCGCCGTGCCATAGCCCCCGGAACGCCCGAACTGGCGGTCGTTCCAGCTGCCGTCGGCCTCGCGCGACTTCGCCAACACCGCGCGCAGCTTCGTGCGCAACTCCTCGCGGCGCTTGCCGTCGGCGACGAACTCGATCGCCTGGGCCGCGTAGACATGGCCGAACAGGAAGTAGTACGGGGCGATGCCGTACGGCTCGATGTGCGTGCCGGTCTGGCTCTTGCGCACCGCGAGGTCGTCCCAGTGCGCGAAGAACAGGTCGACCGCCGCCTCGAGCCGCTGTGGATCGCCGCGCCCGGCCAACAACAGGGTCACCTCGCAGACCGCCGCGCGCGCGGCCGCACTCGGCAGCTTGTCCATCATCGACAGCTTCTCGTCGGGCACTTCGTTGCGGCTCCTCGCCGGCGCGCCGTAGGCGTAGCCGGCCGCCTTGGTGCGCGCCCGTTCGAGCGCGTCGAGCGCCTGGGTCACGACCTGGTCGGGAACGTTGTGGCCACGAGCCTTGGCGTGGAACAGCGCCTGCAGCGCTGGGCCCGTCATGAACGTCGACGCGGTGTTCCCCGGGCTCAGGTAGCCCTTCGGCCGCGAGTAGTTCCAGCCGCCGCTCTGTGGGATCGCCGACTCGACCAGCGCCTGCACCAGCCAGCTGGTCTTCGCCTCGACCGCCACCGTGAGATCGGCCGGCACGAGCCGCGCCTCCTGCAGCGACAGCAGCAGCTGCAGCGCGTAGATGTGCCCCCAGCCGCGCACGTCGTACTGGCCGATGAAGTCGATCTGCATGCGATCGGCGTCGAGCGTCGCCAGCACGAAGCGCAGCCCCCGCTCGAAGGCCTCACGGCGAGGTCCGTCGTCGCGCAGTCCGGGTGCTGCGAGCAGGCCGAGGCAGGCGATCGACGTGCCACCTACCCGGTAGCCGACCGGCGACGGCGAGGACCGGTCCTCGCGGTAGACGCCCTGGTAGGGCCACTGGTCGTGGCCTTCGCCTTCCTGCAAGGCCAGCAGCACCGCGATCGCCTCCTTGGTGACCTGGTCGACGTCGAGCGTCGGCACGTCGGGCACCGGGAACTCGGTGAAGGTGCGCGGGCCGCGCTTCGCTTCGGCGACGGCCGGGCCCTTGCGCGTCGGCGGGGACTCGGTTTCCTGCTGGGCCGGCACGACGGCGGCGAGCAACAACGACAACGACCAGCGAATGCGCATGCGGGTTCCTCCGGGGCTGGACGGCAGGAGACGGCATCGGCCGGGCCCGCACAAGTCACAGGCTGGTCCCGAAGGCTCGACCCGACCCCGGGTCGCTCGCTACCTTCGCACCATGAACGCGCGCCTGTTCGTGCTGCCCTTGCTCGCCATCGGCGTCGCCGTCGCCGCCTGGTCGATGGCCAAGACCTCGTCGGTTCCCGCCGCGACCTGGCGGGTCGGCGGCGAGATCGAGTTCGAACAGGCGAAGAACTGGGGCGACTACGACGCGGAGTCGCCGCTGCGGCTGTCGTGGCACGACAGCGCCCCACGGCACGTCTACGTGCTGAGCCACAGCCTCACCGACGGCACGCTGCTGCTGTGGCCGTCCGCCGAGCTGAAGAGCGACCTGCCTCAGCCGCTACCGGCCGGCGACCACGTGCTGCCAGGCCGGCGGGACGGCCGTTCGCTCGCCTGGACGACCCGCAGCCAGGTGCTGCCGGCGACGACCTATGTGCTGCTCGCCGCCGATGCGCCGATCCTCGAACTCGACGCGGTGCTGCCGAAGCTGCGGCGCTGGACGACGTCGGTGCTGGCCGACGGCTCGATCCAGGTGACGAAGCCACCCGGGGATGCACCGCTGGCCGGAGCTCCCGGCGAAGGCTGGCCGTTGCCGCTGCTGCAGCAGGTGGCCGAGGCGTTCCGGGGCGAGACGATGGTCAACGGACCGCTGCGCTCGGTGCCGGGTCGCCAGGGGCTGTGGGCGAGCGTGTGGAGCGCGAAGGAGCGCCCTGGCAGCGCCAAGACCGGCGAACCTGGCAAGCCGCAGCTGCCGGAAGCGCTGCAAAAGCTGCAGGACGCGGTGCCGCCCCCCGAGAAGCGCTGAGCGAGAACGCCCTCAGGCCTTGCGCTCGGCCAGCGCGTCCTCGACCGCGGCACACAGCACGTGCACGCAGACGAGGTGGCTCTCCTGGATGCGCGCCGTGTTGCTCGACGGCACCTGCACGGCGACGTCGGCGTGCTCGAGGGCGCTCCCGCGCTTCTCGCCGCACAGCACGGCGGTGGTGAGCCCCATGCGCCT
>JAEUHU010000560.1 GCA_016793305.1 Planctomycetota bacterium
GGTCGCCCCCACCAAGTGCTTCGCCGTCACGGCGACCGGCCGGCGCGAGCTGCGCGTGTTCTCGACGACGACCGGTTGGGTGCGCTCGCTCTACCCGACCGGCACCATGCCGACGACGTTGGTCGGCGGCTTCACGATGCATCGCATCGTCGGCATCGACCCGCGCGAGGACACGCTGCGCAAGGCCGGCGGGCCGGGGCCGTTCGCCGGTCCGGTGCTCGACACGGCGACCGGCCTCGGCTACACGGCGATCCACTCTTCGCGCAGTGCCACCGAGGTCGTCACCGTCGAACTCGATCCCGCCGCCCTCGAACTCGCCCGCGACAACCCGTGGTCGGAGGAACTGTTCACCGCGGGCAACCTGCGGCAACTGGTCGGTGACGTCGCCGAGCTGCTCGTCGAGTTCGCCGACGGCCACTTCGCCCACGTGATCCACGACCCGCCGTCGTTCCAGCTGGCCGGCCAGCTCTACTCGGCCGCGTTCTACCGCGAGCTGTTCCGCGTCACGAAGCGCGGCGCCAAGGTGGTGCACTACATCGGCGACCCCGCGTCGCCGAAGGGCCGCAGCACGACCCGCGGCGTGGTCGAACGGCTGCGCGCCGCCGGCTTCGCCCGCGTGACCCCGAACCCGGCGGCGTTCGGCGTCGTCGCCGTGCACTGAGTTTCCCGGTCTCGGGCTTCCCCCGGCATCACGTCTGGAACGCTCGGTAGACTGCCGCGCCGGAGGCCGTCGTGAACTCGTCCCTGCTCGCCGGTTGCTGCGTCGTCTCGTTGGTGTGCAGCGGGCTCGCTCTGTGGAGCAGCCTGCAGACCCAGTTCGCAACGCCCGCCCCGGCGACGGCGAACGATCCAAGGGAACTCGAGCAGCTGCGCGAACAACTCGCGGCGCTGACCCGTCGGCTGGAGGCGAGTGCCGCCGTGTCGACGAGCAACCCGGTGCCCACAGCGCCTCGCGTCGACGCGCTCGCGTTGCCGCCTTCGACCTCAGGGCAGGCCACGTCAGCAGCACCCGACGTCCGCGAACTGCTCGCGCAGTACGTGCGTTCGTTCGCCGACCATCCGAACGGCAGCGAGTACTACCGGCTCGCGGTCGACGCACACATCGGCGAACTCGCCGGCGACTGCGACCCACTGGTGCGCGACGGCGGCCGGCCCGTGCCGATGCGCGACGCCCTCGCGCGCATGTTCGGCAAGCGCCGCTTCGCCGAGGTCGACCACGTGTTCGACGCGCTGCTCGCCGCGGCCCTGCCTCCGGCCCCCGCCGAACTCGCGCGCACGGCGATCGAGGCGATGGCCCAGATCGCCTCGCCGCGGGCGATCCCCGGGCTCGAACGCATCGTGCTGGCGCGCACCGACGCCGCCAGGAACCAGGCTCTCGCCCTGCTGGCGTCGCTCGCCGGCACCGAGGTGAACCAGGTGCTGCAGCGCCTGTGGTGGAACACCACCGACGAGGCACTTCGCCTTCTGCTGGTGCAGGCCCTCGACGGCAGCGACGAGACGACGGCGCTCGCCGTGCTCACCGCTGCCGCGAGCGGCACCCAGCCCGTCCGCCTGGCCGCCGCGCACAAGGTCGCCGATTTCGACGACCCCGGCGTCGACGCGCTGACGCAGCGGTGGCGCCCGGTCGAAACCGACGCCGCCGTCCAGCAGGCGCTCGACGCGAGCCGGAACGCCGCACAAGCCGAGGGTTGGAGCGCCGCGAAGGCGACCGGAGCCCCCGACGCCACGCCG
>JAEUHU010000047.1 GCA_016793305.1 Planctomycetota bacterium
GTACCTCTGGAAGGCCGCCGCGAGCGAAGCGGCTGCCGCCGCCGCGGCTGCCCAGCCGCCGCCGATGTGGGCGGTCGAGGCGGCGACCGTGACCAGCCGGCCGTTCGCGCGTTCGACGACCTCGATCGGCACGGTGCGCGCCCTGCAGTCGATCACCCTGCGCAACGAATTGCCGGGCACCGTGCACAAGGTGTCGCTGCAGACCGGTCAGGTGGTCGAGGCCGGTGCGGTGCTGGTCGAGCTCGACGTCGCCGTCGAGACGGCCGAGCTGCAGGCGCTCGAAGCCGAGGCGAAGCTGGCGGCGTCGATGCTGGCGCGCATGGAGCAGGCGTTGGCGAAGCAGGGCGCGTCGGCGGCCGACGTCGATCGCGCCCGCGCCGAGCACGACAAGGCGCTGGCGAACGTCACCCGCACCAAGGCGGTGATCGAACGGAAGCGCTTGCGCGCCCCGTTCCGCGCACGGGTCGGCTTCGTCGACCTGCACGTCGGGCAGTACCTCGACGCCGGGGCGACCGTGACGACGCTGCAGGGCACCGAGGACGCCGTGCACGTCGACTACGCGGTGACGCAGGACGTCGCCGCGCGCCTCACGGTCGGCAGCGAGGTTGAGGTGACGGTCACCGGTCAGGCGACGGCGCGCGCCACCATCGTGGCGATGGACGCGCGTGTCGACGCGGCGACGCGCAACACGTCGGTCCGGGCGCTGCTGCGCGGCCTGTCGCCGATGCCGCAGCCAGGGGCCTCGGTGCGCGTGCGCACGCCGATCGAAGCGCCGAGCGAGGTGTTGGTGGTGCCGGTCACGGCGCTGCGGCGCGGGCCCGATGGGGACTACGTGTATGCGATCGTGAAGAACGCGCAGGGCGCACTGGTCCCGGAATTCCGGAAGGTGACGAGTGGCAACACGCTCGGGGACGAGGTCGTCATCAAGATCGGGTTGAAGCTCGGCGAGCAGATCGTCGCCGCCGGGTCGTTCAAGCCGATCACCAGCGGGGTCCTGACCATCGTCGACAAGACGCCAACCGGCCAGCAGGCGGACGCACCCAAGGGCACCCAACCGGCCGCGGGCGAAAGCACCGCGAAGCCGCAGTGAGGCCGCCCATGCGCTCCCTGACCGACACCTTTGTCCGGCACCCCGTGCTGGCCATCGTCGTCAACCTCGTCATCGTGCTGGTGGGCATCCGCACGGCGTTCGGGTTGCCGATCCAACAGTTCCCGAGCATCGACAGTGCGTCGATCATCGTCACCACGGTCTACACCGGCGCCTCCGCCGAGACCGCGCGCGGCTTCTTGACGACACCGATCGAACGGGCGGTGTCCGCGATCGGCGGCATCGACCACATCGAGTCGGAGACGCGCGCTGGCGTCAGCAAGGTGACCCTCCGGCTCACCCTGGGCTACGACACGACGCGGGCCTTGTCGGAGGTCACGGCACGCCTGCAGCAGGTGCGCAGCGAGCTGCCGGCGGATGCCGAGCCGCCGATGATCGACATCCAGCGGGCCGACCGACCGTATGCGACGTTCTACGTCAGCTTCACCTCGACCGAACGCAGCCTGTCCGAGCTGACCGACTGGCTAAGCCGCAACGCGCAGCCGCAGTTGGCGACCGTACGCGGCGTGCAGCGCGTCAGCAACAGCGAAGGCGGCCGGCCGATCGCGCTCCGCGTCTGGATCGATCCGGATCGTCTCGCCGCCGTCAACCTGGCGCCTGGCGATGTCTACGCGGCGATCCAGCGGAACAACTACCTCGCCGCGGTCGGCCAGACGAAGGGCAACCTCGTGCAGATCAACCTGCTCGCCGACACCGACCTGCGCACGGTGAAGGAGTTCGAGGACCTGATCGTCACGGACCGCGAGGGCGCGGTCGTGCGCATCTCCGACGTCGCCACCGTCGAGCTCGGTGCCGAAGAGGCCGACATGATGGCGAAGTACAACGACAAGCCGGGTGTCTACCTCGGTGTCTGGCCGTTGGTCGGCGCCAACGAGATCGCCGTCGGCGATGCACTGGTCGCCGAGATGGCGAGCATGCGCAAGTCGTTGCCGCCGGACATCGACATGCAGCTCGCCTACGACGGCACCAGCTTCATGCGCGAGGCGCTCGCGGAGATCACCTGGACGCTGGGAGAGACGATCCTGATCGTCGGCCTCGTCGTCTTCCTGTTCCTTGGCTCGATCCGCACGGCGCTGGTGCCACTGGTGGCGATGCCGGTGTCCCTGATCGGTGCCGTCGCGGTGATGGCAGCCTGCGGGTTCTCGCTGAACCTGCTGACGATCCTGGCGATCGTGCTGTCGGTCGGCCTCGTCGTCGACGACGCGATCGTCGTCGTCGAGAACGTCGAGCGGCACGTGCGCATGGGCAAGACCCGGCTGCAGGCGGCGATGGAGGCGGCCCGTGAACTGCTCGGCCCGATCGTCGCGATGACGATCACGCTGGCGGCGGTCTACGCGCCGATCGGCTTCCAGGGCGGCATGACCGGGGCGCTGTTCCTCGAGTTTGCGATCACGTTGGCCGCGGCCGTGCTGGTCTCCGGCATCGTCGCGGTGACGCTGTCGCCGGTGATGAGCCGCTTCGCGGTGCGCGACCACGGCAAGGAAGCCTGGCTGACGCGTCAGGTCGACCGCGGCTTCGCGTGGGTGCGGCGTGTCTACGAGAAGGCGCTCGACGTGGCACTCGCCATTCGTTGGGCCGTGGCCGTGGTCGCCGTCCTGATCGCGCTGTCGATCTGGCCGCTCTATCAGGGCTCCCGCAAGGAGCTGGCGCCGACCGAGGACCAGAGCCACATCTCGATGTTCTTCGACGTGTCGCCCGATGCGACGCTCGATGCCGTCGACCGGGCCTCGCGTGAAGTAGTAGCCAAGGTGCAAGAGCTCCCCGAGACCCAGTTCATGTGGTCCCTGGTCGCCAACTGGGGCGGCTTCGGCGGCATGGTGAACACGAACTGGAAGGAGCGGGATCGCTCGACCTCCGATGTCTACCCCCACCTGTTCGGTCAGGTCAGTCAGGTTCCGGGCGTCATGGCCTTCCCGCGACTCGATCCACCGCTGCCGACCTCGGGCGTGCACGACGTCGAACTGATCCTGCAGACCTCGGATTCGACCGAGGAGAAGACGAAGGAGATGCTCAAGTCGGCGATGGCGATCGTCTACGCCGGCTACCAGAGCGGCAAGTTCACCTACGTCGACACCGACCTGAAGATCGACCGGCCAGAAGCCAAGGTGCTGGTCGACCGCGAGAAGGTCGCCGACCTCGGCATGGACCTGGCGGGCGTCGGACGCGAACTCGGCGCCTTGCTCGGCGGTGGCTACGTCAACCGCTTCAACTACTACGACCGCAGCTACAAGGTCATCCCGCAGATCGTCCAGAAGGACCGTGCGACGGTCGGCCCGCTGCTCGATCTGAAGATCAAGACGCCGGCGGGCGAACTGGTGCCGGTGTCGTCCTTCGTGACCATCGAGACCAAAGCTGCGCCGCGCACGCTGAATCGCTTCCAGCAGCGCAACTCGGTCAAGATCTTCGGTGGCGTGAATCCCGGGGTCACCAAGGCCGAAGGCCTCGCCGTGTTCGAACAGGCTGCCCGCCAGGTGATCGGCAACGACGTCATCATCGACTACGCCGGGGAATCGCGGCAGATCAAGCACGAGGGCAGCTCGCTGCTGCTGACGCTCGGCTTCGCGATCGTGCTGGTGTACCTGGTGCTGGCGGCACAGTTCCGCAGCTTCCGCGATCCGCTGATCGTGCTGCTCGGTTCGGTGCCATTGGCAATGGGGGCCGCTCTGGTGTTCCCGTACCTCGGCATCGAACTGACGACCACCACGTCGACGATCAACGTCTACTCGCAGGTCGGCCTGATCACGCTGGTCGGGCTGATCGCGAAGAACGGCATCCTGATCGTCGAGTTCGCGAACGTGCTGCAGGAGCAGGGCCGCGACAAGCTGTCGGCGCTGCGCGAAGCGGCGGCGACGCGCTTGCGACCGGTGCTGATGACCACGGCGGCGACCATCTTCGGCCACCTGCCGTTGGTGTTCGTCGCCGGTCCGGGTGCCGCCGCCCGCAACAGCATCGGCATCGTGCTGGTCGCCGGCATGGCGATCGGCACGGTGTTCACGCTGTTCGTGGTGCCGGTCTTCTACCTGTGGATCGCCGCCGATCGCCGAGCCGAGCACGGTGCCCCGGAGGCCGACGGCCTGCCGGCCGGCGCCACCGACCTCGGCCACACCACTCCGGAGCTCGCGTGAGGAACCCTGCCATGTCGCCCCGTTCGTTCGTCGCCGCGTTGCTGCTGTTCGCCACCGCCTGTGCGGTAGGCCCCGACTACGAGGAACCGCGCGTCGAGCTGCCGGCCAGTTGGCGGCAGCCCACGGGCTCCGGGCTCGCGGCCGGCGCACCGGTCGACGGCCCGTTCTGGCGTTCGCTCGGCGATCCGCTGCTCGACCAACTGGTCGAGCAGGCGCTGGTGCAGAACCTCGACCTGCGTGCTTCGTTCGCCCGGCTGATGGCGGCGCGGGCGCTGCGTGGTGCCGCCGTCGCCGACTACGGGCCCCGGCTCGACGGCCGCGGCAGCTACGAGTACCGCCGCGAGAGCCGCAACACGCCGTTCGGCGCGTTCATCCCGCGCACCGACATCCACACGATCGCCGTCGACGCGACCTGGGAACTCGACCTGTGGGGTCGTGTGCGCCGGTCGGTCGAGGCGGCGAGTGCGGACCTCGACGCCAGTGCCGCCGACGTGCGCGGGGCGGCGTTGACCGTCGCCACCGAAGTGGTCGCCACCTACGTCGACCTGCGCACTGCCCAGCAGCGCTTCGCGATCGCGCGGGCCAACCTCGAGCTGCAGGAACGCACGCTCGGCCTCGTGCAGGCGCGCGCCGAAGCAGGGCTCGTCGTCGAGCGCGACGTCGCGCAGGCGACCACCAACGTCGAGTCGACACGGTCGCGCCTGCCGATGCTCGAAGCCGAAGCGAGCGCCGCCCAGAACCGGCTCGCGGTGCTGCTCGGCCGGGCCCCGGGCGACCTGCCGCTCGACCTCACGACCACGGCCCCGCTGCCGACGCTGCCGGTGTCGGTCGCGGTCGGCGTGCCCGCCGACCTGCTGCGCCGCCGGCCCGACGTGCAGGCCGCCGAACGGCGCTTCGCCGCCGAGGTCGCGCGCATCGGCGCCACCGAGGCGGAGCGCTACCCGCGCTTCTCGCTCGGCGGCACGCTCGGCTTGTCGGCCAACAGCGCCGACATGGTGTTCGACAGTGGCAGCGACCTCAGCGCGTTCGGCCCGTCGCTGCAGTGGAACCTGTTCGACGGCGGCCGGCTCCGCCAGCGCGTCAAGGCGCTGACGGCGAACGCCGAAGCCGCGCAGATCGCCTGGGAGCAGACCGTGTTGCTGGCCCTCGAAGAGGCCGAGAACGCGATGACGCGCTTCGTGCGCGAGCAGTCCCGGCGTGGCTCGCTGCAGCGCGCCGCGGCCGAGGCCGCGCGTGCCGTCGAGCTGGCGCAGTCGCAGTACCGCGCCGGCCTGTCCGACTTCCAGGCGGTGATCGACAGCGAACGCACGGTCGCGACGATCCAGGACGACCTGGTCAACAGCGAGGCCGCGGTGGCCGGCAGCCTGGTCGCGATCTGGAAGGCGCTCGGCGGCGATCTGGTGCCGTCGACGCCGCCGGCATCGACCGGCGGTTCGTCGGCGGCCGCGGGCCCGGTCGCGGGTCGTTGACCGTGGGCGAGTCCAGCCCGCGTCCAACGGGCCGGGCTGGACTCATGCGCGCCGCCGCGAGGACCACAGCAGCCAGGCGAGCACGCCCCACACGAACAGCGTGACGCGCAGCGGCCAGACGACCCGCGGCGCGTCGTAGCGGAACTCGACCATGTGCTCGCCGGCCGGCACGAACACCGCGCGCAGGTAGTGGTCGGCCACGTAGAGCGGCGTCGGCGCGCCGTCGAGCGATGCGCGCCAGCCGGCGTCGAACGGATCGGCGAGCCGCAGGTAGCCGGCCGCCGCGGTCTGCACGCGGAGCCGCACGTACTCGTCGACCCGCACGTCGATCGAGCAGGTCGCCGGCGTGCTGGGGGCGGGTGCCGGGTTCGGCGCCGACCCGTCCTCGAGCACGACCCGACGGGCGACGTCCCGATCGGTCCGCGCCAGCGCAGCGAGGCGCGCGTCGCGATCGGGCAGCACGTCGACCGTGTGCACGAACGTTGCGCGCGGCAGCGTGGTCGTTCGTTCGTAGAGCCGGTAGGCACCGGTGCCGGACGGGGTGCGCTCGACGAGCTGGGGCGAGGTCGGCAGCCGCTGCTTCGTCAGCACGAAGCGCAGGCCGTAGAGGTCGGCGAGCGGGTGCCGCAGGGCGGTTTCGGCGTGGAACGCGCCGACGCCGGCTCCGCCGTAGACGCACGACGGATCGATCGCCGCGAAGAACTGCTCGTAGCGTGCCGGCGGCAGCGGGTTGTAGCCCTGGCCGTCTTCGCAGCCGAAGAAGCCCGGCAGGTTCGGCAGCAGCGCGGCGATCGCTGGCGAGCCGGGCGGCGTCAGCCGGCACAGCCGCGGGCGGTCGCCGTTCGCCGGGTTCGCCGCGAGGACCGGCGCCAGGATCCGTGGTGGCGTCGCGACGTGCCGTGCCGGCACCACCTGCACGGGGCCGAGCCCACTGTGCAGCAGTTCGCCGATCGTGAGCGCGATCCACACGCCGGCGCGCCAGCGCGGCTGCAGCCACAGCGCACCGAGGCCGAGCCCGAGCACGAGCAGCGCGCGCCACGCGGT
>JAEUHU010000048.1 GCA_016793305.1 Planctomycetota bacterium
GCCATGCACCTCGCCCTCTACGCCCACCCGTTCGATCTCGAGGCACTGGCCCAGGCCGGCGGCCTCGCTCGGCTCCGCGACCTCGGCTACGCGGAGGTGGCGCTCGCGGTCAGCTACCACGACGGCCGCTGGTTGATGCCGTGGCATCCAGGCGGCGTGGTGCGCTTCCTCGAGGACGGCGTGGTGCACTTCCGGCCGCGCAGCGACTACGGCGCCTTGCGGCCACAGCCGTCGGGCTTCGTGCCCGACCACGGCCCGTCGCCGCTCGAGCGCTTCTGCGCCGAAGCCGCCGCCGCCGGCGTCGGGACGCGCGCCTGGACGGTCGGCACGCACAACACCCGGCTCGGCGAACGGCATCCCGAGGCGTGCGTGACCAACGCCTTCGGCGATCGGCTGAGCTACGCGTTGTGTCCGGCGGCTCCTGCGGTGCAGCACTACCTGACGGCGCTGGTGACCGACCTCGCGGCGCACCGCGGCCTGCAGACGATCGAACTCGAAGCGTTCGGGGCGATGGGCTGGAAGCACTCGAGCCACCACGACAAGGCGAGCTTCACGCCGTCGGGCCTGCTCGATGCCGCCTTGTCGGCGTGCTTCTGCGTCGCCTGCCGCCGACAGCTCCAGCAGGCCGGTGCCGATCCCGAAGCGCTCGCCGGGCGCGTGCGCACGCTGGTCCAGCAGTGCCTGCGCGATGGCGACGCGATGGCGCCGCTGCGCGTGCCGGGCAACGCCCAGGAGCTCACTGGCAGCCCCTTCGACAGCAGCTGGCTCGAGCCGGTGCTCGGCGCCCAGCGCGCCGCGGTCGCGGCCGTGGCCGCTCGCGTCGTCGCCGCGACCGCGGCCTCGCGTCGCGCGGTGCAGGTCCATCCGCATCCGTGGTTCCGCGGCAGCCAGCTGGCCGCGGGTGCTGCGAGTGCCTACCCGGCGACCGACGAACGTGTGCTGACCTGCTACGGCGACGGCCTCGACGCGATCGGCAAGGCGCTGGCGAGCGACGGGGCGAAGACCTGGGCGGCGTCACCGCGCCGCGTGTCGTTCTGGCCGAAGGCGCCGCAGTTCCAGAGCGACGACGACCTGCGCAACCTGCGGGCGCTGTGCGAACGGCACGGGGTGGGTTCGCTGGCGGTCTACCACCTGGGCCTCCTGCCGTGGCGCACGCTCGAGCGCGTCGCAACGGAGTTCGGCCGGTGACCCGTTCTCGCCGAACCGCACCCGCGGCCTGCCTCGCCTTCGGTGTAGCCCTGCTGCCGGCCCAGCAGTCCGCGACTCCGACCGAGCGCCCGCGCCTCGTCGTGCTGTGCGTGGTCGACCAGCTGGCCAGCTGGGTGTTCGCGCAGGCCGAGCCGCACTTCGCGCCGGACGGTGGCTTCCGCCGGCTGCAGGGTTCGGGCGCCGAGTTCCCCGCGTGTGCCTATCGGCACGCCTGCAGCGAGACCGGCCCCGGCCACGCGACGATCGGTACGGGGGCTCCGGCGCGCGCGCACGGCATCGTGCGCAACGCGTGGTGGTCCGAGGCCGACAACCGCGTCGTCTACTGCGCCGAGGACCCGGTGCCGCCGTTGCCCGAGTGGCCGGAGGGCAAGCTGCGTGGGCCGGGCAAACTCCTGGTGCCGACGTTCGCGTCGACGTTGAAGGCGCACGTGCCCGGCAGCCGCGCGGTCAGCGTCGCGTGGAAGGACCGCAGTGCGATCCTGATGGGCGGGCGCGACGCCGACCTGTGCGTCTGGTGCGAGCCGACCACCGGCAACTTCGTCACCAACACCGCGTGGGTCGCCGCCGCTCCCGAGTGGCTCGTGGCCTTCGACCGGCAACGCCCGCTCGACGCGCTGTTCGGGGCGACCTGGGAACGGGTCGGCCCCGAGGCCGCCTACCAGGGCCTGGTCGACGATCGCCCGTACGAGCTGGTGCACGGCAACGGCGGGAACCAGCGCACGCTGCCGCAGCCGATCACCGGCGGCGAAGCCACTCCGGGGGCGAAGTTCTACGCGCAGGCCTATGCGTCGCCGCTCGGCAACACCGCGGTGCGGCTGCTGGCCGAAGCGACGATCCGCGGCGAACGGCTCGGCGCGGACGACGCGGCGGACCTGCTGTGCGTCAGCTTCTCGTCGACCGACGCGATCGGCCACGCGTTCGGCCCCGAGTCGGTCGAGGCGCGCGACGGGCTGCTGCGGCTCGATCGCGAGCTGGCCGCGTTCTTCACCTTCCTCGACCAGCAGGTCGGCGCCGGCCGCTGGGCGCTGTTCCTGACCGCCGACCACGGCATCGGCCCGACCCCGGAATGGGCCCGGCAGCGCGGCCTCGACGCCGGGCGTGGACTGATCCAGACGATGGTGCGCGCCGCCGGCGAGAAGGCGCTGCTCGACGCGTTCGGACCGTTGTCCGAGGGCAAGCGCTACCTCGCCCACGTCGGCGAGTACTCGTGCTACTTCGACGATGCGGTGCTGCGCGCCGTGGCGGCGGCGAGCGGTCGCGACGAACCGGCGCTGCGGCAGCAGGCCGCGCGGCTGGTCGCGACGGCGGCGTCCCGCGTACGCGGCGTCGCGATGGCGGTGCCGACCGACGACCTGGCCAGGCCGGATCCGTCGAACGACCTGCTGCGCGCCGCGCTGGTCGACGCGTTGTGCCAAGGTCGCGCCGGCGACGTGCAGCTGGTGCTGAAGCCCTACTGGATCGACGGCACCAACGCGGCGACCCACGGCTCGCCCCACCCGTACGACCGCGAGGTGGTGGGGCTCGCCCTCGGTCCGGGCATTCCCGCCGGGGTGCGCTTCGCGGCCGCGATCACGCCCGGATTCGGCGTGGTGCTGTTCGCGCGCCTGCTCGGCGTGCCACCGCCCTCGGCCGCGGTCGACGTGCTGCCGGCGGGGCTGTTCGGCACGCGCTGAACCCGACGTCCGGCGGCTGCGTCCGATGGCATCGCGATCGTCCACCGCGCCCCGCGAGCGACGCGCCAACTGCCGTGCGTCGCCGCGTTCCTGAGCTAGGCTTCGTCCACCCCCTGATTCCCTCGGCCGCTGGCGCGGCGCGGTCCAAAGCATGCATCGATCGATCGAGCAAGTCCCTCTGCAACGCGGTGCGCATCCGACGCGCGACGCCGGCATGTGCGCGATGGAGATGGTCGCGTGGCTCGCCGGCGAGCCGCACTCCGACGAGCCCTGCTGTGCCTGCCCGGTGCTCGGGGCGTTCGTGCGCGCCTGCAACGACAGCATGGACGACGAGCAGCGCAACCGGCTGCTGAAGCCGCTGGTGCCGTTCCTGCTCGACTCGCGGCGCACCGCGGCGGTCGAACGCGCGCGCGGCCTCGTGGCGGTCGACCACCTGGTGCGCACGCTGCTGCCGAACTGGCTGCGCCGCCAGCGACGCCTGGAGGAAGCGCAACTGCTGTTCGACCTGCCGCCGGTCCGCCGCCTCGAGGACGTTCGTGCGGCGCTGCGTGCCGTCGAGCACTTCGCGCGCGCGCAGCACGCTGCGGTGTGGGTGCTGCAACGGGCCCTCGAAGGTACACCGCCGGCGCGCTACGTCGCCGGCGTCGTGCAGGTGGCGCGGGCGCTCGGCGATGGGGCGACCTGGGCGAAGATGGCGACGCTGGTCGGTGCCATGCTCTCCGCCGAGGTCGAGCCGGCCGGGCCGTTCGCTGCGAGCGAGACGGAACGGCTCGAAGCGTCGTCGTAGAGCTCCGTCGTAGGCGTCCCCTTCCGGGTCAAGCCCGCGGGGCCCGGATGCCGAAATCCGCGACATGGCGGATCGACTGCGGTGGTGGGTCATTCCCGGGGCGCTGGTCGTGATGGCGCGCGTGGTGACGCTCGAATCGGGCGACCCAGCCGCGCACACCGGGCCCGTCGAGGCGACGAGCTCGCGCGCGGTTCCTGCCGCGCACGAAGCCGTCGGCCCGACGTTGCGGATGCCGCTCGCCGCCACGGCGGTCGGTACGAAGCAGGCCTTCGTCCTGGAACTGCCGGCGACACTCGCCGGCCATCGGGTCGAGACGCGCGTCTGGCGCGCGGGCGAGGCGCCGCACGGCGAACCGTGGCTGCAGTTCTCGTCGACGGTGCGCAGCGACGGCACCATTCCGGTCGCCGGACTCGCGGCCGGTCGTTACGACGTCGAAGTGCACGATCCCGCTGGCCGCGCCTATGGGATGCGCTCGGTGGCCGCTCCGGGCCGGGTGCCGTTCGACGCGGCGATGCCGCTGCGCTGATCGTTCAGCGGCCGCGGTCGGTGTCGACGACCTCGCTCGGTGGGGGTGTTTCCGGCCGCACGCGGTGCAGTTCGCGTCGGCGCTGCCAGAACGGCCACGCGTGCAGGACCAGCAGGGCGCCGCTCGTGGGCAGTGGTCCGCCGACGCAGGCCCAGGCGACCGCTTCGGTGCCGAGCCAGATCGCAGGTGCTGGCAGCAGCAGGGCGCCGGTGGCGCCGAGCCACAGCGGCACGACGCGGTCCTCCCGCACGTAGGTGATGCCGCGCTCGAACAGCCGCACGCTGGCCACGCCGAGCACGCCGTGCAGCAGCAGCCACCAAGCCCAGCTGCCGGGCAGCCGGGCGTTCGCGCCGAGCACGAGCAGCGGCAACAGCGCGAGCCAGCGCACCGCGAAGAACGGGTAGATCATCGCGAACCCGCCGAGGCCGGACTTGTCGCGCCCGGGCGGGATGGCGGCGAGCTCACCCCACCAGCTGGCGATCATCAGGCTCACCAGGACGGCGATGCCGTAGACGCCGAGCTGCACGACGTCACCGAGCCAGGTCAGGAGGGAGGCGAGCACGGTCCTACAGCCGGAGGAGGCAGCGGGTGTGGCAGGAGATCGACGTCACGGGTTGGTCGGCAGGGGCAACACGAACGCGCTGCCGCGTGAGCGGAGTTGCGGTTGGGTGAGGACACCACGGTCGCCACATTCTGCCGGCGTCGGGTACGGTTCTTCAGGCCCACGTTCCCTGCTGGGTATGGCCTTCCCCATGACGACATCCCCACGCATTCCCGAGTTGTGCTCCGGCGACGTGCTGACGCGCGACGAGTTCGAGCGTCTGTACGAGGCGATGCCCCATGTGAAGAAGGCGGAACTCATCGAAGGGGTGGTCGCCATGGGGTCTCCGGTTCGTCTGCGGCATCACGGGGCACCGGCGAGTGCCCTGGGTTTCTGGCTCGGCTTCTACTGCGCCGTCACGCCCGGCTTGCTGGTCGCGAACAACACGACGGTGCGGCTCGACCTCGACAACGAGTTCCAGCCCGACCTGCTGCTGTGCGTGCCCGAGCACGCCGGTGGACAAGCCCGCATCGATGCCGACGACTATGTCGCGGGTGCTCCCGAGCTGGTGGTCGAGGTCGC
>JAEUHU010000091.1 GCA_016793305.1 Planctomycetota bacterium
GGCAGGAACGGCACCAGGTGGGCGGCGACGCAGATCGGGCCCATGCCCGGGCCGCCGCCGCCGTGCGGGATGCAGAAGGTCTTGTGCAGGTTCAGGTGGCAGACGTCGGCGCCGAGGTCGCCCGGGCGCAGCAGGCCGACCTGGGCGTTCATGTTGGCGCCGTCCATGTAGACCTGGCCGCCGGCTTCGTGCACCAGCTTGCAGATGCGCTTGATCGCCTCCTCGAACACGCCGTGCGTGCTCGGGTAGGTGACCATCAACGCCGCCAGGTGCTGCTTGTGCTCGGTGATCTTCTTCTCGAGGTCGCCGACGTCGATGTTGCCGTCGTCGTCGCACGCGACGACCACGACCTTCATGCCGCACATGGTCGCGGTCGCGGGGTTGGTGCCGTGCGCGCTCTGCGGGATCAGGCAGACCGTGCGCTGCTCCTGGCCGTTCTTGCGATGGAACGCGCGGATCACCGACAGGCCGGCGTACTCGCCCTGCGAGCCGGCGTTCGGCTGCAGCGAGCAACCGGCGAAGCCGGTGACGTCGGCGAGCCAGTCGCTCAGGTTGGCGAACAGCTTCTGGTAGCCCTTCACCTGGTCGAGCGGCGCGAACGGGTGGATCTGGCCGAAGCCCGGCAGCGACACCGGGTACATCTCGGTGGTCGCGTTCAGCTTCATCGTGCAGGAGCCGAGCGGGATCATCGAGGTGGTCAGCGACAGGTCCTTCGCCTGCAGCCGGTGGATGTAGCGGAGCAGTTCGTGCTCGGCGCGGAAGCGATGGAACGTCGGGTGCGTCAGGTAGGCGCTGGTGCGCGCCAGCGAGCCGAGCGACGGCGCGGGCTGGTCGACCCGCAGCTGCAGCGGGCTGCCGCCGAACACCGCGACCAGGTCGTGCAGGTCCTGCACCTCGACGGTCTCGTCGAGCGAGACGCCGAGGCTGCCGTCGCCGAAGTCGCGCAGGTTGATGCCCTTCGCGAGGGCCGCGGCGAGCGCCTTCGGTGCGCCGTCCTTCGGCCACACCCGCACGGTGTCGAAGCGGGCGCCGTCCTGCACCCGATGGCCGATCGCCGACAGCGCGTGGGCGAGGCAGCAGGTCTGCGCGCGCACGCGCTCGGCGATCGCCCGCAGGCCCTCGGGGCCGTGGTAGACGGCATACATGCTGGCCATCACCGCCAGCAGCACCTGCGCGGTGCAGATGTTCGAGGTCGCCTTCTCGCGGCGGATGTGCTGCTCGCGCGTGCCGAGCGCGAGACGCATCGCCGGCTTGCCGGTGGCGTCGATGCTGAGCCCGACGATGCGGCCCGGGATCTGCCGCTGGAACTCCTTCTTCGTCGCCATGTAGGCGGCGTGGGGGCCGCCGTAGCCGAGCGGCACGCCGAAGCGCTGCGTGCAGCCGACCACGACGTCGGCGCCCATCTCGCCCGGTGGCTTCAGCACGCACAGCGCCAGCGGATCGGCGGCGACCGTGGCGAACGCACCCGCCTGGTGGATGCGATCGATGGTCGTGGTCAGGTCGTCGATGCGCCCGTCGGTGCCCGGGTACTGCATCAGGGCGCCGAAGTGGCGGCTGCCGAACTGGGCGCTGCGGTGGTCGCCGATCTGGAGCTCGAGGCCGAGCGGTTCGGCGCGCTGCCGCACCACCGCGATCGTCTGCGGGTGGCAGTTCTGGTCGACGAAGAACACCGTCGCGTCGTCCTTGCCGTGCAGGCGGTGGCACAGCGCCATCGCCTCGGCGGCCGCGGTGCCCTCGTCGAGCAGCGAGCAGTTGGCGACCTGCAGGCCGGTCAGGTCGAGCACCAGGGTCTGGAAGTTCAGCAGCGCCTCCATGCGGCCCTGCGAGATCTCCGCCTGGTAGGGCGTGTACTGGGTGTACCAGCCCGGGTTCTCGAGGATGTTGCGCTGGATCACCGCCGGCGTCAGCGTGCCGTGGTAGCCCATGCCGAGGTAGCTGCGCAGCACCTTGTTCTCGGCGGCCAGCGCGGTCAGTTCGAGCAGCGCCTCGCGTTCGCTCTTCGCCGGCGGCGTCTTCAGCTCGCCGTGCCAGCGGATGCTCGCGGGGATCGCCTTCTGGGTCAGGTCGTCGAGCGAGCTGCAACCGAGGGTCGCGAGCATGCTCTGCAATTCGTGTTCGCGGGGGCCCAGGTGGCGGCTGGCGAATTGGTCGTGACGGGGGAACGCGGGGGTGGTGCTGGACATCGGGGTGCAGCACCGGGCCCGGGGTGGGGGACCGGTGCGGGGGGAACAGGTATAGGGATCGTGTTCGTCGGGTTGAAGGGGTGCGACGCAGCGCTCTCGCCGAACGGGGCCGAGCTGCGTATGGCACGGCGATGCACCGCCGCCCCTCGCCGGTTTCGTTGGTCTGGCCCGGGCTCGCGCTGTTGGCCGGGTGTGGGGTGCACCTGCCCTCGCAGCTGCCGCGGGACGCCCGCTGGCTGGTCGCGGTGAAGAGCGCCCCGCTGCCCTCGCCGTGGTTCGCCCACCATGCGTTCGTCGACGTGCTGCGGGACGGCCGCCTGCAGCGCATCGAGAGCGGTGGCCGGCTCGGCCTGCTGGTCGGCGAGCAGGAGGCCGAGGAACTCTGGCTCGACCGGCGGTTCGACGATCGGGCGGTGCGGGTGCTGGGCCACCTCGAAGGCGACGCGGCCCGGGCTGCGATCGAGGCCCTCGACGCGCGGCTCGAGCAGTCCGACGCGCTGCCCGGCTTCGGCGACGGCTACACGAAGTGGCCCGGACCGAACAGCAACACGCTGGTGCGCGACCTGGTCGCCGGTGTGCCCGGCCTCGGCTTCGTGTTCGACCCGAACTGCATCGGCAAGGACTTCACCTGGTTCGACGTCGGCTGGACGTCGTCACGCACCGGCGTGCGACTCGACACGCCGCTGCTCGGTGGCGCGGTCGGACTGCGCGAAGGGGTCGAGCTGCACCTGCTGCAGCTGACGCTCGGCGTGTCGCTCGATCCACCCGGGCTGTCGCTGCCGTTCCTGCCACAGATCCCGTTCGGTCTCTGGTCGCCGAGCGAGCCGGTGCTGGTGCCGCCGGCGATCGACGGCGCGCTGCGGGTCGACCTCACGCCCGAAGTGTGCGACGGCGGGCTGCGCCGGCTCGGCGTCGTGCCGGCTCCCGGCGTCCTGCTCGCGGCGCGGCCGGACGCGACGGCGTGGCTCGAGGTGCGGATCGGCGCGCTGCGGCCGACGCCGTTGCCGACCGCGTTCGACTGCGAGCTGGTGATCCGGCAACACGCCGCCGACGGCGTGTCGTCGTGGTCGAACGGGGTGCGGTTCTCGACCGGCAGCCGCGACTCGGTCCGCACCCAGTGTGGTGCCAACGTGGTCGTGTGGGAGCTGCACCGCGACGACGCGGGCGCCATCGTGGTCGGGGTCCGCGTCTTCGCCGATCTCGCCCACGAGGCGGCGAGC
>JAEUHU010000125.1 GCA_016793305.1 Planctomycetota bacterium
TGGCGCGGCCAGCGGATCGGCACGTTCGGCGACCTCGCGGCGTTCTCGCTGCAGCAGGGCAAGCACATCACCACCGGCGAAGGCGGCCTCGTCGCGACCGACGACGACGCGCTGGCGCGGCGCGTGTTCCTGTTCGTCAACAAGGCGTGGGGCTACGGCGATCCACAGCCCGACCACTACTTCCCGGCCCTCAACTACCGGCTGACCGAGCTGCAGGGTGCGGTCGCGCTGGCGCAGCTGCCGAAGCTCGACCAGGTCGTGGACGCGCGACGCCGCGTGGCGGCAGCACTGCGCGACGCACTCGCCGGCACTGCCGGCCTGTGGCTGCCCGACGATCCGCCTCACGGCACGCACAGCTGGTGGAAGTTCGCGTTCCGGGTCGACCCGGCGGTGATCCCGGGTGGTGCGCAGGCCCTCGGCAAGCGCATGCAGCAGTCGGGCATCGCCTGCGTGCCGCGCTACGTGCAGAAGCCGGCCTTCGAGTGCGCGCTGTTCGCCGACTTCCGCAAGTCGCCGATCACCAGCCTGCCGCTGCAGCACAACCCGCGCGGCCGGCAGCCGGAGCCGCTGTACCGCCGCGAACACTATCCGGGCGCCATCGCCGGCCTCGAGCACGTGGTCGTGCTGCCGATCAACGAACGCTACACGGCCGCCCACGTGCGCACGGTCGCCGCCGCGATCGCGCGGGTCGCAGCGGAGCTCCGCCGTGGCTGAGCGCTCCGTGTCGATCGCCATGATCGGGGCGGGTGCGATCGCCACCGCCTACGCCGACGCGTTGCGACGCGTCCCGGCCCTGCAGCTCGCCGCCGTCGTCGACCCGGACCCGGCCGCGCGCGCGCGCTTCGCCGAGCGCACCCCGACCTTCGCCGATCTCGACGCACTGTTCGCCGCCCCGACGCCACTCGCGGCGGCGCTGGTGCTGACGCCGCCGCACACGCACGAGGCCCTCACCACCCAGCTGCTGCAGCGCGGCCTGCACGTGCTCTGCGAGAAGCCGCTGGCGCCGGGCATCGCCGCCGCCGAGCGCATGCTCGCCACGGCCAGGAAGCACGACCGCCGGCTGATGATGGGCAGCAAGTTCCGCTACACGGCGGACGTCACCAAGGCGAAGGCGTTGCTGGACGGTGGCCGCTGCGGCGACGTGGTGATGTACGAGAACGTGTTCTGCTCGCACGTCGACATGACCCGCCGCTGGAACGCCGACCCGAGCCGGAGCGGCGGCGGGGTGTTGATCGACAACGGCTGCCACAGCGTCGACCTCGCCCGCTACCTGCTCGGGCCGATCGCCCGCGTGCAGGCCCAGTTCGGCCGCAGCTGCCAGCCGCTGCGGGTCGAGGACACCGCCCGCCTGTTGTTCCGCAGCGCCTCCGAGGCGCTCGGTTCGATCGACCTGTCGTGGAGCGTGCACAAGGAGACCGACGCCTACGTGCGCATCCACGGCAACCGCGGCACGCTCGAGATCGGCTGGAAGGGCTCGCGCTACAAGCCGGTCGGCGGCACCTGGGAGACGTTCGGACAGGGCTACGACAAGGTCGCGGCGTTCGCGGCGCAGCTCGCCGACTTCGCCGCCTGCATCCAGCACGGCGCCCCGGGCGTGATCGGCGACGCCGACGCGCTGGCGTCGGTGGTGGTCGTCGACTGCGCCTACCAGAGTGCCGCGGCAGAGCGCTGGATCGCCGTTCCCGGCGAGTCC
>JAEUHU010000156.1 GCA_016793305.1 Planctomycetota bacterium
CGCCGTCGCGGAACCGGTTGCAGAGGTTCGCCATGATCCGCTGCACGCGGGCGTCCGGGCCGGCTGGCGACAAGCCAGGCTTACCGCGCATCTTGAAGGTCGGCCCGACGTATCCCGGCGGGGCGCTTAGCCCGTTGCCCCACCAGATCGTCGAGGCGTTGAAGACCTGGTTGCCCTTCGGGCCGGGATAGATGGTCGCGGCGTACTCCCCTTCGAACGTGCCGTCGAAGGTCTTGCCGCCGGCCACCACGCGCAGCCCCTGCTTGGCGGCCGGTTTGCCCATCCACTCCCAGCCGATCAGGTTCGCGATGCGGTCGCCGTCCTTCATGCCGGTGCCGTCGTAGAGCCAGTGCTCGGCGTCGGTGCAGATCCAGTCGGCGATGCCGGTGATCGGGAACGTGTTGCGCGCGCCGATCAGGTCGGCTTCGGTGGGTGCGGTCGCTCGGAACCGCTTCACCTCCGGGGTCTGTTCGGCGAGGCGGTCCTCGATCGGCCCGAACTGGCCGATCCGGGTGATGACGCGGTTTCGCACGCCGCGGCGGCTCGGCGAGGTCGCGATCAGGCCCCAGCACGTGTCGCCACTGAGGAACGCCGCGTGCATGCCGCGCTGCACGGCGCCGAGCGCGTGGTCGTACATCGCGCGTGTCCAGTACTCGTCGTGGCCGTTCGAGAGGAACGCCTTGGCGCGCAGCATCGCCTGCGGGCTGTCGACGTGGGTGTCGAGGTTGCCGATGTACGAGACGTCGTAGCCTTCCTTCTCCAGCCAGAACGCGATCGGGAACTCCCACAGCAGGAACTCGCCCGATCCCTGGCACAACGGCGCGTCGGTGATCTGGTGGTACTTGCCGTAGGGGCGGTCGAAGCTCACCTTGACGTCCGGGCCGGTGTAGGAACGGCCCTTCCTGGGCTTCTCGAGGGCGTCCGGCCAGCGATAGAGCGAGCACGTGTCCGGCCAGCGGTTGTAGGCCTGCCAGGTGGCGTCGCTGCACTGGAACAGGAAGTCGCAGGGGCGATCGTCGCGCACGACGAAGATCACGTAGCTCTGCACGCCGTCCGTCTCGGCGGTGAGCTTGCCGAGGTAGACGCCACTCGGCCAGTCGTTCGGGATCGTGAAGGCCACGGCGGGCTCCCAGTCGCACTCGAGCACGTGCATGTCGCCCGGCTCCGGGTCCTTCTGCGGCGCTCCCTGGAACGAGCCGAACTCGCGCATCAACCGGCCACCGTGACCCTGGTAGTAGCCGAGCCGATAGACGTCGATCGTGAACTTCGACGCCGGCGCCGTGCTGACCATGATCTTCAGCGTCTCGCCGGCGCGGATGCTGCTGTGGGAGCAGTAGCCTTCGATCCACGGGCAGCGGCACTTGCTCTTCGGATCGACCCGGGTGTTCGTGAGCAGCCAGGCGCGTGTGCCCGGCCGTTCGTTCTCCTGGCGGATCAGGTGCGGCTGGCGAACGGGCGGGAGCTCGTTCGCGACGACCAGGTCGGGGCGGATGCCGGCCAGGATTCCGGCGCCCATCGCGCCCTTCAGGACTTCGCGGCGGTTCGGGTTCTCGTGCATGGGCGGCGTTGCTCGTACCTGGATGTGGGGCGATGAATGCCGGGTCCACGCATCATCGGGCCGAGGGCGGTCGGCTCATGCGTTGTGAGGGCGCGGTGGTGGCGAGAGTGCTCGCGTCCCTCAGTTGGCGAGCACTTCGTCGAGCGACCCCGCATCCAGCACCCGGTCGAGATAACGGTCGAGCTGGTCGCTGCTCGTCGCCGCGAGGCGCTTCTCGAGCTCGACGGGCAGCGGGCCGAAGCGCTTGCGAAGCAGGCGCAGCAGGGCGGCGACGCGGCCCTCGGCGCGGAGTCTGGTGGCGGTGCTCATGATGGGTGTCTCGGGGCGTTGCAAGAGGACCTCCAGCGTCGCGTGCAGTCGTTCGGGATCGACTTCGGTGACGTGGAGAACATACCTGCAGCACCGTTGCACGGCGTTGTCGCCGTGGATGGGCAAGGTGCGGCAGTCCACCTCGCGCCAGAGCCCGGCCCAGCGTTCGAGGGCGGCGCGAACGCACGTTGCAGCACAGCCTGGAAGCTCCGGAGCTTCGCCCCGGAAACACAGCCGCCCCTCCGAGCAGAGGCTCGAAGGGGCGGTGGGTTCATGGTGGGCAGAGCCAGGGTTGAACTGGCGACCCCAGCATTTTCAGTGCTGTGCTCTACCAACTGAGCTATCTGCCCGAACGCCCGACCCGCCTTGCGGCAGTTCGGGGCGCGGGAAGGTAGCGATCGTCCGGGCCACGCGCAAGCACGAGTTCCGGGGCCGCACCGCCGGCCCAGCTGCCAGGCGGGACGCCCCGCCGGCTGGTCACGGACTGGCGATGGCGACGACGTGTTCCTGCTTCGAGACCACGACCCCGTCCTTCGGCTCGATCGTGATCACGAACGCGGCTGGCTGGTCGATGCGCAGGTGCGCGTGGATCGGCACCAGCGTCTCGGCATCGGGGTCGCCGATGGTGAACAGGCCGCCGTCGACCGGTGGGCCCTCGCGGCGGGCGTCGACGATCCAGAGCTGGTAGGCGTGGTCCGGGTCGAGCTTCGGCAGGCCACGGAACGTCAGCCAGCCGTCCTGCCGTTCGTGGCTCCAGACCACGTCGCCGTGGACGTCGCCGTGGCGCGGGCTCGGGCCAGGCTGCCAATGGCGATGCAGCACCGACGTGCCCTTGGCGAGGGCTTCGGCGCGGCGGCTGCGCAGTTCGTTCTCGTGCGGCGCGAACTCGGCGAGGCGCTGTTCGGCCTGCTGCAGCCGCTGCTTCAGCGAGTCCATCTCGGCGCGGGTCGGGCCGGCGAACCAGAGCCAGGCCGCGGCGGCGGCGGCACCGGCGAGCAGGCCGGTCCACAGCAGGTGGCGGCCGCGCCGTTCGAGCGACGTGGTGAAGCCGGGCTTGGCGCGGCTGTCGGATCGGGCCGGCCGGGCCTGTTCGGCGCAGAACGCGAGGCCGGCGGCGGCCAGCCGGTGCTTCAGCCGGTCGGGCGGCGGCGTGCGGTCGGCGAGGGCCGCGGCGGCGAGCCCGGCGACCCGTTCGAACGCGGTGAGTTCGGCGGAGCTGGGCGGCGTCGAGTCGGACTCGTGGGCGAACACGACCGCTTCGGCGAGCGCCTCGTGCGGCGTGCGCTTGTCGTCGGGCAGGCTCATGCGTTCCTCCCGTCGACCGGCTGTTGGTCGTCGACGCCGAGCATCTCGCGGAGCCGGATCAGCCCGCGGCGCGCGTGGCTCTTCACGGTGCCGAGCGGGATGCCGATCGCGGCCGAGATCTCCTGGTGCGTGCGGCCCTGGCCGAGGGCGAGGCCCAGCACTTCGCGCTGTTCGGGGCGCAACTGCGACAACGCGGCCTGCGCGCGCGCCACCTCGTCGTGCAGTTCGGCGCGGTCCTCGACGGGAGCCGCGGCGATCGTGCCGGCGTCCTCGAGCAATTCGGCGGCGGGCCGGCGGCCGGCGCGGCGGGCGCGGTCGATCAGGCGGCGCCGCGCGATGGTCATCAAGAAGGTCACTTCGCTCCCATGGGCCGCGTCGTAGCGGCCAGCACTCTTCCAGACGTCGACGAAGATCTCCTGGGTGGCGTCTTCGGCGTCTTCGGCCGAACGGCAGAAGCGGCGCGCGAGCCCCCAGACCATGTGCGAGTGGCGAGCCAGGAACTGATCGACCGCGCCGGGATCACCGGCGGCGATGCGCGGGAGGAGACAGTCCGTCATGCGGGGGCGTTGCGGCCGCATTACAGGACCGGGGGCGCTGTTCGACAAGCGCGGGCTGGCAGCCATGCCACTCTCACGTGGATCAGGCGTCGAAGGACGACGCTCGGCTTCGGGTTCGGCCGCCGGGAACGGCGGCACTCGGGAGGAAACCCGTCCGGCCCGCTGAGGGCCGGACGGCGCGATCGTGTTCAGTTGCTCGCCGGCAGGATCACCGCGTCGACGACGTGGATCACGCCGTTGCCGGCGAGCACGTCGGTGGTGACCACGTTGGCGCCGCCGACCGTGAGGCCGGTGGCCGACTTCTTGAGAGCCAGCTTCGTGCCGTCGAGGGCGGTGGCTTCGTCGAGCTTCATGGCCGCGGCGGCCGGAACGGCGCCGGCGACGACGTGGTGCTTCAGGATCGCCGCGAGCTTGTCCTTGTTCTCGGGCTTCAGCAGCGTGGCGATCGTGTCCTTGCCGAGCTTGGCGAAGGCCGCGTCGGTCGGCGCGAACACCGTGAACGGGCCACCGTTGGTCAGCGTGTCGGCGAGGCCGGCGGCGGTGGCGGCCTGCAGCAGCGTGCCGAACGAGCCGGCCTGCTTCGCGACGTCGACCAGGCTCGGCGGCAGGATCACGGCGTCGATCACGTGGATGACGCCGTTCTTGCCGAAGATGTCGGTCTTGTCGACGTTGGCCGAACCGACCTTCACCTTGCCGTCGGTGACCTGGATCGCGACGTCGCAGCCCTGCACCGTCTTGGCGCTCTTCAGGCCGACGACCTTCGCCGCCGGCACTTCGCCTGCGACCACGTGGTAGGTGAGGATCGAGGTCAGCTTCTGCTTGTTCTCGGGCTTCAGCAGCGTCGTGATCGTGTCCTTGCCGAGCTTGGCGAACGCCTCGTCGGTCGGCGCGAACACCGTGAACGGGCCGGGGCCGGACAGCGTCTCGGCGAGGCCGGCGGCCTTCACCGCGGCGACCAGCGTGTGGAACGTGCCGGCGTCGGCGGCGATCTGCACGATCGTCGGCTTGGCGGCGCGGTCGTCCTGCGCCGTGGCGCAGGCGCCGGCCAGGGCCGCGAACAGGGAAACGGTCAGGGTGGTGGTCTTCATCGTGGGGGCTTCGTTGGGGGCTGGGGTGGGCCGCGACGGGGTCGCGGAGTCCTTCGTTGACGGGGGCGCAGTTCGCCAGGGGGCGGTGCTTCGGATGCAGGCGATCGCGTGGCGGCCGCCGTGCATCCTTGAGGCCTGGGTGGGCGAACGCGTAGAACGTCGTGCCCGTGTCCGCCATCGCCGCTGCCGCCCTGCTGCGTTCGTCCGCTCGCGCCTATGCGAGTGCGGCGCTCCACGAGCTGCAGCGAACGGCGCCCGAAGCCCTGCTGGCGCTGCCGACGACGTTCGCCGCGCCGCTCGACGACCTAGAGGTGCGCATCCTGCACCTCGCCGAGTCGGTCGGCGTCGATCGACCGGCACTGCTGCAGCAGTCGGTCGCCTGGTACAAGGTCGCGTTCCACCATCGCGGGGTCCCGGCCGACTACCTGGAGCGCAGCTTGCGTGCGATCGAGCGCGCGCTGCAGGGCGAACTGCCGGCCGACGCCGCGGCGCGGGCGACTCGGCACCTCGAGGCAGCGCGGGCCCATCTGGCGAGCGTTCCCGTGGTGCTGCCGAGCGAACTGTCGCAGAGGGCACCGCACGGCGAGCTGGCGATGCGCTTCCTGCTGGCGATCCTGGAGCGACGCGGCGAAGACGCGTTCGCGTCGCTGCGCGGTGCGCTGCGTGGCGGGTTGTCGGTCGAGGCGATCCACGACCACGTGCTGACGCCGGTGCAGCGCGAGATCGGCCGCATGTGGCTGATGGGCGAGGTGCCGATCGCCGACGAGCACTTCGGCTCCAGCATCGTGGAGCGCGTGCTGTGGCTGCTGCAGGAGAACCTGCCGCTGCCGCCGGAAGGTGCGCCCACGGTGCTGATGCTCGGGGTCGGTGGCAACCTGCACGACCTCGGCCTGCGCGTCGTCGCCCAACGCCTGCAGATCGCCGGCTTCGCGGTGCAGATGCTCGGCGCCAACATGCCGGCCAGCGACATGGAATGGGCTCTCGCGGACCGACCGGTCGACCTGGTCGCGCTGTCGGTGACGTTGGCGCTGCACGTGCGGGCGGCGGCCGAGATGGTGGCGAACGTGCGCATGGCCCAACAGAAGCTGGAGCGGCCAGCACCGATCCTGGTCGGCGGCGACGTGTTCCGCCACGTGCCCGACCTGCACACGCGCATCGGTGCGGATGCGGCGGCGTTCGACGCGGCCGGGGCCGTGCAGGCCGCGCGCCGCCTGCTCGGCGTCGAAGCCTGAGGCGGGGTGTCCACGCAGGATCGCGTCAGCGGCGCCGCAGCCGGTAGTGCGAGACCAGCCACTGTCGTCCGCGGTCGAAGCCCCACAGCTCGGCGCAGGCGAGGAAGAACACGCGCCAGAGGTTGCCCATCGCTTCGGCGCGTTCGCCGTAGGCCTGCTGCAGCACCGGTCGCAGCTCGTCGCGGTGCCGGTCGAAGTGCACGAGCCAGGCTTCGGCGGTGCGCTGGTAGTGCGTGCCGAGCACGCGCCAGTGCGCCTCGACGGCGAGGTCGTCCTGGCAGTGCAGCAGCTGCGCGTCGGCCGGCATCTGCCCGCCGGTGAAGAACCAGCGCGCCATCCAGTCGGAGTCGCCGTCCGTGACGAACGGGTAGCCGACCGTCGTGTGCGTGAACACGTGCACGAACATCTTGCCGCCCGGCACGAGCCAGTCGTGCACGCGGCGCAGCAGCGCGCGCCAGTTGCGCGTGTGCTCCATCATCTCGATCGACACCACGCGGTCGAAGGTCGCACCCGGCGCGAACGTGTTGGCGTCGGCGGTGACGATCTCGACGTTGCGCAGGCCTTCGGCCGCGGCGCGGGCGAGGATGTCGGCGCGTTGGCCGTGCGAGTTGCTGACGCCGGTCACGCGACAGTTCGGGTAGGACCGCGCGATCCACAGCGACATCGAGCCCCAGCCGCAGCCGAGGTCGAGCACGCGCATGCCGTCCTGCAGCTCGGCCCGTTCGCACGACAGCTGCAGCATCGCCGCCTCGGCTTCGTCGAGCGATCGCGCGTTCGTCCACAGGCCGGAGCTGTACTTCCGGTGCTTGCCGAGCACCTTCGCGTAGAACGCCGCCGGGACCTCGTAGTGCTGCTCGTTCGCCGCCTTGGTCTCGATCGCGATCGGGCTGCGGTCGCACTCGGCGAGCCAGCGCTGCAGGCGTTCGGCGCTCTGCTCGGGGTCGGCCGCGCGCTCGTCGCGCAGACGCTGGCGCAGCAGCCGGCGGATGCCCCGCCGCACCAGCCAGTCGGGCAGCAGGCCACGTTCGAGCCAGCGGTCGATCCGGCCGCTCATCGGGCCGCTCCGTCGCGGCGCGGCCACCACGGGAAGAACGCGTTCGTCGAGCGCTGGTAGCGGCGGTAGTCGTCGCCGCGGCTCTTGACCGCCTGCAGTTCGGTGTAGGGCACGCCGCTGACGTAGCGCACCAGCACGAACATCACCACCGGTTGCACGAGGACCCAGGCACCGCCCGCCGGAGCGGCGACCAGGGCGATGCCGCACCAGGACAGCCACTCGCAGAAGTAG
>JAEUHU010000172.1 GCA_016793305.1 Planctomycetota bacterium
TTCAGCTTGCGCAGCTCGCGCGCGTGCAGCAGGCACTTGCGCTTGCGCTTGGGCTCGTGGTTCTGCAGGTTGCCGTGGCTGTACTCGGGGATCGTCGCGCCGAGCAGCCACAGCTCGTCGCCGTCGAAGCGCGCATACGACTCGTCGAGGCTGATCTGGCCCTGCCGCAGCACCTTGACCTCGGTGCCCTTCAGCGACAGCCCCGCCTCGTAGCGCTCGAGGATCTCATAGTGGAAGCGGGCCTTCTTGTTCTCGCCGACCAGCGTCTCGGTCGCGGGCTTCTTGTCCGCGGGCTTCTTGTCGGCCGGCTTCTGCATCGCCGCCCTTGGCTACGAGATCGGCGGGACCAACGCAAGCGACCGGCCCGTCGGTGCGGAGGAATCCTGGACGAAGCGCTTGCATCGCTTCGACTGATCGCTACCTTCCCCGTCCCCCACTTGATGCCCAGGTGGCGGAATTGGCAGACGCACTAGGTTCAGGTCCTAGCGGGAGTAACATCCCATGGAGGTTCAAGTCCTCTCCTGGGCACCAGTTTCCACCGAGGGAAGTCCCTCCGGCAGCTCGCACCACGGCAGCCCGTTCTGCAGTGGTCTCCGCACCAGCGGTCGCTGCCGTGGCCGCCGAGGCGGCCCCAGGCCCTCGGCGCGCACGCCACCACGACCGTGACGACGTCGCACCCGGGCTCCTGACCTCCGACGCATGACGACGCTGCGCAGCCCCCTGAACCGCGATGTTCCGGTCGCGCGCCCCGGCGAGTTCCGGCCGCTGCAGATCGGCAGCCTCGTCGTCGATCCGCCGGTCGTGCTGGCGCCGATGGCCGGCATCACCAACGCGCCGTTCCGGACCCTGTGCCGGCGCTTCTCGCAGGATCGTTGCCTCTACGTCAGCGAGATGATCACCGCGCGCGCGTTCGTCGAGGGCCACGCGCGCACCCACAAGCTGGCCTCGTTCGGCGCGGACGAGACCACCCGCCGCAGCATCCAGCTCTACGGCACCCACCCCGACACCCTCGCTGCGGCGACCCGGCTCTTGGTCGAGGAGTGCGGCGTGCACCACATCGACATGAACTTCGGCTGCCCAGTGCGCAAGGTGACCGCGTCCGGCGGCGGGGCCGCGATCCCGGTACGGCCGAAGCTGCTGCAGAAGATCGTGCGCAGCGTGGTGAAGAGTGCCGGTGACGTGCCGGTGACGATCAAGTTCCGCAAGGGCATCGACGACAGCCTGCTGACCTATCTCGACGCCGGACGCATCGGCGAGGGCGAAGGCGTGCGCGCCGTGGCGCTGCACGCGCGCACCGCCGCGCAGCTCTACTCCGGCGAAGCCGACTGGCACGCGATCACCACGCTGAAGGAACACGTGCGCACGATCCCGGTGCTCGGCAACGGCGACGTGTTCGAGTGCTGGGACGCCTTGCGCATGCTGCGCCAGACCGGCTGCGATGGCGTGGTCGTCGGGCGCGGGTGCCTCGGCCGGCCGTGGCTGTTCGCCGAACTGTGCGCGGTGCTGACCGGCCAGGATCCACCGCCGCCACCGACGCTCGGCGACGTGCTCGACACGATGCGCGAACATGCGCGGCTGCTGGTCGCGTTCTTCGACGAGAAGCACGGCATGCAGCAGATCCGCAAGTTCACCGGCTGGTACCTGAAGGGCTTCCCGCGCACCAAGCACCTGTTGCCGGCCTTGCACCTGGTGAAGACGACGGCCGAGTTCGAAGCACTGCTGGCCGAACTGCCGCGCGACGTCGCCTATCCGGAGATCGCCTTGCGCGCGCGGCGCTGCAAGCACGGCAACACGCAGGTCGTGTCGCTGCCCGAAGGGTTCCTCGACTGCCGCGACGACGACGTCTGCGTCGACGACCCGACCGAGATGGACGGAGGCTGAACGAACGCGCCCTGCCCGGTGGCACGCGGTCACGCGGCCACTTGGTCACGCCGGGTCGGGTTCTCCGGCGACGTCGGCGGGCGGATCGGTCTCGGCGAGCAACGCCTCGAGCCGCCGTCCGTACTCCACCAGCACCTCGGCGACCGCCGCGAGTGCCTGGGGATCGCGCCGGTCGTCGGCGAGCAGTTCGCAGGCCTCTTCCGCACCCGCCCGCAGCCCCGCATCGACCGCCGCGCGCAGCACCACCCCGTCCCAGTCGTGCGCCCGATGGGCCGCGAGCTGGTTCTGGGCCGACAGCAGCCGGCCCAGGAACGCCCCCGTGCTCTCGTCGGCGACCACTTCCGCGAACGCCGGCACGGTGACATGGTCCGGCAGGCGCAGCCGGGTCCGAGTGTGCACCAGCACACGTTCGCGCAGCAGCAGCCGGCCGGCCAGGGTGCCGGCCACGACGTGCACGCGGTCGTCCGCATCCGGACGTGGGCCGGAGTCCGGCCGACGGGGCTCGCGATCGGGCCGTTCCTGGGACCGGGCCCGGGGTGCGAACCCGCTCGTCGACGAGACGGGAGGCGTGGATCGCAGGGGATCGGCCATGGGGAGCTCCGTCTCATACTCGGACGCGGCCCGGCCGACTTGAGGCGGGATCGGACCTGCGACCACCCCGGCCCGACCGTCGACCGCTACACTTCGCCGCTCGTCTCCCACTCCGAGCCACCATGTTCCCCACCCGACTCGCGTCTCTCGCCTGTTCCCTGGCTGCCGTGGCGGCGCTGCTGCCGGCCCAGAACGACTTCAACCTCGACAAGATCAGCCCGGCGATCCTCGGCGGCTCGCTCGACCTGCGGGTCAACGGCGCGCCCCCGAACCAGGCGATCCTCTACGTCGTCTCGGAGAACGCCGGCCCGACGCCGCTCGCCTGGGTCGATCCGCTCGATCCGCGCGTGATGGAGGTCGGCATCGACCTGCTGGGCGTGTCGGGCATCGGCAGCACGGGCCCGGGCGGCACGGCGGTCGTCGGGGTGCCACTGCCGAACAACCCGTCGGTGCACGGGGCCGTGCTGCACTGGCAGTCGGTGATCCTGCTGCCGCAGCCGGGCCCGGTGTTCGGCCAGATCAGCAACAAGGTGATCAGCCAGGTCGGCGTCACGGCCCTCGGTGCCAACGCCCCGGGCAGCCTGCTCGACGGTCGCGCCTTCGCTGCGGGCTTGCTCGACGAGAACAACAACGCTGGCGTGGGCGACGTGCTGATCACGGGCGGTGGTGCCGGCACCCTGACCGCGGCGACCGGTCTCGCCACCACCGAGCTGTGGGACTTCCGGCGCATGCAGCGCCTCGCCGGCCCGACGATGGGCACGTCGCGCGCCCTGCACCTCGCCGTGCGGCTGAACGACAACCGGGTGCTGATCGTCGGCGGCGCCGACGCCACGGGAGCCGTGCTGTCGTCCTGCGAGATCTACAACCCGGTGACCAACCAGTTCACGCCGACCAACAGCATGAGCACGCCGCGCGTGCTGCACGCCGCTTGCCGACTCGCCGACGGCCGCGTGATGGTCGCCGGCGGCACGTCGACGCTGCAGCCCGACGTGCTCGCAGCACTCGGCGGCACCCTGTCGAGCGTCGAGATCTACGACCCGACGACCGGCCTCTGGAGCGCCGCCAGCGCGATCGGCGGGCGCCGCCTCGGCCCCGCACTGACCCTCTTGTCGAACAACCAGGTGCTGGTCTCCGGCGGCGTCAGCGTCACGCTGTTCGGCACCACGCCGATCGCTGCGAACAGCACGACCGCCTGCCAGCGTTGGAACCCGGCCACCCAGACCTGGGGTGCGGCCAACAGCATGCCGTCGGCGCGCGCCGGCCATCACTACAACCAGGTGACGCTGACCGACGGCCGCGTGCTGATGACCGGTGGCGTGAACGTGCCCGGCCTCTTGACCGCGGCCTCGTCCGCGCCGATCGCCGCCGCCGACGTCTACAACCCGACCACCAACACGTGGACCGCGGTGAACATGGCGAACGCGCGCGCGCTGCACTCGGCGACCCGCCTGGCCGACGGCCGCGTGGTCGTCGCCGGTGGCGCCCAGGGCACGCTGCTGGCCCCGGTGTCGATCGCCAACGTCGACATCTTCAACCCGACGACCAACACCTGGTCGGCGTCGACGGCGCTGCTGCAGCCGCGCGCGAGCCACCTCGGCCAGCTGCTGCCGGACGGCCAGCTGTTGCTGTTCGGCGGCCAGGGTGCCGCGGCGACGCTGACCGACATCGAGACGCTGCGCTTCTGAGCCAGCGCGCCCGCCGGGCGACCCGGCTCGGCGATCGCCAGGAAGCCGCGACGCGGGGCCCATCCACCGCGGGGTCGACGCAACCAGCCTCGCTGCGGCGTCTTCTCGGATGCACCGCCAAGCGCGCTTGTCGCGGGTGCTCGGCTCGTGCAGAGTGCCTGGGATGACGCCGAGCCGCCGCTGGATAGGGCCCGTGCTGTGGATCGCGATGGGCCTGTTCCTGGTGGCGCGCGCGAGTGCCCGGCCCTCGTCGCGCGGCGTGCTGCTGGACCACCTGGAGTTCGGGCGCCGGCTCGTGCACGGCGAAGACGTCTACGGCCCCTGGAAGTCCGACCCGGACGCGCCACTGCGGCCGCTGCACGCCCCCTACCCGCCGTCGTTCGGGCTGCTGACCGCACCGTTCCATCTGGTCGACGCGACCCTGGGCCGACGCCCGGCTCGGTTCGGGTGGGCGCTGTTGCAGGTGGCGAGCCTCGTGGTCGGAGCGCTGCTGCTGCGCCGATTGCTGCTCGCACGAGGGGCGCTCGGCGACGGGGATCCACCGCTGCTCGACGCGGCCGAGCGGCGACGATGGCAGTGGCTGTGGCTCGCGACCTTCCTGCTGACGCTGCGCTTCGTGCTGCGCGACACGCACGGCGGCGGCGGCAACCTGATCAACGTCGCGTTCGTGCTGCTCGCCTACGCGGCGAGCGAACGCGGCCACGACCGCAGGGCCGGTGCCTGGCTCGCGTTCTCGCTGGTGACGAAGCCGACGATGGTCTGGCTGCTGCCGGTGTTCCTGCTGTTCGGGCGCTGGCGCACGGTGGCCTGGACCTTGCTCGCCGGGACCGGCTTCGTGCTGCTGACGATGGCGCTGCAGCGCTTCGAGCTGGCCCCGTGGTGGCGCTGGCTGCAAGGCAGCTGGGCGCTCGCGACCCAGGCCGATCCGTGGGCAGTGCCGGCCTTCGAGTTCCCGCCGTTCGAGTGGATGAACCAGGCGCTGCGCTTCTGCCTCGCGCGTTGGTGCGGCGAAGTGCCGGTCGCGTTCTCGGCGCGGGTGGAACTCGGCGTAGCACCCGGCCTCGGCTGCGACGTGGCGACGGTCGGGTGGATCGTGCGAATCACGAGCCTCGGCCTGCTCGGCGCCGTGCTGCTCGTCGCCCGCCGGGCGCGCCATCGGGCGGACGCGCGGCTGTGGGTCGTCGTCGGCACGTTCGTGCTGACGCTGCTGCTGAGCCCGCTGAGCTGGAAGGGCCACCACGTCGCGTTGCTGCCGCTCCTGCTGCTGCTCGTCGAACACGTCTGGCGTACGCGGTCGCGCGCGATCGCGGCACTGCTGGCCATGTGGTTCGTCACCTGCTCGTTGCCCGGCGGCGATCTGGTCGGCGACGCCGTCGACGAGTGGCTCAACAGCGTCTACGTGGTGACGATCGGCGACGTGGCGCTGCTCGGGGCCGCACTCGTCGGCGCGTGGCGCGCAGCCCGTTCAACGCCGGCGGAACACCGCGACGCCGCGCCCCGCCGCAGCCTCGGCGAGCCCGGCCGGTAGCACGACCCGCTGGAAGCGTTGCGCGAGTCGCGGTTCGAGCTCGGCGAACGGCACCCGTTCGCTGCGGTCGCGCACCACGACCCACGCGACGTCGGCGCCGGCGATCTGGTCCAGCATCTGCTCCAGCGTGAAGTGGCGCGGCGGCAGCGGCGGCTCGCCCGCGAAGAAGACGACGCGCGGCAGGTCGCTGACCAGCCGATCGTCGGCCGCGAGCCGCGGGCGCAGCCAGGCGCCGAGGTCGCGTTCGACGGCGCGGTCGCGATCGATGCCACCGTTCCAGCCGCTGACCAGGCCGATGCCGAGCGCCACCGCCAGCAGCGCGTGCCGGTGCTGACGGGGGAAGCGCGCCAACACCGTGCCGGCCAGCACGTGCACGGCGACCGCGCACGAGACGAAGAAGCGGCGGCGCACGACGAACGTGAGGATGACCCCGACCTGCAGTGCGACCTGCCAGACGAACGGCCACAGCCGCCGCGAACCCGGCCGGAACAACGCCGGCAGCACCAGCGCCCCGGCGACCGCGAGCCCTTCGAACCACGGCCCCGGCACGGCCAGCAGGTTGTGCAGCACGTGGCCACGTTCGGGCAGGTCGTCGCGCCCTTCGTGGAAGGCGTGGATCGGCAGCGGATCGAAGCCGTGGCCGACCGACCAGCGCCACGCCGCGAGCGCCAGCACCCCGAGTGCGACCGGCACCAGCGACGCAACGGCACGACGCGGGGTCACCAGCACGAACGACGCGGCGAGCAGCGAGCCTTCCGGGCGGATCCAGAACGCCGCGGCGGCGCAGGCCCCCATCGCCAGCATGCGTCCGTGCACGCCGAAGAAGGCGCCCCACGCCATCAGCAGCAGGTAGGGCGCTTCGCTGTAGACCTCGGCGACGAGGCGCGGCGGCAGCGGCGACGCGGCGAACAACAGCACCACCGGCCACACCGTCGGAGCGCCGGCGAACGTCGCCAGGCGCGCGAGCGGCCAGAGCGTCGCCGCGAGGCAGATCGCGCCGAACCAGTGCGCCACCGTCTCGCCGTCGCCGCCGAGCCACAGCCACGGCGCCAGCAGCAGCGGGTAGCCGGGCGGGAACACCGTCGACAATGCCGCAGCGAAGTCACCCGCCGCGAAGCGTTCGGCGATCCACAAGTACGAGACGCCGTCCTCGGACGGCAACGGCGAGCGCCATGCCAGCACCAGCGACCACGTGGCGAGCAGCGCCCCGGCGAGCCACAGCGCGCGCGCGTTCGTCGGTGCCGTGGGCGAGAGGTTCGGTTCGAGGAGCGGACGCACGGTTCAGCGAGCCGCTTCCTTCCCCGACTCCTTCACCAGCTCCTTGACGACCGGATTGCGCAGCACGCCGAGCTTCTCGACCTCGACCTCCATCACGTCGCCCTGCACCACCGGACCGACCCCTTCGGGCGTGCCCATCGCGATCAGGTCGCCGGGCCGCAGCGTCGTGCATCGGGCCATCGCCACCAGCGCCTGCTCGATCGAGAACACCATGGCGCTGGTGCGCGCCTCCTGCTTCACGACGCCGTTCACGCGCATCGTGACGCGCAGGTCGCTCGGGTCGATCGCGTCGGCCGGCACCACGAACGGGCCGAACGGGCAGAACGTGTCCAGCGACTTGCTGCGCAGCCACGGGTACTTCTGCTCGCGGTCCTGGCCCTGCAGCTTGCGGGCGGTGACGTCGTTCAGCACCGTGTAGCCGGCGACCAGGGCGCGGGCGCCGGCGGCGTCGACGTACTTGGCGCCGCGCTCGCCCGGATCGGCGAAGCCGAGCACCAGCGCCAGTTCGGCTTCGTGGTCGACGCGGGTGTCGAGCCAGTGCGGGATCACCACCGGGTCACCGTGGGCGACCAGCGTGTCCGGCAGCTTGGCGAAGAAGATCGGTTCGCTCGGCGCGTCGCTGCCGAACTCGCGCGCGTGCGCGACGTAGTTCTTGGCGAGGCACAGGATCTTGCCGGGTGCCGGCACCGGCCGCAGGAAGCGCGCGGGGGCCGGCATCGACGGCGCCGCCTTCATGCGGGTGGCGAGGTCCTGGGCCCGCAGGGCACCACGCGCCAGCAGCGCCTGCACGTCGAGCGGCCCGAGATCGCAGAAGCGTCCCGCAGCGGGATCGACGGCGCCGAGGTGCGCCGCGTCGCCGCGCGCGAAGCGGAACCACGCCGGCACCGCCGGCAGACCGGACGGGTCCGCACTCATCGGCAGCGCTCCAGGGCCGCCATCGCGTAGCAGGTGCACAGGAACGGCAGGTTCTCCATCCAGCGGTCGTTCTTGCTGTTCACCCACGTGCCGTCGGGGCGCTGGATGCCCTCGAGGTGGCTGCGCAGCGCCTGCCGCCAGTCGACCTTGTCGACGCGCGAGCCGGCCCCTTCGCCAGACGGCACGTCGATCGTCGTCACCTGGGCCAGGTCGAGGGCCTGGGCCAGCACCATGTAGTAGTAGAACAAGCCCTGGAACTGCACTTTCTCGCCCATCGCCGGATCGGCGCCTGGATTGACCGCCAGCGTCCAGTTCTTGCGGATCCAGTCGACCGCGGCGACCACGCGCGGATCACCAGCCGGCACGCCGCACAGCGTGTAGGCCTTCAGCAGCGCATAGGTCATCGAGCCGTAGCTGCGCGGCACCGCGGTGCCGTCGGGCTGCACCAGGTAGCCGGCGTTGCTGGTGCCCGGGTAGTAGGCGGCGCCGCCGTCGTCGCCGGGCCGCGCGTCGAGCATCGTGTCGCGCTGGTCGGGGTGCGGGACCTTGCCCTGGAAGTCGTTCACCGATTTCAGGTTCTGGGTCCGCTGCAGGAACACGAGCGCCTTCTGCAACGCCTCGTGGTCCTGCGGCAAGCCGGTCGCCCGCAGCGCTTCGAGTGCGAACTGCAGGTTGCTGAGGTCGCCGCGCTGGCTGCTGCCGTAGCCGATCGAGCCGTAGTCGCGGTCGCGCGGCTGGTAGTCGTTGCCTTCGGCATTCTGGAAGGCGAGCAGCGCGCGTTGCGCCTTCTGCAGGGCTGGCTGGACCGACGGGTCGCCCCAGCGCACCAAGGCTCCGATCACCACGCAGGTCGTGTAGTTGGCCTGCCGGTCGCCGAACGTGCCGTCTTCGTTCTGCCCCTGCAGCAGCCAGCGCGCCCCGAGGTCGACGATCCGTTGCTCCTCGCTGGAGCGCAGCGCCTTCGGCTTGGTCTGCAGCGCCCACACGCCGAAGCCGGTCATCGCCACGTCGGGGAACGACTGCTCGCCGACCTTCAGCTCGAACACGCCGTCCTTCTGCTGCTGCAGCAACCAGGCGAACGCCATCTGTTGGGCCTTGGACCACGTCGCCGCGTCGCCGGGACTCGCCGCCTCGTCGAGCGCCAGGTTGGCGACCTGGCAGGCGACCAACTGCAACAGCGCCTCGGCGGCGTCGCCGAACGGCAGCTCGCCCTGGTTCGTCGACCAAGCCTTGGCCTGCTCCAGGGCCTTGTTGCCGAGCTGTTGCGGGAACACGTCCGCGCGCACGTCGGCGAGCACCGCCGACACCCTGGCCTGGAAGCTCGGCGCCGCCGTGCCTGCGGCTGCCGTCCGGAGGTGCTGCTCGGCCGCTTCGATCTCGGCGGCGAACGTGCTGGCCTCGAGCGGCAGGTGTCGGAGCGCGTCGATCGTCCACGCGGTCGCCGTGGCATCGCCGAAGCCTCCGTCGGGCCGGCGGGCCCGGATCAGGTGTTCGACACTGCGCGTCACGATCGGCACGTCGCCCGGGTAGTAGTAACGGCGGTGGCACCGCGCGATCGCGGCGAGCGCCTTGGCGGTCGCCTCGACCGAGTCGCCGCCGAGTCCGGGCAGCTTCTGTTGGCGCGCGCTGCGCGTCATGGTGCCGATCAGCTCGTCGATCTCGGTCTTGAACAGGGCGCCCTTCTTGCGCACCGGCGGGCCCTGTTCCTGGGCCGTGGCGAAGCCGGGCGCCAAGGCCAGCAGGCAGAACAACGAACGCAGCGGACGTGGCACCATGGGCAGCAGGTTAGGGGTTGGAGGAAGGTCTGCGCAAACGCTGGGCAACCGACCGAGGTTCGCTCGGCCTTGCGCGCCGTAGCACCGGCGAGGGCCCGCGCTATCCTTCTCGGCCCCCATGTTCCGCAACCGGACCGTCTCGCTGGTGATCCCCGCCTACAACGAGGAGGAGACGATCGCCCAGGTGGTCGAGGAGTTCCGCCAGGAACCGCACCTCGACGAGATCGTCGTGGTCGACAACAACTGCAAGGACCGCACGGCGGAGCTGGCGGCGAAGGCGGGTGCTCGGGTCGTGGCCGAGAGCCGCCCCGGCTACGGTTCGGCCCTGCTGGCCGGCATGGACGCCGCCAAGGGCGAGCTGCTGGTGCTGGTCGAGGCCGACGGCAGCTTCCGCGCGCGCGACGTCGTCAAGCTGCTGGTCTACCTCGACGACGCCGACATGGTGATGGGCACGCGCACCACCCGACAGATGGTCGAGCAGGGCGCCAACATGCGCTTCCTGCTGCGCTGGGGGAACGTGTTCATGGCGAAGTTCCTGCAGCTCTGCTGGCTGCGGCCGGCGGAGCCGCGCTTCACCGACGTCGGCTGCACGTTCCGAGCCCTGGCCCGAGCCACCTTCGAGCGCATCCGTCCGCGGCTGCGGCAGACCGGCCCGGCGTTCTCGCCCGAGATGATGTGTGCAGCCTTGCAGGAGCGTTGCCGCGTGCTCGAGGTGCCGGTCAGTTACTGCCGTCGCATGGGCGGATCGTCGAAGCACAGCGACACGTTCGCCCGCCAGGCGCGCACCGCCTGGAAGATGTTCAAGACCATCTGCCGAAAGCGCTTCCTGGAACGGAGCAGGCCGGTCGGCAAGCCGGCCGCGTCCTGACCGCCCGCACCCCGCATGCAAACTCCCAGCACTGGGCTGAAGCACGAAGTGTCAACAGAGGCGGCAGCACGGCTCGCCGAGGTCCGCGCGTGCCAGCTGTGCGGCAGCGCGGAGCGCACGACGAACTTCCAGGACGGACCGTTCCAGGTCGTGACGTGTCGCAAGTGCGACCTCGTCTACGTGACGCCGCGCCTGCAGGGCGAAGCACTCGCCGCCGTCTACGACGAGGGCTACTGGAAGAGCGCCGATCCGAAGCGGCGCGGCTACGCCGACTATGCCCGCGAAGCGGACCTCTACCTGAAGACCTTCCGACGCCGCATGGCGTTGGTGTCGCGCTGGCTGCCGGCGCGGGCGCGGGTGCTCGACGTAGGTTGTGCCGCTGGCTACTTCCTGCGCGTGTTGCAGGAACACGGCCACGACGTGCACGGCGTCGAGCTTTCGAAGGCGATCGCCGTCGAGGCGATCAAGGCGCTCGGCGAGGCCCGCGTGCACATCGGCACGCTCGACGACGCGGTCGCGGCGATGGACTACCGCCCGCAGTCGTTCGACCTCGTGACGATGTGGGACGTCGTCGAGCACATCCCCGAACCGCAGCAGGTGCTCCGGCGCGTGCGCGAGCTGGTCAAGCCGGGCGGCCGCTTCCTGCTCGAGACCCAGAACGTCGCCTCGCGCTGGGCGCGACTGCTCGGGCGCCGGTGGCACCACTACAAGCACGACGAGCACCTCTACCACTTCACGCCGGCGACCATCCGTCGACTGCTCGACGACTGCGGTTTCCGGGTGCTCGACCTCGGCTCGGCCTACGCGGGCAAGTACGTGTCGTTCGGCTTCCTCGCCGAACGCGCCGGCCGCCTCGGCCGCATTCCGGGCCTGCTCGCGATGCCGCTCGTACTGCTGCGCCGTTGCAACCTCTACGTCAACCCGTTCGACGAGATGATCGTCGTGGCCGAACCGACCTGAGAGCCCGAGAAGAGATCAGGCTACGGGCTCTCAGCATCATGCTTGGCGGCTGCCTTCGCAGCCGCGCTGAGGCTTCGAGAGGCCTCTCTCTCAGCCTGAGGCCGGGCAGCGGCGCCCGACCGGCCGATCACTTGCCCTTCGGGTCCGTCTCCGTCCCGACGACCCGCTGTTCACCACCGAGTGGCTTCCAGCGGTAGCGCTGCTCCAAGGCCGCGATCGCGAACGCCTGCACGTAGGCCTTGGCGACCTGGTCGACCTCGAACGAGGCGCCCCCGCCTCCCAGGCGCAGGCTCTCGAACTCGCGCCAGGTCAGGTCGCCGACCTGCAGCGGCTCGACCTTCGTGCAGACCGCTACGTGGTAGCGGCTGTTGGCCGCGTCGAACAGCAACGGCGTCGCTTCGCCCTGCTTCAGCCTCGACTGGCTCTGGAACAGGTAGACGACCGTCGGATCGAACGCCTTGGTGAAGCGCGGCCGCGACGAGAGCTTGCGTGGGTACGCCGGCAACTCGGTCACGGTGAAGCCAGCCTCCTCGGCCGCGCCAGCGAGCACTTCGCCGTAGACCTTGCGGACCTCGTCGGCGATCTCGCGCTCGACCAGCTTCTCGACCTCCTTCTCGAACGCCTCCCGCCGCTTGTCCTTGGTGTCGAGCTGCGCCTTGCAGGTGTCGAACTTCCGCTGGTACTCGGCGCGTGGGAGAGCACCCAGGTCGGGGGTCGCCAGCATCGCCTGCGCCGAGGCGAGGTCCGCCTCGAGCTTCTTCAACCAGGCGTCGTACTTCTCTGCGACCCGCTCCGGACGCTTGCCCTCGAGCTCGGCGACCTTGTCCTTCAGCTTCTCCTTGCCCAGACGCAGCAGCGCGTCCTCCATCACCTTCTTCTTCTCGTCGGCCTGCTTCTTGGCCGTCTCGGCGAAGTAGGCGCCGGAGACCAGCGGCTGCAGCTTGTCCCAAGCCTTCAGCGGCTTGCTGTCGAGCTCGGCAGCCTGCAGCAGGAACACGCCCTTCCTGGCGCGACCGACGAAGCTGCCGAGCTCGCCAGCACTCTGGAACGCGATCGAGCGCGCCGCCATCGGCCAGTTGCCGAGGCCCACACCACACGCGTCCAGGTCGACCAGCTGCTCGCCGTTCCGCAGCTCGGTCGTGCTCTTCACGACGAAGCCCTGCTTGTCCTTGGTCAGCTCGGCGAACACTCCCGGGAAGTCGAACTTGGCGCGCGCGACCCGCAGCGCCTCCTCGGCCGCCCCGACCTGCAGCTTCTTGTTGGCCAGCGCCGCCTCGGCCGTGGCGAGGTCGTCGCGCAACTTCTGCACCGCCGCCCGCATCGTCTCGACCTCGGCCTTCAGTGCCGCGTCGTCCGGAGTCAGGATCAACTGCTTGTCCTTCGGACCGATCTCGACCTCCTTGGTCGCCACCGCGGCACCCAGCTCGCTGACGACGGTCTGCTGCGTGGCGGCTTCGGTCTGGGTGCGCTGCAGCTCCTCGGAGGGAGCCTTGAGCGCTTCCACCTGCTTCTCCCGGACCCGGCCGAGCAGCTGGTTCATGACGTGCTCGGCCTGCACGAGGCGCGTCAGCTCCTGCTTGACCGTCTCGTCCTCGAACGGCTTCCACTCCTCCTTGCCTTCGATCTTGTAGCGCTCGTTCTTCTCCTGCTCGTAGTAGTTGCGCAGCTGGTCCTCGGTGATCGCCAGATCCTTCAGCAGGTCGGCCTGCCACTGCTCCGGCGAGAACTCGGCGAGCAGCAGCGCCCCGAAGTGCAGCTTCGCCTGCGGCAGGTCGTAGGCCTGCATCGCTTGCTTCTCGTTGTCCGACTTGGCATCGAACCAAGCGCGCAACTCGGCCTCGCCGAGCGTCGAGGCCTTCGCCAGATCCTGCTCGAGCTTCTTCTGGTCGAAGGTCGCGACGCGCAGGGTGATCTTCTCCTGGTCGGCGACCGCCCAGTTCAGCACCTGGGCATCGGACGTGTCGAGGCCGAGCGTCTGCAGCTTGACGTAGTTGCCGATCCGCATGGCCTCGGCCATCAGCTCGCGGTAGCTCGCCAACGACGGCTGGCCGAGCATCAGAGCCAAGCGCTCGCGACTCGGCGCGTTCAGCGCTTCGCGGAAGGAGTCGATCGCACGGTCGACTTCGATCCGCGAGACCTCGTGTCCCTCGGCGATGGCGACCCGCCGCAGGATCGCGAACGCCGACGACATCTCGGAGGCTCCGAAGCGGGTGTCGGCCAACGGCGGCAACACGGTCATCGGCACCACCGGCACGGGACGCGCGGACAGCGCGTTCTCGAGCCGACCGGCGACCTCGTAGTCCTCGTCGAGCAACTGCACGGTCTTGCCGTGCACCTCGACGGTGCCGCGCGGCTTGCGCGGGTCGAACAGGGCGCCGACACCCGAGATCATCGACCCGGTGATCGAGAAGGTCAGCAGCGTGAACAGACCGGCCGAGTAGAGCAGCTTCTTCTGGTGTCGGCGGAAGAAGCCGTAGACGCCCGAGTGCTCGTCATAGAGCTCGTGCGTCGGGCTGGTGGCGGGACTGTTGGGCGTCGGAGCCGGGTGGTTCGACATGGGGAGTCGCAGGATACTGGGCAGCTGGCTCTTGGTCGGCCAGGCAGTTCGTAAGTTCGAGCTCGAATCGGGAGCGGAATGGAACGGGGAACGGGGCAGCGCAGGCGGACCGTCAGCGCTCCACCGCGGCGATGGCTTCGGCGGAGAGCAGGATGGGGATCCCCTCCTGCACGGGATAGAGCCACGCGCCGTCCTTGGTCACCAAGGCGCCCTGGCACGGCACCGTGACCGTGGTACCGGCTCGCGTGCGCACCCCGCCTTGGCCGATCGCGGCGTTCAAGGCCTGGAGTTCCGCCGACGATGCCTCACGCAGCGGTTGCCTGGAAGCAGGACAGACGAGCATGGCCAGGAACTTCGGATCGATCATCAGGGCACCGCAATCGGACAGGAGCCGGCGATGGTGAGGGCGGCAGGGATCGAACCTGCGACCTACGGCTTAAAAGGCCGCTGCTCTACCGGCTGAGCTACGCCCCCGCGCATCGGGGGCGAGGATGAAACCGCAGCCGGCCGCGCCGCGCAAGGGCCGCCCCGGGGACCCCGACCGAATCGCTTCCCGGATCGGTCATTCCTCGAGGATCTCCTTCGACTTCGTCTTCAGGGCTTCGTCGAGGCGCTGCTCGACCTGCTTCAGCTCCTTGTCGACGGCCTCGTGCGCCTTCTTGCACTGGTCCTCGGTCAACTTGCCGTCCTTCTTCATCTGGTCGGCCAGCTTGTTGGCGTCGCGCCGCTCGTTCCGCAGCGCCACCCGGTTCTGTTCGACCAGGTCCTTGACCTTGGCGACCAGCTTGTGGCGTTGCTCCCCCGACAGCGGTGGCATCATCAGGCGCAGCTGCTTGCCGTCGGATTGCGGGTTGAGGCCGAGATCGGACTTCTGGATCGCGCGCTCGATGTCCTTCACCACCTGCGGCGAACCGTCGAACGGCTTGATCAGCAACTGCCGCGGCTCGGGAACCGAGACGTGCGCGATCTGCTGCAGCGGCGTCATCGTGCCGTAGTATTCGACCCGGATCGTATCGACCAACGTGGGGGAAGCGCGCCCGGTGCGGATGCTGCCGAGTTGCTCCTTCAGGTGCTTCAGCGTCTTGTCGGTCTTCTGGCGGAGGTCGTCGAGAATCGAAGCGTAGGGTTCCATGGCTTGCTCGCGCCGACGAGAGCCGGCGCCGACCGCGACTCTAGCTGCATCGCATCGCGATTGCTCGCCCCGCACACCGCCGAACGGCTCGCCGACCTCACCGTCCCTTCGTCGCAGCGTTGCACATGCGCCGTCGGCGTGCATGATCGCGCGGCCCAATGCGCGCGGCGACGGCGGCACGACCACCGACCGTGCGACCCGTCGTCCAACCACCCACCGCGACCATGCCTCACGTCGATTCGCCCGTCACGGAACCACCCCGCAACGTCAAGCGCATCCTGCTGAAGATCAGCGGTGAGAGCCTCGGCGACGACGACGGCGGCGTGGCCCCCAAGGTGGTGGCGACGGTCGCGGCCCAGATCGCCCGCGTGCACCGGCTCGGCGTCGAGGTCGCGGTCGTCTGCGGCGGGGGCAATCTGCTGCGCGGCGCCGAGTTCGCGAAGCTCGGCACCAACCGGGCGACCGCGGACCACATGGGCATGCTGGCGACCGCGATCAACGCGCTGGCGCTACAGGACGGCCTCGAGCGCGCCGGCATCGAGACGCGGGTCGCCTGCGCCGTCGAGGTGAAGACGATGATGGAGCCCTACATCCGGCGCCGCGCGATCCGCCACCTCGAGAAGGGCCGCGTGGTGATCCTGGCCGGCGGCACGGGCAATCCGTACTTCACCACCGACACCGCTGCCGCCCTGCGCGCCACCGAACTCGGCGTCGACGCGATCTTCAAGGCGACCAAGGTCGACGGCGTCTACACCGCCGATCCGGCGAAGGACAAGACGGCGAAGCGCTACGACCGCGTCAGCTTCCAGGAAGCGCTGGCGCGCGATCTGCGCGTCATGGACCGAACGGCCTTCACGCTGTGCATGGAGAACCACATGCCGATCATGGTCTTCGACATGTTCGTCGAAGGGAACATGGAGCGCGCGGTGCGCGGCGAGGCGATCGGCACGTGGGTCTGCTGAGCCCAGCGGCCGGCAATCGCTGAGCTAGGTCGCTGAGCTAGGTCGCTGAGCTAGGTCGCGCCTCGGGCGACGCGGCCTTTGACGACGCAGCGGGGCCAGCTGCGTTCCTTCGCCTTGGCTGGTCCCCGCGTTGCGGCGTCCTGGCAATCCCTGAGCCGGGTCGCCCAGGGGGCGACGCGGCTCACCCGCCGAGTTCCATGCGGACGAAGCGCCGCACCTGGATGTTCTCACCGATCTTGCCGATCAGCTCGGTGCGGATCTGCTCGACGGACTTCGTGTCATCGGGCACGTACTGCTTCTCCATCAGGCACTTCTCGGCGTAGAACTTGTCGAGCCGTCCTTCGATGGCCTTGTCGATCACCGACTGCGGCTTGCCCTTCATCGACTCGGCGGCCATCTCGCCGACGATCTTGCGCTCCTTCTCGAGCGCCTCGGCCGGCACCGACTCACGATTCAGGAACGCCGGCGAGTAGGCGGCGACGGTCAAGGCCACGCCGCGGCAGAACGCCTTGAAGTCCTCGTTCTTGGCGACGAAGTCGGTTTCGCAGGCGACTTCGACCAGCACGGCCAGCTTGCCGTTGTGGTGCTGGTAGGCGTAGACGAGGCCTTCCTTGACCTCACGCCCCGACGCCTTGTCGGCGAGCTGCTTGCCCTTCTTGCGCAGGATGTCCTTGGCCTTGTCGAAGTCGCCCGACGACTCCTTCAGGGCGGCCTTGCAGTCCATCATCGGAGCGCCCGTCATTTCACGCAGGCGCATGACCGTCTTGGCATCGATTTCCGTCATTGTCGTTCTCTCGCAGGTCGTTACTTGCAGAGCGGCCGGGGGCCGCAGATTCAGCGGGGCACCCGAACGTCGCGCGGGCTACGGCGAGCAAGGGGGCGCAACCGAGTGCGCCGGCGAACGCGGTGCGGCCGCCGCTCGCTGGCAGGCTGCACCGGTGCCGGCGGCGTCGTGACGACGCCACCGACGACCTCATCCATCGGGTCGCGCAAGCGGTAGGCAGCCGACTCACGCCGTCGGGGCCGCAGGAGCCGCGTCGCCACCGGCGTCGCGTTC
>JAEUHU010000189.1 GCA_016793305.1 Planctomycetota bacterium
ACCAGCCCCGGCGGCACGAACGACAGTGCCTCGTAGCCGTAGATCGCTGGTCGGTGTGCCGTGGCCCGCAGCGCCTCCGCCAGCAGGTGGCAGGTGTAGCGGTGGTCCGGGTGCTGGTCGGTGAACCACGAGGTGAACACCGAGTCGGGCCGGAATGCGTCGAGCAAGCCGACGAAGTCCCCGATGCGATCGGCCCGCCGCTGCGGGTCCCGGTAGCCGCGCTCGGGGTAGGCGGGGAACTGCTGCGGCGGCAGCCCAAGGCGTCGGATCACGGCTTCGGCCTCCTCGCGACGCACCTTGGCGAAGTGCGCGTCCTGGTCGGGCGTGCCGACCGCGCTGCCGTCGGTCAGGTAGACCAGCCGCACCTCGCGGCCGGCGGCGAGCATCTTCAGCAACGTCCCGGCGCAGCCGATCTCGAGGTCGTCGGGGTGCGGCGCCAGGAACAGCGCGCGCTGGCCGTCCGGCACCTCGACGGTGCGGCGGTGCACGAAGTGACGGAGCATCATGCGGCAGCCCATCAGCATCCCGTGGGTGCGGGCGATCCTCAGGTCGCGGTCGTTCATCCGGCGAATCCGATACGGAAGAGGAAGTCTCCGTCGCCGGGACTGAGCAACCAGTCGGCCGGGTCGATCGTCGCGCCGTGGATCAGGACGCACGGCGCAGGCGCGCCCTCGGTGACCGTCCCGTAGCCCGCCGCGGCCAACAGCGATCGGACCACCGGGCGCCGCTCGAGGGCGAACAGCGCCTCCAGCCCCCGCGCCTGGGCCGTGCTGGCGAGGGCGCCGAGCAATGCCTGCGCGGCGTCGGCGTCGTCCGGCTCGAGGGACAGCTCGGCGACGTAGCCTTGGGGCCGCCTCTCCGACTCGGTCAGCACCACGTGGCCGCGCAGCGTGCCATCTGCGGCGAATGCGCCGAGCGCGGTGTGACGGGTGCAGGGGTCACGCAGGTAACGCCAAGTCAGGTAGGCCGCGCTCCGCACCGTGACGATGCGGTGGTGCGCCGCGATGCGGGCCGAGAGAACGTCGAACTCGGGGCCGAACGCGTCCAGCCGACGCACCTCGATCCCGGCTGGTGCGCTCGGTGCGTGGAACGGCGCTCCTTTGGCGAACAGAGCGCCCTCGCGGCCGGCGTGGAAGACGCTCGCGCCCTTCTGCTGCAGCAGGGCCGTCAGCACCGGCGTCGGCGACGCGCCGACGTGCATGCGGGCGTTCGGCGTGCTGAGCCACGCGTCGGTCAGCCGATGCCCGAGGCCGCTGCCGCGCATCGAGCGGTCGACGCAGATGTCCATGCCACAGATCGACGGGATCACCGCGCCGTCGAAGTGCGTTCGCATCGCCAGCAGGCCGACCGAGCCGACGATTCTCCCCTCTGCCTCGGCGATCCAGATCTCGGGCGAGTCCTCGATGCCGATCGGATTGTCGGCGAAGGTCCAGCGATGGAGGGCGTGTTCGCGTGCTGGATCCAGCCCCTCGAAGCAGCGCATGCGCAGCGCCAGCATCTCCTCGAGGTCACCGGCGGCGAAGGGGCGGATCGTCTCTGACCGGGTCATGGCGTTGCGCATCAGAGTGCCCCATGCGGCTGGTCCGGGCAACCGCAGGGTGTCGGCCCCGGCGCGGGTCCCGGCGAGCAGCCATGATCACGACCGTGCAGCGCCTCGTCGCGCCCGCCGCGGCCAAGGGGGCGTTCGCCTTCACGGCGGCGTCGATCGATCCACTGCGCGCCGTGCCCTCCGCTCGCAGTTCGCTCGCCATCGACGTGCTCGACCGCGCGGTGCGGGGACTCGTCGGCCTGGTCGTGGGCACGTCTCTCGCCATGCTCGCCGCCGAGTTCCTGGGCACGCTGCCGGCGCTCGTCTGGCCGGCTCCGAGGGGCTGGTCGACGAGGGTGATGCGGAGTGGCGCGGAACGAGCCCGAAGCGGTCTCTTGCGACAGCCTGGACGGGGTCGTGCGCCGGCGGGAGGATGGGTCGGGGTGGGTTCTGGGTGGTGCGGGGCCGCAGCTTGAACTTCCATTCCCAGCAACACTATCGTCGATCCGAGATGAACCGCCTGCAGCGACCCTGGCTGTGGATTGCCATGCTCGGCGCCAGCATGACGGCGTTCCACGCCGGTTGGCTTGCTGCGCCGCTGAGCATTCTGGAGTTGAATGCGGGCGCGTACTTCGGCGTCTTCGTCCGCAACTGGGAACGCTTCGGATTCTGGGAGTTGCGCGGATTGCCGTTGATGCCCAAGCTCGTCGAGGGAATTGGCGACGGTTTCCCCTATGTCCACCACCTGTACACCTTGCCTTCCTGTCACGCTGCGGAGCCCAGCAACCACTGGTGATACCCACGGCCTTCGATGGTGAGGATGTGGCACGCTTGAAGTGCCCGCCGATCCGCTGCAGCGCTCGCTGGCGCACATCGGCTGCGAAGCGCGCGGCTCCGGCCTCTGCACCATCGTCTGGACCGATGCGCACAACCTCGCCGACCACGACCCGGCGACGTTCCGCGCCTTCGTCACCGAGTGGAACGAACGCATCGAGCCGACGAACCTGTTCGAGCGCGTGCTGATCCTCGACATGCCGGTGCCAGCGGCCGAGTGGGCCGAAGTCGCCTGAACGAGCCATGGCCCGCTGTGGGCTACTTCCTCGCGGCGAGCGCCGCGTCGAAGAACGCGAACACCTCTGGCAACGCCAGCTGCACGATCGCCAGATGTTCGACGCCGGGATACTCGCGCAGCGTGCTGGTCGCGCCGGCCTTGCGCAGGGCGCGATCGAGTCCGCGCGCCTGGCCGAGCGCGAAGTCGCGGCTGCCGACGCCCGAAGGTGGTGCCGAGGCGGATGGAGGAGGAAGGCGAAGCCGGCGGCTGTCGGCACGGGGGAACTGGAGGCGCGGCTGGCGCGGAGTCGGCCGAGGCGTCGCGGCCGACGGGGGCGATGGGGTCGAGAACGTCGCGGTCGCGGCGTTGCTGAGGCAGCATGCGGAGCGGCGGGTGCGGGCGCGGCGGCGGGTTCCGCATGGTGGTGGCAGGCGACGCGGTGGTCGGCGGCGTTACTCGTGGGCGGAGTTGCTGCGGCGGGCGTTCGGGATCGAGGTGCTGGTGTGCCCGAAGTGTTCTGGGGGCCGGCGGGTGCTGGCGGCGATCCACGAGCCAGGGTCGATCGCGCGGGTGCTGCTGGCGATGGGGCTGGCGGTGGCTGGGGCGGAGCAGGCGGGGAGCCGTGCGCCACCGGGGGGAGGCGAGGTCGTCTACGTCGACGACCCCGGTGTAGACGACCGTGGTGCTCGGGTTGATGACCGGCCGCGGCGCCGGGCCGTGACAGCCGCGAGCCATCAGGTCATGCTGCGGCGATGCGCGTCCGTGCCGCTGTCCCCTTGATCGCCCTCACGATGGGCGCTGCCGCGCTCCGTTCCCAGGATGATGCGCCGCCGCCTGTCGCCACGTTGGTCGCGGCGACGAACTGGTCCTGGCAGTGCGATCCGATCCGGTTCACGGTGCGGGTGACGGGGAAAGCGGGCGCGACGATGGTGCGGACGAAGCAAAGGGCCGGCGACGACGAGTTGTTCCCCTTCGAGGTCGAGCGACGCGACGGCGATGCGTTCACGCCGGTTCGGCTCCCGCTCAGGGGGCGCGGCGAGAACGCGGCGTGCTGCCTGACGCCGCCGAAGGGGACGCGGATCGGCGATGGGGAGGAACTTCTGTTGGAGGCGGAGCTGTGGTACTTCGCCGTCGTGGCGACCCCGGGGCGAATCCGCGTTCGCTTCCAGCTCGAGGTGTGCGACTCGACGACGAAGGACGCACCGTGGGTCGACATCGTGACGCCGTGGCGCGAGATCGACATCCTGGCGCAGGCAGGCAACGCCGCGCATCTGCTCGGCGATGCCGCGGCGGCGGAGTGCGCCGCCTGCGAGGGCATGATGGCGGCGCTCAACAGCACATGGGCGAGGCAGAGCAACTACGGCCCGACCAACTTCGGGCCGAGGTTGCCGAGCCTCCGCCACTGGCAGGGGAGTGTGCCGTTCGCCGAGCGCATCGTCGCCGACGCGGCGACCTCGTTCCGCCTGCGGGCCCGCGCCCGACTCGTGCTGGCTTACGACGCGATCGAGCGCGCGGGGCGGATGGATCGCGGTGCCCGCGACGAAGCGCTTGGCGTCGCGAACGCGCACCTCGCGGCGGACGAGCTCGTCGCGCCGGCGCCGTCGGGCGGCATCGAGGCGCTGCCGTCGGGCGGCTTCGAGCCCGTGCGGCTCATGCTGCTCGCGGCCAGCGACGGCATGAGCGGTGGTCGGGATCCGCGGCTCGCGCGCCGGGAACTGTGCGAGCGCTATCCGTTCTTCGCCATGTGGTGGCGCCACGAGGCGGTCGAACTGCTCGGGCGATAGCGGCGGCTCACGAGCAGCCAACGGACCACCGGACCTCGAGGTGCCGTGCCGGTCGGTGCACCTCGGGGCGCGCTCCACCCGCGACCCGGCAGCCTGACCGCGACTACTTCGGCGCCTCCTTGCGGCCGAGATCGGCCATCAGCAGCGCCGCGGCGAGCTTCTGGCCGACGAACGCGTTCGCGTGCTCGCTCTTCATTCAGTGGGAGTAGGTAGTTCAAGCTGCCTTTCCGGCTGCCCACATCCCGCCTCCGGCCGCTTCGCCGTGGTCGTGGACCGCGGTGATCCCCGGGCGCGACATCCCGGCCAGGGCGCGCGCCTCGCGCGCGAAGCGCTCCGACAGGTCCGAGTCGCGGCGATCCGCCGCGAGGACCTCGAGGGCCACGGGTCGGTCGCAAGATCCCCGCGCGTCAGCAACAGTGCGAAGAACCCCTGCACGAGATCCTGCGCCGAGTCGTGGCTCTCACCGAGTCGCCGGGCGTAGGCGTAGGCCGGGGAACGGTGGGCGCGGCGTCAGTCTGCGAACACCGAGCGGAAGGCATGGCGCGGTGAGGGTATCGGCGAACGACACGTCGGCAACATCGCTGCAGTGGCAGCGCCGTCCCAGCCGGTCCTGAAACCCGGTCTGGCGAGGTTCGGCTCATGTGGGCAACTTCGAGGTCGGCGACGACGTCGCAACCTCACCGTGCCGGGGGCTCGGGTCCGAGAATGCGCGCGAGTTCGCGCAGCAGTTTCGACTCCTCGGCATCGACCGCGCTGTCCGCGGCCGCGACTTCGCGGCACCAGCGCAGCACGGCGAGTCGTTCCGCTGGTTCCAGCAACTTCGCGAGTCGCGTTGCGGTGGCGATCGGATCACGTTCGGTCGCGGCGACGTCCCAGTTCTTCAGATCCTGCGGCAACACCTTTTCGGTCAGGTCGCGCAGCAGCACGCGATGCACGACGTCGCGTTCGCGAGAATCGACAGCGCCGTCGCGCGCAGCGACCAGCAGCAGGAGGCCGTGGATCGAGCGCGGCGCTCCGGCGCGCAGGAAGAAGAGGTGGTCCTGCGTCGCCTCGAGTCGGTCGAGCTGGGTGCCGAGCTGCCACCAGACGGCCAGGGAGTAGGTGGCGATCGCGAGTCCGATGACGACGCCCACCGTGTCGTACCAGGTGTACTCGTCGAACTCGAAGGGCGAGTGGCCTGCCGAACGCCGGCGCGAATAGCCGGTGCTCGCGTACAGGGTGAGCAGTAGGCCGCTTGCCAAGCCGGCGCCGAGGCGCTGGCGCGAGCCTCGCAGGAACCCGAGCCCGTCGAACATCGCGGCAGCGTAGCGAGGCCGGACGGGATCTTCGTGAAGTCGGGGTTCCTCGGGCGGTCCGGGACTGCAGCGGCCGGCGGGCGGAACCGCGCCAGTTGGGATGGCTCTGGGGATCCGACGTTCGCAATCAGGCCGGTAGCCCGTTGAGCAACTCGGCGAACGCGTCCGACGGCATCACCTGCAGGTTCCTCCCCTCGAGGTTGCCGCGCGCCGCTGCGAACGATCCCGTCGGTGTACGCCAGTAGACGTGCGGGGACGTCGATCCCGGTCCGGCCTCGAACATGCGCAGCGCGAGCGCGAGCAGGTGCTGCACTGCGGCGAGTGCCGAGGACACGTTGGTCACGGGCACCGCGATCAGCGTGTGACGATTGGGAACGCAGAACAGGGTTCCGTGAGGCCCGACGACCGTCGGCCACGCGTCGAGCCGCAGCGCATGCGACGCGACGAACACGTGGTCCGCACTCAGCATGGTCGCGCGCACACCCTGCTTCTTGTCGAGCTCGACCTCCTCGACCTCGACCGGGCACTCGGCGGCGACGTTCTGTATGGCCCGCGCGAACAGCTCGTCGCGGCGGCGTCCCCAGAGCTTCGGCAGTTCGGAGCGAAGGGACACGACCGTGCTCGGCAGATCGACTACCAGCGTGCTGCGCGTGTCCTCGAGGTCCTCGCGCCAGGTGCCCCATTCGCCGGTGGGCACGTCCTCGGCCAGCTGCATGTCCGATGGGTAGAGGCGCACCCTCAGCTTCGCCACCATCCATTCGAAGTCGTGCTCGTAGGCATCGAGCTCTTCCGACTCGCGCGCTGCGTTCGCGAGTCCGTCGAAGTGCGCGGCGACGGCGCCTGCCCACTCGTCCTCTGGCATATGGCTGCAGATCTGCGCCACGTTGTCGAGGCCGCAGTCCTGTTCGCCGATGCGGACCATCCCGTGACCCAACGTGACCGAGGTTCCTCGCTGCGCGAAGTGCGCGCTCACGAGATCCTCGAATCGCTGCTGCTGGGCCGGTGTGAAGTACGGGGCCCAGCGCGGGGTGTCGGGAACGGACTTCTTCTTTCGCAACCAGCCGAACATGGCGCGGAGGATCGCATGGCTCGCGAGCGGTGGCAATCGCGCCACAGGATCCGACGGCGTCTCGGCGCGCAGCGGTGGCTCGTCGCCTTCGTCTCCATCAGCTCGGGCTTCGACCATGTGCGTGTCGCACGCATCAATTGGAATGGCGACGTCATCCAGGACGGCGGGAACGACTCGACCTTCGTCGCCAACCTGACCGGCACTTCGCCGAACATCGTGGTGGCCGTCTCGTCCCCGAACGTCGACGGCAAGTTCCTCGTCGCCTGGCACGACAACGGCGACATCTGGGTCCGGGCGACGGAGTACGCTCCGCTGTGGTTGTCGCCGGTCTACAACCTGCAGGTCCTCGAAGGTCCCGGGGCGAGCTCCGCCGTGGTCACCCGTCAACCGAGCGTCGACACGGATGGCCTGCGATTCGCCGTGGCCTATGCCGAGAACGTCGGTGCCGTGGGCAGCGGCAACGACGACGTCTTCGTGTCGACGCTGTCGCTGACGACCACCGGCCTGCGGGTCGACGAAGCCCGTGTCGGAGTCGCCACGGTGTCCGGATACTCCGACGACACGCCGCGCGTGAGCAGTCCCTTCGCGTCGCGCGAGGCGCGGTGGACGACCCTGGAGGACTACGGCATCGCCTACGCCTACTCGTCCCTCGGCACGTCCCTGAACGAGGGCATCGAAGTGCGTGGCTACGACGGATATGCCGGCACCGGTGGCTTCACGACGTTCGCGAGTGCGTGCGGCTCGCCGGTGACCTTGACCGCCTCGGGGGTGCCTGCGTTGGGCCGAACCGTCACCTTCGACGTGGCGCCGGCGGCCGCGACGACCGGGTTCGTGTTCGGCGCGCCCGATGTGATCTCGTTGGCGCCGATCTGCTCCTGCATCCTGGGCGTCGACGGCACGATCCTGATCGGCACGTCACTGCCCATACCGATCCCCGCCGACACTTCGTTCGTCGGACAGGTCGTGTCCTGCCAAGGATCCTCGTCCGTCTCCGGCCCTTGCTACGGCAGTGTGTCGTTGAGCGACACGATCGACATGCGCATCCAGTGACAGGGGCTGGCGATCGCGGTGTCCCTGGACCTCCGTCCACGATCGGCGCGCAGTGCGCCGGGGAATCGGGAGGCCGTCGGTGCACGAGTCGCGAGACCACGGACTCTTCGGTAGTCGCGTGCGCTTCCGTGTCGATCGCTGTGCCGGCACGAGCGCCGCGGATCGGCAGCTACTTCGGCGCGGCGAGCGCCGCGTCGAAGAACGCGAACACGTCCGGCAGCGCCAGCTGCACGATCGCCAGGTGTTCGACGCCGGCGTACTCACGCAGCGTGCTGGTCGCGCCGGCCTTGCGCAGGGCGCGATCGAGTCCGCGCGCCTGGCCGAGCGCGAAGTCGCGGCTGCCGACGCCGACGAAGAACGGCAGCTTCGCCAGCGCGTCGCTCGCGCGCACGCTGCCGCCGCCGCCGAGTGCTGCCACCGCTGCCCAGCGGGATGGCGTGCGCGAGGCGTTGCCGATCACCTGCATCGCGCCCATCGAGTGGCCCACCAGCAGCACGCGATCGGTCGCGATCGGGAAGCGCGCCGCCAGCGCGTCCGCGAGGGCTGCGCCATCGAGCTGGCCGAGGCCGCTGCGGGGCGCCGCCACCAGCCAGCCGCGTGCAGCCGCCTGGCGCACCACTTCGCCGTCCCCGTACCCGTCGAAGAACAGGTTCTCGCTGCCGCCTGCCCCGTGCACGGCGATCACCAACGGGTGCTTGCCTTCGAGGTCGGGCGGCACGAACAGGCGGATGGTCTCGGTGCCGGTCGCGGTCGGCACCCGCAGCCAGAAGTCCCCGGGGCGATCGCCGCCGTAGAACGGGCCGCGCGCCGCGATCAGCGCCTCCGCCTCGGCGAGCAGATGCGCGCCGCGCAGCACGGTCTCCTCGGGGCGCTTGCGCCGCATGCCGTCGAGCAGGCGGACCAGGCTCGGCAGCGTCGAGGCCTCGAGGCTCTCGGGTTCGATCGACTGGCCGCGCAGCTTCGCCAGGCGTGCGTCGAGGTCGGCGGCGATCGACAGGCCCTGTTCGCGTTCGGTGAGCACGTCGGTGCCACGCACGATCGACCAGCGCAGCGTGTGGTCGCTCGGTGCCATGCCTCGCAGCGACAGCGCGCCGGCGAACGGCAGTTCGGCGAGGGCGAAGCGCTGCGGTGCTGCGCCGGGCAAGGTGACGACGAGCGTCAGGTCGCGCGGCGCCTCGACTGCGACTTCGTCTTCGTCCGCATCCTTCGCCAGCACCTGGAACACGCTGCGCAGCTCGAACGCCACGGTCGCCGCGTCGGCGTCGACCAAGCGCGCCTCGAGGGCGAGGGCCAGGCTGGCGGCGAAGCGCTGCTCGGTGCTGCGCGGTGCGGCGCCGAGCGCTTCGTCGGCGCTCGCGACCGCCTGCGCGACCTTCGCCGTGTCGAGGCGGAAGAACGCCTGCACCGCGCGGTCGAGTTCGAGCATCGCCGCGTCGCGCCGTGCAGCGTCGTCGCAGGCGGCGAGCCGTCGCTCGAAGGCGCGCAGTCGCAGCCCGAGTTCGTGGCGGTCGGCCTGCGCTGGCAGGGCCAGCGTCAGCAGCGGGAGCACGATGACGAAGTGGCGCAGCATGGCGGCGTGCATCATGCCGTGCGCCCGCGGACGCGAGGCGCGCATTCGGCCATCGGCACATCGACCCGGAACCAGCGTGCCGTCGTGGCGTGGCCGAAGGGGATGCCGAGGCCCGCCGCAGGGGGAGGCCAAGACGGCGGTTGTCCGTTCCGGGCCACGGAGCGAGTCGATGTAGCGGACGGGCCGATGGCGCCGCGACCGAGGGCGCCGACGTGGTCGAAAACGTCGCCGTCACGCCGTCGCCAGCGCGGGGATTCTCCCTCCGTCCCCGCCCGCGTCGGCTGTCGCCTGCCGGGTCCCGCGGGAATGGCGTGGGCCCCGGCCCACGACCGTCGCCGAACCTTCGCACCAGGATCTCCGATGCGCACGCCCATCCCGTCGTTCGCCGCTGCGGCGACCCCACAGCAGACCCGATCCCACTTCGGGCACGTCCGCACCATCGCCACCTGCCTCGCTCTCGCCGTGGGTTCCGCCGCGACGGCGCAGTCGTTCCAGCAGGGCGACCTCTACCTGCTGAGTCCGACGATCACCGGGGTCGGCACGGGGAACGGTGCCCTGGTGCGCCTGCGTCCGAGTGATGGCAGTGCCGCCATCGTGCGCAACCTCGCGGTGACGCCGCAGGTGTCCGACGGCCTGACGTTCGACACGCATCGCAATGCGATGCTGTTCATGGCGCAGCTCACGATCGGTGGGCCCTACCAGCTCTGGCAGTGCGACGCCGCCGGCAACACCGTCGGCCTCGGCTTCGTCGGCCGTGGGTTCGCGGCCTTCGCGCCGACCGGCGACGGCCGCGTCTACTTGCGGGACCTGCAGGAGATCCCGGCAGGCCGCATCCACTACCTCGACGCCGGCAACCAACTGCACACGCTGCTCGACGGCACCGGCACGGGGCCTTTCGAGTTCTTCCCCGGGCAGGCCACGCAGTACCGGTGCATGCACTTCCACGCGCCGACCAACGCGCTGTTCGTCGCGCAGTCGTCGGGCACGACGCAGGTCTGCGGCGGTGGCGCCGCGACGACCCGCCTCGCCATCCGCCGCGTGCCGCTGTCCGCCGACGGCACCCGCGTGGTCGGGCCGGTCGGCTGTGCGGAGTTCGAGGTCAGCGCGACCGGCGAAGTCGTGGTCGGACTCGACCAGATCGACGACGGCACGCTGCTCGCCATCGTCGACACCAACTCGAACTCGGCGGAACCGCGCATGGTGCGCATCGACCCGTGGACGATGGCGACCAGCGCCTTCGCCACGAACGGCTCCTACGTCGGCGCCGCGGCGACGAATGCGGGTTGCTACTCGGCGGCCCTCGGCAGCGCGGTCGTGCACGACACGTTCAACGACGGCTTGCGCGGCTTCCTCGCCGGGCAAGCGGGCGGCGGCACGCCGATGACGTTCACGGTGCCGGTGTCGACGGGCGGCAGCAGCGGCGAGATCACGACCCTGGTCGAGGTACGCGGCACGCCATGCGCCGGCACCTTCGTCGGCTACGGTGACGGGCTCGCCGGCACCGGTGGCTTCGTGCCGACGTTCACGGCGACCGGCTGCCCGGTGCCGGGTGCTGCGCTCGACTTGCACGTCGCCGCAGCGCTCGGCGGCGGCACCTGCGTGCTGGCGCTCGGCACCGACCCGGCAGCGGTGCCGATGTTCGGCGGCACGGTGCTGCTGACTCCGCTCGTGTTCGTCACGATCCCGTTGGCCGGCGCGCCTCTCGCCGCAGGGGAAGGACGCTTGACCGCCCCGCTGGTCCTGCCGACGAATCCGGCGATCACCGGCCTCAGCCTCTACGGCCAGGCGGCGGTCCTGGATCCGGGCGCAGTGCAGGGCATCGCACTGACGCCTGGACTTCGCATCGTGATCGGCTGACAAGGGCACACAACGGTCGCTTTGCGAACCGAAGCGACGGTCTGCGCCGCGCAGCACCATGCCTGCGGGCGCGTGGCTCGTCAGCGGATCGTCGTGACCGCGACGCCACTCGCCTTCCAGCTCGGTTGGGCGCCCTTCGCCTGGCTGCTCGCGAAGCCCTCGTAGCTGCCCGGGTGCACGAGCAGCGTGTCGCCGGGGCTGGCGACGGCGTAGGCGGTTGCGATCTGGGTGAACGACCCGCCGCCACTGGGGTGCACGATCCAGGTGGCTTGTGCCGGCAGGGCGGCGATGGTCGTCAGGGAGAACACCGCGAGCAGGGTGCCGTGCATGCTCGGGACGGTATCAGAGCCGGATACGCGTTGGCCCGCTCGGAGGTACGGTGACGCACGGCAACCTGGTCTCGCGACTGGCCGGTGGACCGGGTCGAGCCACGGCGGGACCCGGGGTGAACGACGTCGGCGGTGGCGTCGCGAGTGAGGATGGTGGGGACGGCTCGAACCGCCGACGCTCGACGCCCACCGCTGGGAGCTCACCCTGCCGCCATTCCTTCGACGTATTGACGCCAGATGAGTGATTGGCAAGACTTCGCGCCCCAGTGACACCGGCAGGGAAGCCGGCGTTCGGGCCCTCCCTCATGCCTCTCGCGCGCCGCAACCAGTCGCTGGACGTGCTGCGTGGCATCGCGATCCTGCTCGTCTGCGGGCAGCACATGGAAGGTCCATTGCCACAGGGCCCGCTCAATCGCGTCGCCGATTGGTGGCACACGCAGGGTGGCACCGGCGTCGACCTGTTCTTCGTGCTGAGTGGCTTCCTGGTCTCCGGCCTGCTCGTCGAGGAGCATGCGCGGACTGGCGAAGTGCGCGTCGGCCGCTTCTTGTGGCGCCGCGGCCTGAAGCTGTACCCAGCCTACTTCGCCTTCCTCGCCTGGCTGTTGCTGCGCCCGACGCTCGCCGCGGCGATGGCGCACGGCGACTGGCTCGAGGTGCTGCGCCAGCGCAGCTGGGAACTGCTGCCGAACACGCTGTTCGTGCAGAACTACTGGTGGAACGAGTTCACGACGCCGCTGCACACGTGGTCGCTCGCGGTCGAGGAGCACTTCTACCTGACCATCCCGTTCGTGCTGTCGTTCGTGCTGCGTCGCGGCCTGCTCGGGCTCGTGCCGCTGATGTGGATCGGCGGCGAGCTGGTGTCGATCTGGATGCGCACGCTGCCCCATCCGTGGTTCGGCCCCACGCACCTGCACGGCAGTGAGCTGCTCGCCGGCGTGGCTCTCCGCTGCGCGTGGGCGGCATTTCCCCGCGTTCGCACGTGGACGAGCACGGCCGCCTGGCCGCTGGTCGCCGCCGGCATCGCCGGCTACGGCCTTGTCGCCACCATGGCGCCGCAGCACTGGGCCCGCATCCCCGTGCTCGAGCTCGCCTCGGTGGCGTTGGTCGCCGGCGCCATCCATCTCGACGGCGCGCGCTTCCCGGCGCAGCTGCGCGTCTTCGCCGGCGTACCGCGCTTCGCCGCCTGGATCGGGTTCCACTCCTATTCGATCTACCTGTGGCATGTGACCGGCATGCGCGTCGCGGAACGCTGGTTCGCGCCTGCGACGGAGGGGGCGCCGAGCAGCTCGCAGTGGCTGCAGACCGCAGTCGTCGCCTGCACCGGCGCCATCGTGCTCGGATGGATCGCCGGACGACTGGTCGAGTATCCCGTGCTGCGCCTGCGCGATCGGCTGTGGCCCTCGCCGACCGCGGGGACGCCGGGGAAGTGATCGGCGCTGGCCGCAGCCCATTCACCCATCGGTAGCCGGCGAGCACCCGGTGCGCCCGATCGCGAACGCTGGTGTCGGCACCGCCCGTCGGCGCACGGCGGCGGGCGTGGTCCGCCCGGCGGCGTCGTGCACGCGCCGACTGCCGATCCTCCGAGCCGGGCGCCGACTACTTCAAGGCGGATGCGAGCACCGCCGCGGCGGCTCGCAGCTCAGCCTCGGTCGGTTCGGCGAACGCCAGGGCACGGCAGCCGAGCCGTCGTTCGACGTGCTGCACCAGTTCGCGCCCCGACCAACCAGCGTCGAAGCCGGTCGTCAGGAAGTGGGCCAACGCGGTCGCCTCGTGGAGCTTGCCGCCCGCGGCTTCGTGGAGGCGCAGGTGGTTCTGGAAGGCGGCGAACGACTGCGAACGGTCGGCGACCCGTTCGGTCAGGGTCGGCCCGAGAGCCACCAGCACGGGGTTGGGCGTCGTTTCGGCGAGCACGTCGCGCAGCACCGGGTCGTGGCGCAGGTACAACTCGCCGAAGCTCGCATCCTCGACCGCGCTCTCGAGCAACGGCGCGACGAGCGGCGCCGGGCAAAGGAGCAGCGGGCCGAGCGGCACCCGCTTCTCACCGGCTGCGAACCGCGAGCCGAACTCGTCGGAAACGACCTTCACCGCATCGGGATGGCCCCAACGTACCATCGCCGCGAGCAACCGGTCGTGGTCGTCGCGGTCCTTCGTGGCGACGAACGGCCGCAGTGCCGCCGCGCGCCGGGCGGCCGAAGCCGGATCCCAGGCGGCCAGCACCGCGAGGTTGTCGACGTGTTCGGACACCGCGATCGCCAGCTTGCCTCGCTTGCCGATCGAAGCATCGAGCGCGTCGAGTTGCTCGACGACGGCCTGGCGCGCCCACGGCACGTTCGCCCGCGCCACGGGGCCGAGCACGTGGTCGACGAGGAAGCGCTGGTCGTTGTCGGGTGGCAGAGACAGCCACGCGGCGCGATACCGCTGGAGCGCGGCAGTCGACAGCAGGCGCACGCCGTCCTGGTGCAGGTGGCCGACCGCGGCCAGGAACGAGGAGCGGTCGTCGGTGCACGGCGGCTCGCCCTCGAACGACTTCGCCAGCGCCGCCTGGAAGCCCGGATGCGTGTTCGGCATCGTCCAGTCGGGCAGATGCTGCAGGTGCCAGGAGATCTGCGACAACGTGCTCGGACCGCCAGCGGCGAGCAGCTCGACGATGCGCGCCGGATCGAGAGTGCCGTCGCGCACGATCGCGGCCGTGTCGTCGCGCGTGAACAGGTCCCAGTAGAGTTCGTTGCGCAGCGGCACGATGCCGCGATCGCCAGCGACCACGACGAACCCTGCGCCGGACTCGGCCCGGACCAGGAACAGCAGGTGACGGCCTCTGGCCAGGGCCACCGGGCTCGTCGCGAGCAGGTCCTTGCTCGTGCGGGCTTCGGCGGCGCGCACATGCTCGGCACCACGCAACACCTCGCGGAAGACTGCGCGCTCGCCCACATCCTCGATGCTCACCTCGGCCACGACATCCGCCATGGTCATGAGGCCCGACAGCCCCGGAGGCTCGTCGGAGTCGCGAGCCGTCGACGGATCGACACGCACCGACAACGCGAGCCACGGATCCTGGCTCGACTGTGCGCCCGAAGCGAACCAGGCGCCGACCAGCGCACACCCGGCGAGCATGAGCCAGACTCGCCACGCCGGCACGAACGTCGGCTCCGCGCGCACCGGCAACGCGGCCGCCGCATGCACCAAGGCCTGCACCCGGGCAACCGCCGCCGCTTCGACCGCGGCTTCACGGCGCAACGAGCGTTCCAGATCGACTTCGTTCACGACACGTTCTCCTCTTCGACGAGCACCCGACGCAACCGTTCCAACGCCCGCCGCAGTCGGCTCTGGACCGTCGCGCGCGGCACACCGAGCAGCGTCGCGGTTTCCTCGTAGCTACGGTCCTGGCCGTAGTGCAGCGTCACGACCTGTTCGAGTTGTGGCGGCAGCGCCCGCACCGCAGCGGCGACCCGTTCGTCACCCGGACCGTTGTCCGCCGGGCCGACGAGATCGTCGACCGGTGTCTGTACCAGGCGCCGTCGCCGCATCTCGACCAGCGACAACCGCCGCACGATGCCGAGCAGGTAGCGGCCCAGACCATCGCGCGACAACCGCGGACCCGCCCGCAACGCCGCCACGAACGCCTCCTGTGCCAGGTCTTCGGCGCGCTCGGTCCCGAAGCGCCTTCGAAACCACGCCAACACCCAGCTGGTGTGCTGTTCGAAGTCGTCGGGAACGAGCATGCGGACACTACGTGCCAGGAACGTGCTGCACCGGTACGGCTTTCCGGGAAAAGTCCGCAGCGCTGAGCTCGGGCGGCCGTCGCGTGCCGGCCGCGGTCCACGATTCCGAGACGGGCATCCTGGCAGCGGTTGCAGGTACCGACCGGCTGGCGGCTGCCGTGGTGGAGCCGCAGGCGCGATGTTGCCGACTCGACCCCGACCAGATCCAAAGTCCGCCACCACGACGGAGCTGCATCCGCCAGGGAACACCACAGGGTTGCCGAGCACGCGGTGCAGGGCGTCGGGGATCGTTCCGCTGCTAGACTCGGCGAGTGACCCTGCCGATCGACGAGATCCGCGCCGCGTTCGAGCAGCGCCTCCACGCATCGAACCGACTCGTGGTCACGGCGGAGACCGGTGCCGGCAAGTCCACGCGCGTCCCGGTCTGGCTCGCCGAGCGCTTTCCCGGCCTGATCCTGGTGGTCGAGCCGCGCCGCGTCGCCTGCGACGCGCTGGCGGACTTCCTGTCCTCGGAACGCGGCGAGGCCACCGGCGGCTGGTTCGGCAGTCGCGTGCGCTTCTCGGACCGCTCCAGCGAACGCACCCGCGTGCTGTTCTGCACACCGGGCGTGGCGCTGCGCATGCTGGTCGACGCACCTGCCCCGGGTGCCATCGTCGTCGACGAGTTCCACGAACGCTCGTGGCAGATGGACCTCGTGGTCGCCGCGGCTGCGAGCGTGCCGCGTCTCCGCGAGGTGCCGCTGATCCTCACGTCCGCCACGATCGACGCCGAGTCGGCGGCCGAGACGCTCGGTGCGGCCACGCTGCACGCGACCGGCCGGATGTTCCCGGTCGACGTGTCCTACGAGTCGAACACGATCGAGCCGACCGCCGAGCAGATCGGCCCGCGAACGGCGAACGCCATCGAGAAGGCCCTGCGAACGCACGAAGGGGACGTGCTCGTGTTCCTGCCCGGCCTCAAGGAGATCCGCGCAGTCGAGGCGTCGCTCGGTCATTGCTCGGAAGAGGTGCTGGTCGTGCACGGCTCGCAGCCGCCGGAAGCGATGCGCCGCGTGTTCCAGCGGTCGAAGCACCGGCGGATCTACCTGGCGACCAACGTGGCGGAGACCTCGATCACGCTGCCGGGTGTGCGCGTCGTGATCGACAGCGGGCTCGCCAAGACGCAGCTCCACCGGGCGGGGCGCTCTGTGCTGGCGACCGTGCCGATCTCGGAGGCGTCGATGCAGCAGCGCGCCGGGCGCGCGGGGCGCGTCGCGGCCGGGGTGTGCGTGCGGCTGTGGTCGGAGCGCTTCGGGGCCGAGCCGTACCAGCGCCCGGAGATCGAACGCGTGGAGCTGGACGACCTGCTGCTGCAGGCCGCCGAACTGGGGCTCTTCGGCACGGCGTTCGACAGCGCCACCTGGATCACGCCACCGCCGACCTTCGCGGTGCAGCGCGCCCTGGCCCGGCTGCGGTCGCTGGCTGCGGTCGAGCAGGCCGGGTTGACGGAACGTGGCAAGCGGCTGGCCCGGCTGCCGGTCTCGGCGGAAGAAGCAGCCCTGCTGGTCGACCCGCCGCCGTCGATCGATGCGACGCTCTGCGACCTGGTCGCGATCCTGCAGACTCGCGGCGGCTTCCTGCGCAACCTCGACGAGCTCGGCTCCGGCGAGCGGGCCGCAGCGACCGCCGCGCGTAGCGAGCTGCTCGAGGGGGTCGGCGACGAGGTCACCATGAGCCTGCGGTTGCTCCGCGCCGGCGAGGCGAGAACGCACCATCTCAGCCAGAAGCGGCTCGACGAGGCGCGAGCGATCAGCCGACAGTTGCGGGACCTGACCGGGGCGCGCGGCGAGTCCATCAAGGGGCTCGACGCCTACATCGTCGCGCGGTTGCCGCAGGCGGGGTTCGTCCGCAGGCCGCGCGCGGACGGTTCCCAGGCGCGCTCCGTGCCGTGGGCCAACGGCACCGTCGAAGTGCAGGTGTTCCCGTTCGAGCCGATCGACCCAGCGGTCGAGCCGCGTCCATGCACCGCCGCGGTGATCCTCGAGACCGAGTGGCTGGCGTCGTCGAGCGGCGTGCGCGGGATCGGGCGCATGCTGCTGCCGTCGGATCCGAAGGTGTTCGCGGCCGCGGGCCTCGGCGAAGCGACGATCTCCGGCGTGCAGCTCGACAAGAGTGCGCCCGGTCGGATCAGGATCACGGCCACGCGCGAACTCCAGCTCGCCGGCGTTCGCCTCGCGAGCGACGAGATCGAACTCGTCGGTACCGACCTGCATCGCGCCGTCGCCGAGCTCGTGCTCGCGAATCGCCTGTTCCGTGGCGCTGGCGACGCCCTGCGCGAGGCGCTGCACGGCTGGGCGTTGTTGGCGGAGTGGCAGGACGAGTCGGTCGCCGAACATCGCAGGTCGTCGGGGCCGGCACCGACGGATGCGGCGGCCTGGCTCACGCAGCGGCTGGCGACGCTCGGCGTCGAAGCGGCCGAGGATCTGGCCCTCCTCGACGCGAAGGATCTCGTTCCCGATCTGGAGGCCGTGACCGGAGTGCCGGCCTGGGTCGCGGCACCGATCCTGAAGGCGTTCCCGCGGGTGTGGACGCACGAGGGTGGGCAGTACGCGTGCACCGTGCGGCCTGTGAGCAAGACGGTGGAACTCGAGCCGATCGACGGCAAGGCGCGCAAGCAGAAGGAACCGTCGGCTGCGGCGCTGCCGCGCTTCCAGGGGTTTCGCGTGGTCTACGTGCAGGGCAGTCGGCGGCTGACGCTGCGCTGACGGGAGTCGTTCGAGGCCGCGAGGCGGGGCGTTGCCGTGCCGCATCGCTGGTTCGTCGGCGCCCGCAGCGTGCTTGCCGTATGCCACCAGAACGGCTCAGGTGTGCAGATGAGCGAGCGATGGGCCCTGGAGTTCGAGCTGCGCGCGCGCGCCGTGTGGACCGACGAGGCCGTGCACCGCGTGACCGAGGGCAAGGACCTGCCGATCCTGCCGTCGAACGCGCCGACACTGCTGCGCGCGCTCGGCCTGCTGCACCGCGATGCGTCGATGCCGCCGCCGCAGGTCCGGAAGTTCCTGCAGCTGAACCACATGATCCGGCTGCTGCGCCCGCCGTTGCTGGAACTGATCGGGCGCGGCGAGCCGCTGCGCCTGGTCGACGCCGGCTGCGGGCTGTCGTACCTGACGCTGTCGCTGGCATGGTGCTTCCGGCACGTGTTCCGGCATCCCGCGACGCTGGTCGGCATCGATCGGGACGAAGCCCGCGTCGCGGCCGGCCGGGCGACGGTGGCGCAGCTCGGTCTCGAGGAGATGCTGTCGTTCCAGGCGGGCTCGATCGAGTCGTTCGATCCGAACGGGAAGCTGCACGCCGTCCTGTCGCTGCACGCCTGTGACACCGCGACCGACGAGGCGATCGCGCTCGGTCTCCGGCACGGTGCCGAGTTGATCGCGGTGGCGCCGTGCTGCCAGGCGGAGCTCGCGCGGGCGTGGGCCGAACTCGCCACGAGCCGGACCGGGCCGATGCAGCCGCTGTGGAGCACGCCGCACCTGCGCCGGGAGGCCGCGGCTGTGATCACCGACACGATGCGGGCGCTGCTGCTGCGCGCGGCGGGCTACGAGACGCGCGTCGTCGAGTTCGTGCCGTCGCAGCACACGCCGAAGAACACGTTGATCCGCGCGATGCGACGCGGGGGGCCGGACGAGGCTGCGGTGGCGCAGTACTTCGAACTGCTCGACGCGACCGGTGGGGCCGGCATCACGCTCGCGCGGGTGATGGGGGTCGGGAGGCCGACCGTCGCCGTCCGGCCACGCGACGAGTGACCTACGTACGACGTTCGCCGCGCACGCGGTGGTCGAAGCGAGAGCCGCTCGCCCGGGGCCGCCGGCCGTGACCGTCGCGTGGGGCGTCGCCGCGGCGCTGCTGGGGTGGGCAGAAGTGCTGGTCCGTCACGCCCAGTAGGACGGCGGCAGCAGCTCGGCGGAGTCGCACGACCCGCGCCGGGCCAGCAGCGGATAGATGTTCCGGTCGATCACGCCATCGACCAGCGACCCGCGAGAGACCGCGATCATCGTGAAGAAGGTCGCGTCGTTGCCACTCGTCGTGCTCGGGATCTGCACGCGGTCGAACACGTGCGGGTTGTCCGGGGTCCGATCTTCGCTCCATGCCACGCTGCGGCGCTGCAGCTCGCGCTCCTCCGGCGTCGCCCGGGTCGCCGGATCGTGCAGCTCGCCGCAGCGTCGCGCGATCGCTTGCAGGCGCTCCGGGTCGGCGGCCAGCTCGGCGTCGAAGGTGAACACGAAGCCGGCGTTGCTGGCTGGCTCGGGGCCGGCCTTGTACAGCACGGCGTTGGCGTAGACCAAGACGCCCGGCACGACTTCGGCCTGTTCGCGCCACAGCTGAGCCGGTCGTTCGCCGACGCGGTGGATTCTGTGCATCACAAAGGCGAGCACGAACACGCAGCCCAGTCCGATGTAGAGCCACAGCGGCAGCCACTTGATGGCCAGCAGCAGCAAGACGCCGAGCAACCCACTGACGTACAGAGTCAGCTCCCACAGCGCCGATCGGAGCGTGGCCCGATGTGCCTGCTCGCTCCAGATCAGGGCGCCATCGTGCTCGAACTGCATCGGCAGAACGTGGTCGAGGCGCTTGTCACGGGAGGGCGCGTTGGCGCCGGTGCCGGTCGACTTCCAGGTGGCGCGTGTCGCCGCGACGGCGTCGCGGACGTCTTGCAGCCAGGTCACGAACTTCGGGTTCTCGCCCATCGCCGGATGGTCGCTGGTGGCGAGCCGGTTGCCAAGAGAGGTTTGCGAACGCATGGCCGCGGTCGCGCCGGCGGTCGTGGTCGGTTGGCCGACAGCTCGCCGACTCCGTGGCGGATGCTCCCGGCTGTCGCCCCTCGTCCAGGTCGCTCGGATGTTCCACGACTTGGCACGAGGTGCCTCGGCAGCCCCCGCGCGTCGTAGGTGCCGACTTCCCCGTCGGTCGTCGCGAAGCCATCGGCGTCGGTCGGCGGCAGATCACCGCGGAATCCAACTCCGTTCTCGTGGTCGCGCGCGCCTATCCATGTGGGCCGAGCGACGTCGCGTGTGCGACGGAGAGCCTGCGGCCCACCGCCTGTTCCGGAGCCGTGCTCCGAGGTCGAGGTCCGCAATGCAACGCGAACGTCAAGTGCTCGTCGTCGCCGTGGTCGGGGCGCTGGTCGCCATCGGCATCTGGTCGTGTCTGTCGCCACGCTCGTCCATGGCTCCGGCCGTCGTCGGAGGATCGACGACCAACGAATCCGCCGTCGACGTCGTGACGCCTAGCGTCGCCTCGGAGGAAGCGCAGCGGCCCGAAGTGGCCCTGCGACGTCACGCCGTGCACGAGAAGCAGGCGATGGTGTGGGTGGAGCGCATGCACGAGGCACTCGGTCTGCCGTTCCACGGGGCGCTGCCGACGGAGCTGAAGGCGTCGATCGAGGCGAGTCTCGCCCAGGCCGCCGAGAGCTCCACC
>JAEUHU010000215.1 GCA_016793305.1 Planctomycetota bacterium
CCGACCTTCAGCCACTCGGCCTTCGCCGCGAACTTGCCGCCGCCTTCGCCGCGGAACCAGCCGAACGTGCCGCGGAAGTTGCCCGACACGATGTCGAGCTTGCCGTCGCCGTCGAGGTCGACCGCGAACGGGCGCGTGCAGATGCAGTCGATCACGCCGTCGTCGCCGTCGCCGCGCGGGTTCTTCGGCAGGATCAGTGGTTCGCCGTCGCTGCCGGTCAGCGCCTTCGGCTTCTGGAAGCCGTCCTTGCCGCCGTAGAGGACCTGGAACAGTCCGGCCATGTCGCCATCCATGCGCGAGTAGGAACCGGAGAGCAGGTCGAGGTGTCCGTCACCGTTGAGCTCCACCAACTGTGGAGTCGAGGACGTGCATCACCAGACGCCGGGGATCTCGGCGTTCGCCCCCTCGGCCTGCAGCCAGGTCCGTGCGGCGAAGGCACCCTTGCCGGTGCCCTTATGGACGGCGATCTTGCCCTTGTGGAACTGGCCGACGAGCAGGTCGGCGATCCCGTCGCCGTCGACGTCCTGGACGGCGGGGGCGGCGAAGCCGGGTGCTTCGACCTTGACGAGGTCGGCGCCCGCTCGCAGCCGTACAGGGGCTTCGAACAACGGCCCCTGCGGCGTGGCCAACAGCATTGGCACGCAGAGTGTGGTCAACATGTGTAGGTCTCCTCGCGGCACCATGCCGCGGCGGGCACGATACCACCGGGCTCCGGGATTCCGTGGCCCGGCGATCGCTTCGCAACGTCCGGGAAACAAGCTTCCGGCTGCGTCCGTTCGCCGTCTCGTTCGTCAGCAGCAGCATGAACGACCGATCCCAAGACTCTCCGTCCCGTTCCCCCGATCGCGCCGACGCCGACGCCGTGCGGGCCGCCGTGCGCGAACGCTACGGCGCCGTGGCGCTCGGTGCCGCCCAGGCCGCCGCCCAAGCACCCGCCGAGGCCGGCAGCAGCTGCTGCGCGCCGAACTGCTGCGGCGGCTCGGCCGTCGACCCGGGCATCGCGGCCGCCCTCGGCTACTCCGCCGACGACGAGCAGAGCGTGCCGGCGGGCAGCAACCTCGGCCTCGGCTGCGGCAACCCGAACGGCATCGCTGCGCTGCGCCCGGGCGAGACCGTGCTCGATCTCGGCAGCGGGGCCGGCTTCGACGCATTCCTCGCCGCGCGCAAGGTCGGGCCCACCGGCAAGGTGATCGGTGTCGACATGACCGGCGAGATGGTGGCGAAGGCGCGGCAGAACCTGCGCCGCGGCAACTTCACGAACGTCGAGTTCCGGCTCGGCGAGATCGAACACCTGCCGGTCGCCGACCGCAGCGTCGACGTGATCCTCAGCAACTGCGTGATCAACCTGTCGCCGGACAAGCCGCAGGTGTTCGCCGAGGCGTTCCGGGTGCTGCGCGCCGGCGGCCGCCTCGCGATCAGCGACGTGGTGGCACTGCGGCCGTTGCCCCAGGCGATGCAGGCCGACCTGGCGCTGCACACCGGTTGCGTCGCCGGGGCGGCGCAGATCGCCGACCTCGAGGCGATGCTGCGTGCGGCCGGCTTCGTGCAGATCCGCATCGAGCCGAAGCAGCAACTGCAGGCGGTCGTCGACGGCTGGTTCCCCGAACAGGGTGTCGGCGCCTACGTCGCCTCGGCCGACATCCAGGCGGTCCGTCCGTGACCGAGCAGGGCGAACCGGCCGGTCACGAGGCCTTCGCCCGCTGGGCGGCGGACCTGCGCACGTTCGTGCGGCGCCGCGTCGCCGACGAACATGCCGCCGACGACCTGACGCAGGAGGTCCTGGCCCGCTTCGCGGTCCAGTTGCAGGGCGACGAGCCACCGCGCGATCCGGCCGCCTGGCTGTTCCGCGTCGCGCGCAATCGCATCGTCGATCACCTGCGCGCGACCCGGACCAGGCGCCAGGTCAGGACGGGCGCCGACGAACGGTTGCTCGAGGCGGCGAGCGAGCCGAGCGACGACCTCGACCTGGCGCCGCTGCACGCGTCGTTCCGAGCCTTCGTGCACGAGCTGCCGCCGCTCGATCGCGAAGCCCTGCTGCTGACCCACTACGAAGGACTCACGCAGGCCGAACTGGCGAGGCGCCTCGGCGTGCCGGCTTCGACTGCGAAGTCGCGTGTGCAGCGAGCTCGCGCCCGGCTGGCGGAGGCCCTGGCGGCGTGCTGCACGTTCGAGCTCGATCGCCGGGGTGGCATCGTCGACTACCGCCGCCGCGGTTCGGGCGATTGCTGCGACGGCTAGCGCTCGCCGGACGCAGCGCAGACCCTGGAGCCGCCGGTGCCGATTCGGGACGGTCTCGCGACGGGACTGGGCGTCAACGCTTCCCGCGCGTGGCGCCGATACGCCCAACTCGGTAGCGCCATGGCCCACCCTCGTCACTACGCAGCGTCGTCCGGACTCGTCTGCCTGCTCGCCGTCTCCTGTGGTGGAGGTGGCGGAGGTGGTGGTGGTGCCGGCAGCGGCGGCTTCAGCCTTCGTTCGACCGGCCTCGAAGGCGGCGACGTCACCTGCTTCGCCGGCGGCTCCGGAGCCGTGGTCTACGCCGGCACCGGCTCGCAGGGTGTGTTCCGCAGCGCCGACCGTGGCGCCACCTGGAGCGCCGTGCGCAGCGGCCTGCCGGACGCCGTGCTGGTGCCGCTCGGCGGCTACGCGTCGGTGCAGGCGCTGGTCGTCGATCCGGTCACTCCGACCACCGTCTACGCGGGCCTGCGGCGCGGCGGCTGCTACGTCAGCACCGACAGCGGTGCTTCGTGGTCGGCGGTGAACAGCGGCCTCGACACGGACGTGGTCGGCCTCGCCGTCGATCCAGCGACGCCGGCGATCCTCTACGCGGCCACCGACAACGGCGTGTTCCGCACCACGAACAGCGGCACGTCGTGGACGCGTCGCGCCACGGGGCTCACCGACGTCGACGTCAAGGCGGTGGCGATCGTCCCCGGCACGCCGACCACGCTCTATGCCGGCACCGACGCCGGCGTGTTCGTCAGCACGAACTCGGGCTCGAACTGGTCCGCGACCGGCGTCGGGCCCGCCGACGTGCGCGCGCTGGTGGTCGATCCGGGGAACCCGCTGCGCGTCGGCGCGGTCGGCGCGGCCGGTGGTGTGTTCGTCAGCAGCAACGGCGGCACGTCGTGGTCGTCGGCGACGGGCATTCCGAGCCTGTTCGCCGTCGAGCACGTCGCGATCGACGCGCTGTCGCCGAGCAGCTGGTACGCTGTGCTCGCCGGCGGTGGCCTCTACGTGTCCAGCGACAGTGGGGCCACCTGGACGGCGCGCAACACCGGGTTGCCGCAACGCGACCTCGCCGCGGTGTTGGTCGACAACGCCAGCAGCAGCCGCCTGCTGGTCGGTTCGAGCGGTGGCGGCGTGCTGCTGTCGACCGACACGGGCACGTCCTGGTCCGCCAGCAGCAGTGGGCTCGCCGGTGCCTCGGTGTATGCGCTCGCGTTCGCGCCGACGGCGGCCGACACGCTGTGGGCCGCGACCGCCGCTGGCGTGGCGCGCAGCACCGACGCGGGCGCCACGTGGACGTTCGGCCGAACGGGGCTCGCGCGCTGGGACATCCAGGCGCTGGTCGCCAGCGAGACCTCGGCGGCGGTCGCCTGGGTCGGCACCGACGGCGGCGGTGTGTTCACCACCGCCGACGGCGGTGCCAGCTGGGCCGCGGCCAACACCGGTCTCACCGATCTCGACGTGCAGGCGCTCGCCGCCGACGCCGACAACCCGCTGACGCTGTTCGCGGGCACGGGCACCGGCGGCGTGTTCCGTTCGCTCGACGGCGGGGCGAACTGGGCCGCGGTCAACACCGGCCTCGGCAACCTCGACGTGCGCGGGGTCGCGGTCGATCCGACCGACAGCGCGCGCGTGTTCGCGGCGACGCGCAGCGGCCTGTTCCGTTCGACCGACGGCGGGGCTTCGTGGGCTGGCGCCAACACCGGGCTCAACGATCCGGTGCTGAACTGCGTCGTGTTCGATCCGTCGGGCATCGCCTACGTCGGCACGGTCAACGACTCGGTCTATCGCTCGACGAACGCTGGCAACAGCTGGCAGCGCCGCAACACCGGCATGAACGCCGACACGATCACCGGCCTCGCGGTGTTGCCGGGCACGCAGCGTGTCTACGCGGTGAGCCCGGGCGACGCCGACGACGGCCGCAACGCCGGCGTCTACGTCAGCGACAACCGCGGCGACCAGTGGACGCGCGTCGTCGACGGTCTGGCGCCGGAGGCGGCGCAGTGTGTGGCCGTGCAGGCCAGCAGCGCGTTCACGTTCGTCGGCACGCTCGGCGGCGGTGTGTTCCGTCGCTGAGCAGAGCCGTCAGCGCGTGATCTGCACCGGCGGCAGCTCGAGCGGCTTCGTCTCGGGGCCTTGGTAGGCGAGCGCCTTCACCATGCCTTCGGCCGCCAGCACGAAGCGAACGTGCGCCTCGACGCGCACCGTGCCGCTCGGCACCGCGATGCCGACTTCGCGCCGTTCGCCGGGCATGAGCCGGCCGTCGCGCGCGAGCTTCGCCGCGAACGGCGCCAACGCCGGCTTGCCGTCGGCGTCGACGTAGGCCTTGCCGAACACCGCCTCCGGGTGTTCCTGCGCCGGGTTCTTCGTGACGTTGCGGAACAGTTCCCTGCCGTCGGCATCGAGGGCGCGCACCACCAGCACCGCGACGCGGCCGGGGAAGCCGGTCGGGAAGGCGTGCTGGGCTCGGTTCTCGATCGTCACCAGCACCCGGTCGCCGTCGAAGCGGCCGCTGAGCGCCACACCGCTGGCGAGGAACGACAGGTCGCCGCTGCGCAGCGCGTGCATCGCGCCGCGGAAGCGGTGGCTGCGATGTCCTGGACGCTGCGACACCACGCCCGACGGACCGGGCACGAGCTCCATGTGGCACGAGGTGCACGAGGCGCGGTCCGCGGTGGTGGCGTGCTCGATGCCGGTGGTGCAGGTCGGCACTCCCGCCGCGTTGCGTTCCTCCTCGTGGCAGGCGCGGCAAAGCGTCGTGCCGTCGACCAGGGCCGGATGGGCCGGGCCGTTCCGATGCACGGGCGAGACGCCGTCCGGCAGGTCGTGCGAGCCGCGGAACAGCAGTTCCGGTCCTCGCACCAGCGCGTCGGTGCCCTTTCGGTCGCCGTCGAGATGCACCTGGTCGAGCTGATGGCACGCCGCGCAGGCCACTCCGGTCTTCGCCGCGGCACTGTCGTGCTGCTCCAGGTCGCGCGGCGTGTGGCAGCGCGCGCAGACCGACGGGATGTGCGCACCTTGCTTCTGCGTGCGCAGCGCCCGCATCGCCGCGTAGAGCGGATCGGCATCGTGGTGGGCGTGCGCGTGCTGGCTCTCCAGCCACTCGGCGACCACCGTCGCGTGGCACGGTGCACAGGTTCGTGGATCGTCCGCGACGAGGCGCACCGACGGGGCGATCGCGGCCGCGGCCGCGTTGACCTGCACCGGCGGTGCCGTCGGTGTCGACGGCGACGAGCGATCGGAACAAGCCACGAGAGCGGCGGCGAGCAGCAGGGCGAGTCGGCGCATGGGCATCGGGAACGGTGCGCGACCGAGCCTAGCGAAAGCACCATCGCCGGTCCGTACGCCGCTTCGTCAGCGCGCCGGATCGTGCGGCAGCGTGCCGCGGTGCGCCCGCAGGTAGCCGAACGGCGTCACGTGCACGAAGTTCGACACCCGCGACGTGTAGACGTCGGCGTGGCGTTCGATCTGGCGCGCGAGCCGGCTCTTGTCGCCGCCGGCGCGCATCGACGGGCCCCACACCGGATGGCCGAGCTGCGCCGACTTCTGCGCCAGCGGCACGATCCGCTGGTCGAGCGCCTCGCTCTCGCCGCGCAGCGCGCGCAGCCGCTCCTGGGCCTGACCGGCGGTGAGCTCGAGGCCCGCCGGCAGCGGCTCGCCGTGTTCGCTGCGCTGCACCACGAGGCGCAGCGTCGCCTGTTCCCGGTCGAGCTCCTCCTTCTGGCGCAGCAGCGCCTCCAGTTCGCGCTGCTCGGCGAGGAACGTGTGCTCGGCGCGCACTTCGTCCTCGAGCTCGCGCAGCACCAGCGCCGTGCGCCAGCGGCGGATCTGGCTCGACACGTGCACGTCGGCGTAGACGTGGTCGCCGACGTAGAGGATCTCGCTGCCGTCGAGGCCGAAGTGGCGCTGCACCGCCTCGGCGTTGCCGCCGCGGAAGACGGCACCCGGGCGCAGCGAGCCCTGCAGCGGGCGTTCGTGGCCGTCGTCGTCGAGCACCTCGAGGAACGGGGCCGGCTTCTCGAAGAACGCCGGCTTCTTCGCCTGCACGATCACCAGGTCGAACAGCTCGCGCCACGCCCCCGGCTTGCCGCCGAGCCAGCGGTCGAACACGAACGCCATCATCGGCTTCGTGTAGTGCCACTCCGAGTTGGTGGCGAGGAACAGCTTCTTGCCGGCCCGCTTCAGGTCCTGCAGCGTCAGCACCAGCAGCGGGTCGAGGTCGACGAAGCGCTCGGGGGCGCCGATGATCTCGGCCTTCAGCTGGCCTTCGAGGTGGGCGGCGTTCATGCAGTCGCCGACCAGCGTGTAGAGCGCCCGGTAGTCGAGACCCTTCGGCAGCTTGCCCTGGTCGAGCAGGTCGACCAGCTGGCCGTAGAGGCACGACTCCGACAGCGAGAACAGCGTGTTGAGGAACACCCAGCGATCGTCACTGAGGTCGACCCAGACCTGACTGTAGGTGCGTCGCTGTTCGTCGTGCGGCAACAGCCGCGTGCCGTGCGATGCCTGCGTGACCCAGCCGAAGCGATTCGCCTTGACGACGTTGCCGAGCTGCACGTCGAGGATCAGCCCGCGCGCGAACAGGTCCGGCTGGAACCGCTGGCCGGCGATCGGCAGGCCGCGTTCGGCGAGGCGCTGTTGCACGTGCCAGTAGGCGCGCGCCTCCCAGGCCTGCACGTCGTAGTGCACCAGCGTGTAGTCCATGTCGAAGCCGACCGCCTTGATCGAGCGCATGTTCAGGGTCCGGTTGCAGAACACGGCGCGCTCGGGCGGCGGCAGGGGATCGCGGCGGAGGGTCGACATGGG
>JAEUHU010000216.1 GCA_016793305.1 Planctomycetota bacterium
GGGCCGAGGCGACGGACGTGGGCGCGCAGCCGTTCCATGCGCTCGGGATCCTCTTCGACGGCGGCGACGCAGTAGGCGTGCACGGCGCGTTCGAGATCGGTCGGACCGGTGCTGGCGGCCAGGTAGAGGGCGAACCAGGGCTCGGCGGCGGCAGGCCCCTTGATGACCAGCTCCTGCTCGCCACGCTGCCAGCCTCGGGCGGTGAAGGCCGCACTCGCGGTCGGCCAGTCGCGGGCGTCCGGCGCCAGCACTGCGGCCGCTTCGACGAGGTTCTGCGTCGTGCGCCACGAACGTTCCCGCAGCGTCGACACGTCCGTGACTTCGGCGATGGCAGCGCGCGCGCCCGGAACGTCGCCCATGGCGAGTGTGAACATCACGCGCTCGGACGGCCAGGCCGGCAGGAACGCGGCCCAAGCGAGCCACGGAGCCACGAGCACCGCGGCCAGCACGCCGATCCGCAGGTGCCGACCGCGCCGGTCGAACTCGGCCCGGTAGGCGGGATCACCCTGGTAGCGGTGCATGCGCAGAGCACGCTCGGTCTCGTTCGGGTGCAGCGAGAACACGCGGTTCCACCAGCTCTGCGCGACCGGTGCCGCGAGGCGACCGACGTCGAGCAGCGCCTGTGAGCACGGGCCCGCACCGAGAGCCTGCACCGACGCGGCGTCGGCTTCGAGCTCGACCCGGTGCGCCAGTCGGCGCACCACGAGCCAGCCGGCGACCGTCGCCAGCGCCGCCAGCGCACCGACCAGCACCATCGGCCAGCCGGCCTCGGTGCCCACCTGCACCAACGCCATCACGACCAGCGTCGTGGACAGCGCCAGCGCCAGCAGCCAGGCCGGATGGCCCATGCGCGCGTGACCTACTTCGTGCGCGACGACGCCCTTCAGGCACTCGGCGTCGAGCCCTTCGAGCAGACCGTCGGTCAGGCAGACGAAGCGGCCGAACGGCAGCGGCCCGACCAGCATCGCGTTCAGCGACCGGCGGCCGGTCGGCAGCACCAGCAACCGGTGCTTCGCGAAACCGAGGCGCTCGGCGACGTCGTACAGCGGCTGCCGCAGATGCAGCGGCAGCTGGCCGTGGATGCCGAACGCGAAGCGGAACAGCCACGGCAACCCTGACACCGCCAGCAGCAGCAGGGCGATCGCCGACGCCAGATGCCCGAGCGTGGTCGTGTGCACGAACGCCTGCAGCAGAGCACTCTCGGCGATCAACAGGTCCAGACCCGCCACCAGCGCGAACACGCCGACGATCAGGATCGGCCAGCCGAGCCGCAGGCGCACGTACGGAGACAGGTCGCACAGGCGCGGCAACATCGGCTCGGGCATCGGCAGCTCGTGTGCCTGGGCGCGCACGTCGAGGTGGATCTGGGCCATCGTGGCGAGCACGAGCCGCGGCAGTTCGGCGACGAACACCGGCAGGAAGCGCAGCAGGAGCTCGCTGGCGGAGCTGCCCCACGTGGTCCGTTCGAGGAAGTCCTCGTAGGCGCCGACCGCGAACAGGGCGTGCACGGTCGCCGGCGTGGCGAACGCCGACCAGGCGAGCACCGCGCGCGGCGGCACACGCGAGCGCTGGCCGGTGCGCAGCTCCCGTCGAGACGCACGCAGCGACCACAACGCCAGCGCCGAGGGCAACAGCAGCAGCGAAGCAGCCGGCACGACTCGCGACGGCACGCCTTCGCCAGGCAGGGCGTCCTGCAGCGGAGCCCCGAGCAAGGCCACCAGCAGGCCCACCATCAAGACGAGCGGCAAGGTCACGCGGGACTCAACGCTCGCGGGGTTCGCCCGACTCCGCCGGATCGGCCGGGAACGCGCGCGCCAGCGCCGCGGCGAACCGCGGGTCCTTGCGCAACAGGGCCAGTTCGGGGTCGCTCTCGAGGTTCTTCCGGGCGATGCGATGCGACGAGTCGAGGTGCGGCGAAGCCAGCATCTCGGCCAGGGTCTCGAGTGCCTCGAGCCCGCGCTTCTGGTCGCCCGCCAGGCTGTGCGCACATGCGGCCGCATACCATGCGACGGGCAACAGCGGCACCTCGGACCGCTTCGCCAGGGCCTGGGCTGCGAGGTGGGTGCCCGCGGCGGAGCGATACTCGCGCAGCAACGTGTGGAAGTCGGCGAGCTCGAGCAACGCGTGCACCCGCTGCTCCGGTTCCCCTTCGGTGGTCTCGGCCTGCAGCTCGGTGAGCGTGCGCTGGGCGAACTCCTTGGTGCCCCACTGCCACAAGGCGCCCGACAACTGGCGGCGCAGGTCGAGCGCTTCGCGTTCGTTCTCGACCAGGCGGATCACCGCCTCGAGCCGCTCGGCCGACGGTGCGCGCGGCTGCAGATCGCGCAGCGGCCCGACCAGGTGGACCCTGCGGGTGAAGGCGAACCAGGGCGGCGTGTCGAGCACCAGATCGAAGAAGCGCTCGCCGACGAACGGCATCAGCGGCTGCAGCGGCGCGTATTGGCCCGCGTAGACCATGTCGATCGCGCGCTGGCTGGTCACGAAGTCGAGCGCCACCATCGTGGCCAGCGAGTGGATGGCCCGAGCACGCAGCGTGCCGGGCTCCTTGGCGGCTTCCGGCAACAGCCGCGCCAACCAGGTGATGGTCGCCGGCCGATCCACGGCGAGTCGCGCCACGATCCGCTCCGCGTCGAGGGCGCGGATGCCGCCGTCCTCGAGCCAGCGTTCGGCCTCGGCGATGGCACCAGCGATCGGTGCTGGCTCGTCAGGCACCTGAGCGCGGAGCCCCACACCGCCCAGCAGGGCGAACAGCAGGGAAGGAACGGCACTGCGGGCGACGGATGACGGCATCGTAGGACTTCGACCTCGCGACGTGAGCCTAGCGCGAGCGCGGCGGAGTGGCGGTCCCGAGCTCATTCGACCGCGGACAACAGCACGCCCGGCACGGTCGCGGTGGCGACGCACAGCTGCAGCAGCGCGCGGGCCGTCCGCTCGACGCCTCCGTCCACCGCCGTGGCGTCCGCCGTCGTGGCCGTGCCGGTCGGCAGCACGACCCCGGTGACGATCCCGCTGCCCTCGAGATCGATCGCCAGCGAGCGCACGTAGCCGTGCAGCGCTTCCTTCGCCGCGGCGAACGCGGCGGAGCCGGCGGCGAGCCCCGTCGGGCCCGCACCGACGAACGCGAGGCAGCCACGCCGACGGCGACGCAGGCCCGGCAGCAGCGCCCGCACCAGGGTCGCGTTCGCCAGCAGGTTGGCCTCCAGCAGCTCGGCGAGATCCTGGCCCGGTTCGCGTCCCGGGTCGCGCGGTGCGAAGCTCCCGGCTGCGCCGACGAAGCCCGTGACCGGCCCGAGCGCGTCGTTGGCGCCCTTCGCGAAGCCGGCCGCGGCCTCCGTGTCGAGGGACGGCACGAGACCGACCAGCACCCGCTCCTTGCCGAGTTCGCCCTGCAGCCTGGCGACCTGCCAGGGCTTGCGGACCGCCGCGGCGACCTTGCCGCCGCCGGCCAGCACCAGGCGGCAGAGGCAGGAACCGATCCGCCCGGTGGCGCCGGCCACCACCACGACCCGATCGCGCAGATCCAAGGGGCGCTGGTCCATCGTCAGAACGAGACCTTGACCGCCTTGCGCTCCTCGGCGGACTCGACCTCGAAGTACTCGACCTGCTTGAAGCTCGAGAACAGCACGTTGTTCGGGAACTGCTCGATGGCGTTGTTGAGGCGCATCGCCGCGTCGTTGTAGGCCTGGCGCGCGAAGCTGATCTTGTTCTCGGTCGAGGCCAGCTCCTCCTGCAGCTTGAGCATGTTCTGGTTGGCCTTCAGGTCCGGATAGCCCTCGGACACCGCCATCAGGCCACGCAGCGAGGTCGACAGCAGCCCTTCGGCCTTGGCCAGTTCGCCGATGTTGCCAGCACGGCTCAGGTCGACGCACTGTTGGCGCGCACGGATCACGGCCTCGAGAGTGTTGCTCTCGTGCTTCATGTAGCCCTTGACCGTCTCGACCAGGTTCGGGATCAGGTCGTAGCGACGCTTCAGCTGCACGTCGATCTGGCTCCACGCGTTCTTCGCCTCGTTGCGGCGACTCACGAGCCCGTTGTAGAGGCCCATGACGATCAGGCCGATCACGACGACGACACCGACCACGACTGCGATGACTGTGCCCACGCGGATGAACCTCCGAGGGCGCGACGCGCCCGAGACCATTGGCGAACGAGCCGGCCGAACTACTCGGAGAGCTCGATCTCGCCGGTGAAGACGGTACGAGCCGGGCCGACGATCGCAAGGCCGCCGACGTCGTCCTGCACCCGCAGCGTGCCGCCGCGCAGCTCGACCTGCACGTCGCCGAGCGATCCGACCAGGCCGGCGGCGCGCGCGGCACTGGCGGCGACCGCAGCCCCGGTGCCGCACGCAAGCGTCTCGCCGCTGCCCCGTTCGTAGGTGCGTTGGCGCAGGCGAAGTGGCCCGAGCACCTGGACGAACTCGACGTTGACGCCGCCCGGGAAGTCGGGGTGGTGCTGCAGGGCCTCGCCGAGCCGCAGCACGTCGGCCTGTTCGGTGTCGGCGACGAACGTGACCGCGTGCGGATTGCCGGCATCCCCAGGCCACAGCTCGATCGAGCGGTCGTCGACCGTGATCCGCCGCGGTGCGGCGACGGTGACGGTGCCCAACTCCGTGCGGACGTCGCCGGAGGCGAGCAACTCCACCGGTCGCAAGCCGGCATCGGTCTCGACCACGAACCTCGGGCCGGTCACGTGGCCGTGCGCCGCGGCGAGCTTCGCGAGGCAGCGCAGGCCGTTGCCGCACATCGCCCCGCGCGAGCCGTCGGCGTTCCACATCGCCATGCGCACCGGGGCCTGCGGGTCGCGCAACAGCACGATCAGTCCGTCGCCACCGATGCCGAAATGGCGATCGCTCCAGCGCTGCGCCAGCTCGGGGCCGCGTGCCATCGGGAACGGATCGCGGATGCCGTCGACGAACACGTAGTCGTTGCCGGCACCCTCCATCTTGCGGAACCGCACGCGCTTCATGGGATCGCCACCGTGTCGTACTTGGCGGGCACCGACACCGAACGGAAGCCGGCGGCGCGCAGACGTTCGGCATGGGCATTGGCCGGCCCGATTTCGCCGTGGACCACAAACACCTGGCCGCAGCGACCGGCCAAGTGGCTGGTGGCCGCGAGCAGTTCGCCGCGATCGGCGTGGGCCGACATGCCGACCATCGAACGCACTTTGCAGCGCACCGGGTAGGTCTCGC
>JAEUHU010000227.1 GCA_016793305.1 Planctomycetota bacterium
AACCGTTCGACGAGTCGGCACCACTGCCAACCCCACCGAAGTATCCAGATTCCCCCCCGAGGTTGTGATGGTCAAACAACTCGTGTTCGAAAACGACGCCCGCGAAGCCGTGCTGCGCGGCGTCGCCAAACTGGCGAAGGCCGTTGTCTCCACCCTGGGCCCGCGTGGCCGGAACGCCGTGCTCGACAAGGGCTGGGGCGGTCCGACGGTCACCAAGGACGGAGTCACCGTCGCCGAGGAGATCGAGCTCGACGATCGCTACGAGAACATGGGCGCCAAGCTGGTCCGCGAAGCGGCCAGCAAGACGTCCGACGCGGCTGGTGACGGCACCACGACCGCGACGCTGCTCGCCCATGCGATCGCCGAAGAAGGCATGAAGTACCTGATCGCCGGCGCCAACCACGCCGAGCTGATCAAGGGCATCAAGGCCGCGACCACCGCCCTGGTCGACGAGCTGAAGAAGATGGCCAAGCCGGTCCCCGGCAACGACTACAAGGCCATCGCCCAGGTTGCGTCGATCTCCGGCAACAACGACGCCGAGGTCGGCAAGATCCTGTCCGACGCGATGAAGAAGGTCGGCGAGAACGGCGTGATCACGGTCGAGGAGGGCAAGGGCCTGGAGACCGAGGTCAAGGTCGTCGAGGGCATGCAGTTCGACCGTGGCTACCTGTCGCCGCACTTCGTCACCAACAACGAGGACATGACGGTCGACCTGCGCGACTGCTACGTGCTGGTCCACGAGGACAAGCTGTCGAACATCCGGCCGCTGCTGCCGCTGCTCGAGAAGCTCAAGGAGAGCAACAAGCCGCTGCTGATCCTCGCCGAGGACGTCGAGGGCGAAGCGCTGGCGACGCTGGTGGTCAACAAGCTGCGCGGCGTCTTGAAGGTCTGCGCGGTCAAGGCGCCGGGCTACGGCGACCGCCGCAAGGCCATGCTGCAGGACATCGCGATCCTGTGCGGCGGCGAGGCGATCTTCAAGGACCTGGGCCTCGACCTCGAGAAGGTGCAGCTGCGCCAGCTCGGCGTGGCCAAGAAGGTGCTGATCGACGGCGACAACTGCACGATCGTCGAAGGCAAGGGCAAGTCGGCCGACATCAAGGCCCGCGCCGAGCAGATCCGCCGCGAGATCGACGCCACCACGTCGGACTACGACAAGGAGAAGCTGCAGGAGCGGCTCGCCAAGCTGACCGGCGGCATCGCCGAGATCCGCGTCGGCGCGCACACCGAGACCGAGATGAAGGAGCGCAAGGCGCTGGTCGAGGACGCGATGCACGCGACGCGCGCGGCGATCGCCGAGGGCATCCTGCCCGGTGGCGGCACGGCGCTGCTGAAGGCCAGCAAGGTGCTCGACAAGCTCGAGCTGAAGGGCGACGCCCACTTCGGCGTCGAACTGATGAAGCACGTCGCCCAGAAGCCGGTCCGGCAGATCGCCGAGAACGCCGGCGTCGACGGCGCCGTCGTCGCCCGCAAGGTGCTCGCCGGCAAGGGCGTCAACTTCGGCTTCAACGCGCTGACCCGCGAGTACGGCGACATGATCGAGTTCGGCGTCGTCGACCCGACCAAGGTCACCCGAAGCGCGCTGCAGAACGCGGTGTCGATCGCGACCCTGCTGCTGACGACCGACTGCGTCATCACCGACGCCAAGAAGGACGACAAGGCCGCCGGCGAACACGGCGAGATGTGACCCGGCTCACCCATCCCACACCCCCACACCCACATTCATCCGGAGTAGATACCCATGACTTCCCTGCGTCCCCTCGAGGATCGCGTCGTGCTGAAGGTGCTCGACGCCGAAGAGAAGACCGCCGGCGGCATCCTGCTGCCCGACACCGCCAAGGAGAAGCCGCAGCGCGGCAAGGTCACCGCCGTCGGTGAAGGCAAGTTCGGCAAGGACGGCAAGCGC
>JAEUHU010000259.1 GCA_016793305.1 Planctomycetota bacterium
GAAGGGGCCCGAGGCGATCAACTCCTACGCGAAGATGCTGCACGACCTCGGCCCGCTGCTGTGGGTCGCACGCATCGGCCTGCTGGCGATCTTCGTGCTGCACGTGGTCACCGCGATCCGCCTGTCGCGCGCCAACCAGGCGGCGCGGCCGGTGCGCTACGCCAAGGAGGCGACCATGCAGGCGTCGTTCGCGTCGCGCTCGATGGTGCTGAGCGGCCTCACGCTGCTGGTGTTCGTCGTCTACCACCTGCTGCACTTCACGCTCGGGGTCACCAACCCCGAGCACTTCCAGAAGAAGGCGACCGGGGCCGGCGGCTTCGACGTCCACGCGATGGTCACCACGTCGTTCGCCAACCCGGGCATCGCGATCGCCTACGTCGCCTCGCAGGTCGTGCTGTTCCTGCACCTGAGCCACGGCGTGCAGAGCCTCGCGCACACGCTCGGCCTCCACCATGCTCGCTACACCCCGATGATCAAGAAGCTGTCGTTCCTGCTCGCACTGCTGATCGCCGGCGGCAACTCGCTGCTCGCGCTGTCGGTGTTGGCCGGCATCGTCAAGGGGGCCGCATGAAGCTCGACTCCCGGATTCCCGACGGTGCGATCCACGAGAAGTGGAGCAACCGCAAGTTCGAGCTGAAGCTCGTCAATCCCGCCAACAAGCGGAAGTACAAGGTGCTGGTGGTCGGCTCTGGCCTCGCCGGCTCGTCGGCCGCCGCGTCGCTGGCCGAACTCGGCTACCAGGTCGAGTGCTTCTGCTTCCAGGACAGCCCGCGCCGCGCGCACAGCATCGCCGCGCAGGGTGGCATCAACGCCGCCAAGAACTACCGCAACGACGGTGACTCGGTGCACCGGCTGTTCTACGACACGGTGAAGGGTGGCGACTTCCGCGCCCGCGAGGCCAACGTGCATCGCCTCGCCGAGCTGTCGGTGAACATCATCGACCAGGCGGTGGCGCAGGGCGTGCCGTTCGCGCGCGAGTACTCGGGCCTGCTCGACAACCGCAGCTTCGGCGGCGCCCAGGTCTCGCGCACGTTCTACGCGCGTGGCCAGACCGGCCAGCAGTTGCTGCTCGGCGCCTACTCGGCGCTGTCGCGGCAGATCGGGCTGAAGAACGTCAAGATGTTCCCGCGCACCGAGATGCTCGACCTGGTCGTCGTCGACGGCCACGCCAAGGGCATCGTCGTGCGCGACCTCGTCACCGGCGAGATCCGCACGCACGCCGGCGACGCCGTCGTGCTGGCGACCGGCGGCTACGGCACGGTGTTCTACCTGTCGACCAACGCGATGAACTGCAACGTCACGGCGACGTGGCGTTCGCACAAGCGCGGGGCCGGCTTCGCGAACCCGTGCTACACGCAGATCCATCCGACCTGCATCCCGGTCAGCGGCGACCACCAGAGCAAGCTGACGCTGATGTCGGAGTCGCTGCGCAACGACGGGCGCATCTGGGTGCCGCTGAAGAAGGGCGACAAGCGCAAGGCCGCCGAGATCCCGGACAACGAGCGCGACTACTACCTCGAGCGCAAGTACCCGAGCTTCGGCAACCTCGCTCCGCGCGACATCGCGTCGCGCGCGGCGATGCAGGTCTGCGACGACGGCCGCGGCGTCGGCGACACCGGGCTCGGCGTCTACCTCGACTTCCGCGACAGCATCCAGCGCCTGGGCAAGGAGGCGATCGCGGCCAAGTACGGCAACCTGTTCCACATGTACGCGAAGATCACGGCCGAGGATCCCTACTCGCAGCCGATGCGGATCTTCCCGGCGGTGCACTACACGATGGGCGGGTTGTGGGTCGACTACGACCTGCAGTCGACGATCCCGGGCCTGTTCGTGCTCGGCGAGGCCAACTTCAGCGACCACGGCGCCAATCGCCTCGGCGCCTCGGCGTTGATGCAGGGCCTGGCCGACGGCTACTTCGTGATCCCGTACACGATCGGCGGCTACCTCGCCGGCCAGAAGCCGGGCGCTGTGCCGCAGAGCCACCCCGAGTTCCAGAAGGCCACCGCGGCGGTGCAGGAGATGACCAAGCGCCTGCTCGGCATCCAGGGCAAGCGCAGCGTCGACGACTTCCACAAGGCGCTCGGCAAGATCATGTGGAGCAAGTGCGGCATGGCCCGCAACGAGAAGGGGCTGCAGCAGGCGATCGCCGACATCCAGGCGCTGCGCGCCGAGTTCTGGCGCGACGTCAAGGTGCTCGGTGGCGACGCCACCGTGAACCAGTCGCTCGAGAAGGCCGGTCGCGTCGCCGACTTCCTCGAGTTCGGCGAGCTCACCTGCCGCGACGCGCTCGAGCGTCGCGAGTCGTGCGGTGGCCACTTCCGCGAGGAATGGCAGGACGCCGGCGAAGCCAAGCGCGACGACGAGAAGTTCTGCCACGTCGCCGTGTGGGAACACAAGGGCGAGCCGCGGCAGGCGGTTCGGCACCAGGAACCGCTCACGTTCGAGAACGTGCACCTCGCAGTCCGGAGTTACAAGTGATGAAGCTCACCCTGCACATCTGGCGCCAGAGCAAGCGCAGCACCAAGAGCGACTTCAAGCAGGACGGCAAGATGGTCCGCTACGAGCTGGACCACGTCTCGCCCGACATGTCGTTCCTCGAGATGCTCGACGTGCTGAACGAGCAGTTGACCCGGAAGGGCGAGGAACCGGTCGTGTTCGACCACGACTGTCGCGAAGGCATCTGCGGTGCGTGCAGCCTGATGATCGACGGCGAAGCGCACGGCCCGCAGAGTGGCACGACCACCTGCCAGCTGCACATGCGCAGTTTCCGGGACGGCGCCGAGATCTGGATCGAGCCGTGGCGCGCTGCGGCGTTCCCGGTGATCAAGGACCTGATGGTCGACCGCTCGGCGTTCGACCGAGTCGTGCAGGCCGGTGCGTTCATCTCGGTGAACACCGGCGCCCCGCAGGACGCGAACGCCATCCCGGTGCCGAAGGCCGACGCCGACAAGGCGTTCGACGCCGCCACCTGCATCGGCTGCGGTGCCTGTGTCGCGGCCTGCAAGAACGCGTCGGCGATGCTGTTCGTCGGCGCCAAGGTGTCGCACTTCGTGCACCTGCCCCAGGGCCGCGTCGAGCGCGAGACCCGCGCGCGCAAGCTGGTCGCGCAGATGGACGCGGAAGGCTTCGGCAACTGCACCAACCAGTACGAGTGCGAAGCGGCGTGCCCGAAGGACATCCCGGTGCGCGTGATCGCCGAGATGAACCGCGAGTTCGTGCGCGCCAAGGCCATCGAGGAGCCGCCCAGCAACAAGCGCGTCGGCGGCGACGGCTGATGGGCGTGCCGCGGGGCGTCGATCCGAGCCGCCCGCGCCCCGGCCTGCTGGCCACCCTCGAGGTACTGCCGTTCCAGGCCAGGATCGCCGCAGGCGTGCTGATGCTCGGCTTGGGTGTGGGGGCGATGGCCACGACCGCCTACTCCATGGTCCTGCTCGGGGCTGGCGTCCTGTTCGGCGCGCCTCTGCTGATCGGCGGTCTCGCGGACCGCCGACGCACCCGCCAGGCCGCGGCGGAGCTCGGTCGTGCCAAGGCGGAACTGGTGACGCTGCGCGAGCTCGTCGAGGGGGCTCGCGAAGACCGGCGCAGCGTCGGGGCATTGCTGCGGGAGCGCGGCTACGAGTCGCTCGCGGTGCAGCGCTGGATCGCGCGCGAATGCGGGGTCGTGCTGCCGAGCGGCGAGCGGTAGTTCGCGGGCGCTCGCGGGCCCGGCTGGTTCGGGCCATCGACCCGGGGCGTCTCGCCCGAGTGGCCGCTCGTGTCTCCGCCTTCCGCGTCGGCGGGCTACGCTGATCGCCCTACATCGTGGAAACCTCGCCCACGCTGCAATCCTCGTGTCGCATGGAACCCACCCCGAAGCCCGTCGGCATGTTCCTCCGTCTGCACCGGCTGCTGCGATCCAACTGGATCACGTCGCTGGGGGCGGCGCTGATGACCTTGGCCGTGCTGGCCCTGGTCACGCTGTTCGGCATGCACATGATGGGCGGCGCCTGGGCCGGGCCCTACGTCGGCCTGCTGACGACGCTGGTCGTGCCGGCGGTGTTCCTGGCCGGGCTCGCGATGGTGCCGACCGGCCTGTTCCTCTACCGGAAGCGTCTCGCCGAGCGCATCGCCCAGCTCAGCGACCGGCCGATGTCGCTGGCCCGCGCAGTGGTGGTGCTGACCGCCGTCAACTTCGCCGCGGTCGGCACGATCGGCTACGGCGGCGCCCACTACATGAGCTCGGTCGAGTTCTGCGGCAAGGCCTGCCACTCGGTGATGGAGCCCGAGTACGTGTCGTTCCTGCGTTCGCCGCACCAGCGCGTCGACTGCGTGAAGTGCCACGTGGCGCCGGGCGCCCAGGGCTACATCGAGGCCAAGCTGAACGGTACGAAGCAGCTGCTCGGCGTGATCACCGGCGACTATGCGCGGCCGATCCCGACGCCGGTCCACAACCTGGTGCCCGCGAACCAGACCTGCGAACAGTGCCACTGGCCGGAGAAGTACCTCGGCACGAAGCTGAAGGTGAAGCCGCACTTCCGCGAGGACGAGAAGGTCACCGGCTACACCAACGTGCTGCTGATGCGCACCGGCGGCACCCGTCCCGACGGCTCGTCGGAAGGCATCCACTGGCACGTGCACCCGGACGCCACCGTCGAGTACGTCGCCACGGATGCGGCGCGCACGCAGATCCCGTGGCTGCGCGTGGTGCGTCGCGACGGCACGCAGCAGATCTACACCCGGCCCGGCGTGCCGGCCGAACCGCGGCCCGCGGGCGAGCTGCGCAAGATGGACTGCAACGACTGCCACAACCGCTCGGCGCACGCCTTCGAACTGCCCGGCGACGCGCTCGACACGGCGTTCGCGCACGGCATGCTGCCGCGCGACATCCCGTTCCTGAAACAGCGCGCGATGGCGGCCCTGCAGGCGAGCTGGACGCGCGACGAAGCCGTCGGCGGCATCCGCAACCACCTGCTGCAGGCCTACGCCGCGGCGGGCGGGATCGATGCGGTGCTGCAGCCGCGCCTCGAACAGGTGGCGAAGGATCTCGGCGAGATCTGGCTGCGCAACAACTGGCCGGAACGGAAGCTCGGCTGGAACAGCTACCCGGACCTCGCCACGCACGCCGGTTGCTTCCGCTGCCACGACGGCGAACACGCGACCCCCGACGGCAAGGGCGTGGTCTTCGGGCCGCGCCTGACCGACAGCGGGGCGCCGGTGCGCGACGGCAGCTGCAACCGTTGCCACACCGTGCTCAGCGAGAACGAGGAGGATCCTGCGGTCCTCGACGCCTTCGGCTTGAAGCGCTGAGCTCGCCGATGGGCGCCTTCCCGGAGCCACACGATCGGTCTGCTGCGGCTCGCCGCGGCTGGGTCGACTTCGTCTGCGCCAGTGCCGTGTTGCTGGTGGCGCGTGCGCCGCTGGCGCAGTCGCCGAGTCCTGCGCCGGTGCCTCCCCCGACCCCGGTGAGCCAACCGCCGGTTCCGGGGCCCCAGGATCCGCCGACGCCGCGACCGCCCGCGCCGTCGGCAACCCAGGACCCTGCAACCCAGGCCCCTCCAGCACCGCAGCCGCCAGCACCTGCTTCGCCGCCGACACAGCCCGCAGCCGAGACACCAAAGCCGAAGCCGATCGACCCAACGGAAGCCGCAGCCGAATTGCTGCGCCGCCGTCTCGGCTTGCGCACCGGTCCGGAAGGGCCGGTGCCGAACGGACCGCCGGCGCCGCCGCCGCCACCGCCGCCACCGCCGCCGGAGGTCGCGAACCCGCCAGCCGCCGAGCCGACGGCAGAGCGTTCGCACGGCGTTCTGCCGCAGGAACCGGCACCTGGCAACCCGGCGACCGCGCCGACGGCGGCACCGCAGGAGCCGAAACCGGCCGCCCAGGACCCGACCGACCAGGCTGCCGAAGCCCTGCGCCGTCTGCTGCGCGGCGCCAAGCCTCCCGAGGTGGCGCCGATCCCGGGCCAGCCGAACCCCGAGCCGCCGCCGCCAGAGCGGCGCACACCGGAGGCTCTTGTCGAGCCGCCGCTCGGCGTGCCGGTGCACGGCAGCTTGTGGCTGCGTTACCGCGCCCGCCACGGCGGCGGCGCCACCGACCAGGACGTGGTCGGGCGGCTCCAGGTCGACGTCGGTTCGGCCAGCGACGACTCGATCACCGCGCACCTGCGCGCGCGCGGCTTCTGGAATGCCGACGGCCGGCGCCGCGACGACCCGTTCCCCGGGCTCGACCACAGCTTCGGCGACGAGTGGAACGGTCGCCTGTTCGCCGCCCACGTCGACGCGCACCAACAGGGCCCGCTCGAGCTGCTGCGGCTCGGCCGCCAGGACCTCGACGAGACGCCGACCACGCTGCAGTTCGACGGCGTGCGCCTGGACAGCGTGCGGTTCGGCGGCGCGATCAAGGCCTGGGCCATGGCCTATGGCGGTGTACCCGTGCACCAGTTCGAGGAACGGCGCCGCGGCGACCTCGTCGCCGGGCTCGCCGGTGGCTTCCAGCCGTGGGCCGGGGGCCGGGTGCGGCTCGACGCGATGCACCTCGAGGACGAGTTCCTGGCGATCGACCGCGAGGACGACCTGCTGTCGGTGCACTGGTGGCAGCGGCTCGGCGAACTGCAGCTGCACGGCCTGCACACCTGGCGCTCTGGGCAGGCCAGGGACCTGCAGCTCGGTGGGCGCGGCGAACTGCTCGGTTGCCAGTGGACGCTCGACTACCGCGAACTGGTGACGACGCAGCGGCAGCAGGTCACCGAGCTCGATCCGTTCTCGCTGATCGGCTTCGAGTACTCGCCGTACCGCCAGGTGTCCGCGGTGCTGCGCCGCGACCTCGCCGAAGGGATCGACGTCGGCCTCGCCGGCGACCTGCGGCGATTGCACGACGAGAGCGACCAGCGGGCGTTCAACCGCGAGTTCGAACGGCTCACCGTCGACGCGGCGTGGCGCGACGTCGTGGTCCGCGGCCTGTCGCTGTCGATCGCCGGCAGCTACTGGAATTCCACCGGGGAAGCGTTCCGCACCGTCACCGGCGAGATCGCCTACCGCCCCGATGCGTCGCTACGGCTCGCCGTCGGCACCGGCTACGATCTGTTCCTCTACGACGTCTTCGAGGCCCGCGAACGCGTGCACGTGCGCTCCTACCATGCGCGGGTCGAGCGCCGCCTCGGCGACGCCGTGCGGCTCGACGCCGGCTACGAACTGCAGCGCGACGACCTCGACGAGTTCCACCTGTTCCGCGTGGGGATGACATGGACGTTCTGAACCCTCATCCGCAGGACGCGCGCACCCGCTCGCGGTCGCTGGTCCGCTGGTCGGTGGGTCTGGCGATGGCCTCGTGGTTGCTGGTCGCCGCGTGCCTGTCGTTGCCGCCGCGGCGCAGCGAGCCGTCGTTCCCGCACCGGGTGCACGTGGTCGACAACCAGCTCGAGTGCACGTTCTGCCACGGTGGCGTGCTGCAGGTGGACCGGCCGCCGCTGCCGCCGCCCGAACTGTGCGGGCCGTGCCACGAACGCTTCGACGGCGACAAGCCACCGGAGCGGCGGCTGCGCGCGTTCTTCGACGCCGACAGCCGCTATCGCCGCGTTGCGGTGAGCGGCCGTTCCGACGAAGTGCGCTTCTCGCACCAGCGGCACGCCGCCGCACCGGGCCTCACCTGCGCCACGTGCCACGCCGACATCGCGGCCGAGGACGAAGTGCCGCAAGCACCACTCGCCAGCAAGCCCGTGTGCATGGACTGCCATCGCGAGCACGGCCAGAGCGTCGCGTGCACGACCTGCCACACGGCGATCGACGCGTCGTGGCGGCCGCCGAGCCACGACGGCGCCTGGCAGCGGCGCCACGGTGCGTGTGCCGAGGACCGCGAACGCAGCCAGGATCGCTGCGAGCTGTGCCATCAGGACGCCACCGGCTGCAACGCCTGCCACCAGCAGACCCCGCCGCAGGACCACTCGCAGACGTTCCGCCTGCAGACGCACGGCCTGATGGCCTCGATCGACCGCACGCGCTGCCACGTCTGCCACACGCAGGACAGCTGCCAGCAGTGCCACGAGACGACGTTGCCGCGCAGCCATCGGGCCGGCTTCGGCGCGTCGCAGCAGCGGCACTGCACCGGCTGCCACCTGCCGCTCGCCGACACCGGCTGCAGCGTCTGCCACCGCGACACGCCGAGCCACGACCTCGCTACGCCGCTGCCGGGGGACCACAACCCCGGCATGTTTTGCCGGACCTGCCACGGCAACGGGGTGCGCCTTCCGCACCCCGACGGCGGCCACGTGTGCACCGCTTGCCATCGGTAATCTCTCCGTACGCAGCACGGCGTGGGGGAGATACGGACACGGCCGGCAGCGAAGCCGACCAGTGCTCCAGGAAGGAACCGACTCCCGCTTGCTTTGATCCTTCGTCATGCGGACGTCACCGAGACGGCCGCTGAGTGACTCAAGAACCATGCTGTCCCACCGCTCCAGGATCTCTCCTGCTCGCGCTACGACCGGTGCCGCCCTGGCACTGCTGTTCGTCGGCGGCTGCAGCAACAGCAACAACTCGTCACCGATCGGCGTCGCCGACGAGCCGGTCGTGACGTCGACCGACGTGCTGCCCGGCGTCGTCGTGACCATCGAGGCGGTGCGTGGCCGGGAACTCGGCCACGCCTACGTCGGCGACAAGCTCTCGGTCGACTTCACGGTCGAGACCGACGCCGGCGACCCGCTCGAGCTCTCGACGATGGTGCGCGGCGCCATCATGGTGTCGGGCCCGACCGGCAACTACCAGCGCGTGATCGCCTCGCAGTCGGATCTGCTGACCCGCTCCCGCAAGCGGGCCCTCGGCGCCTACACCTACGACTTCGTGGTGGCGATTCCCGAGACCTACCTGGCGCCGCTCAACGACACGACGGCGCTGACCGACGGCGAGCTCACCGGCCAGGCGCTGGTCGGCGGCACCTACACCGTCGGCATCGAGATCCGCAAGGACTACACGGTCGACGGCGTGGTCTATCGCGACGCCGGCAACGAGACGGCCGACTTCCTGCTCGGCAGCGCCACGACGCTCGAGCCGCGCGAGGTGGTGACGATCGCCAACTGCAACCAGTGCCACACGGAGCTGATGGCGCACGGGGGCAACCGCAACAAGATCGAGAACTGCCTCTTGTGCCACACCAGTGGCGCCGAGGACCGCAACGTCGCCTCGGTCGCGGGCGGCACGCCCGGCGTCACGATCGACTTCAAGGTGATGATCCACAAGATCCACTCCGGCAAGCACCTTCCTTCGGTGCTCGGCGTGGCCACCAACTCCGACGGGTCGCGCAACTACGCGGCGACGGCGGCGCCCTACGAGATCATCGGCTACGGCGACGAGCTGATCGACTTCTCGGACATCACCTGGCCGGCGTGGCCGAGCTTCTACTCGCCGATGCCCGCCGACACCGGCTACAGCACGCTCGGGGCGAACCAGACGCGCGACCGCACGATGCGTCAGGGAGCGACGGAGTGCAGCAAGTGCCACGGGGACCCGGACGACAGCGGCCCGCTGCCAGCCCCGGCGCAAGGCGACCTGATCTACTCGCAGCCGACGATCGCCGCCTGCCAGTCGTGCCACGACGACTGGAACCCGGACTTCCCGTACACCGCGAACCTGCAGACGATGCCGGCCCAGGCCGACAACGCGGCCTGCACCGATTGCCACCGGGTGAGCGGCACCGCCCTCGACATCGTCGATGCGCACCGCCACCCGCTGATCGACGAGAACGAGGTCGCCGGTCTGAACTTCGTGTTCACGTCGGTGACCGACGTCGGCAACGGCGACGGCAAGTTCACTGCCGGCGAGAAGATCGAGGTCACGTTCCGCATCGAGAACGACGCCGGGGCGGCGGTCGCGGCCAGCAGCCTCGCCACCTTCGAGGCGATCCTGAGCGGTCCGACCACCAACCCGCAGATGATGAACTACATGCGGGTCGCCCCGGCCTACTTCAGCGGCAACGGCCCGTACACCTTCAAGATCCCGGAGCTGGTCTTCTACGAGCCGATCGGCACCTCGAACGGCTCGCTGAACACCTTCAGCATCACCGGCGCGCCGATCTGGAACGTCACCGGTGCGGCCACGACCTACCTGCGCGTCACCGGCACGGGGGCGAGCACGACGCTGGCGGCCGGTGCTTCGGTCACGCAGAACTACATCGACGTCGCCTCGGCGACGGGCATCGCCAACGGCGCCTACATCGTGATCGACGACGGCACGCCGGGGGTGCGCGAGTTCATGCGCGTGCAGTGGGTGGACGGGACCCGGCTATGGTTCGGCTCGCAGTTCCGCACCACCTACAAGCCCAACCTGAAGATCGCCCACGCGATCGGCGCCACCGTCCAGGTGGTCACCACGTCCGCGGTCTCGAGCGGCCTCAGTGTCGATGCCACGACGGGAGTCGTCACCGAGACGTCCGAGGTCGGTGCTGGCGAGATCCTCGCCAGCTACACGAAGGACTACGTGATCCCGTCGGTCTACCCGGGCGCGCTGGACGACTCGCCGGTCATCGGTGAGGACTGGGGCGACTGGACCGGGCTGCCGCTGGTCGACGGCACCTACATCCTCGACTTCCACGGCTCGCGCTCCTTCAACGTGGTGCGCAACAGCGAGACGACGACGTATCGCGAAGGTGCCGACTCGACCGCCAGCTACCTGTTGTTCGGGGCCGCCACGACGCAGGAACTGGTGAGCCGCATCGACCCGCAGGCCTGCTACGGCTGCCACGACAGCCTGCAGTTCCACGGCGGCAGCCGCCGCAGCGTCGAAGCGTGCCTGAGCTGCCACGGGGCCGCCGGCACCGAGAACACGCTGCTCTACGAGAACCCGACCAGCGGCAACCCGTTCGGCACGTCGGCCGAGTTCCGCT
>JAEUHU010000296.1 GCA_016793305.1 Planctomycetota bacterium
TGACCGCGACCACCCGTTCGCCCTCGACGCGGAACAGCCCGCGATACCCACCCAACCAGATCCTCCCGGCGGCATCCTGGTGGGTGCACTGGATCGCGTTGGTAGTCAGGCCGTCGGCCTCGGCGTAGTTGCGGTAGCTGCGGCCGTCGAAGCGGAAGACACCATCGTTCTCGACCGGGAACCAGACACCGCCGTCCCGATCCAGGAACAGGTCCCAGACCTCGACCCCACGCACCCCATCGGCCGCGGTGACGGCGGTGACCTTGCCGCGCTCGAGGTAGCAGACGCCCGCATGGTGCGTCGCGAACCAGACGCGGCCGGTGTGGTCCTCGAGGATGCAGTTCACGTTGTGGTCCGGCAGCCCTTCGGCGGTGTTGTAGTTCGTCAGCGTCTTGCCGTCGAACACGAAGGCGCCGCGGTTGGTGCCGAACCACAACCTGCCGGCTCGGTCCTCGGTGATGGCGTGCACGATGCGGGCGCTGGTCACGCCCCGGTCCGGATCCGGAGCACCCTCGGGCAGCGAGAACGGCACGAAGCGCGCGCCGTCGAGCCGGCAGGCCCCCTGCAGCGTGCCGACCCAGAGGGCGCCGTTGCGGTCGAACTCGAGGCACCACACGTCGTCGTCGGGCAAGCCGTCGCGCGTCGTGTAGTGCCAGAACTGCTGCCCGTCGTACTTCGTCACGCCCGCCTCGGTGCCGATCCACACGTTGCCGGCTCGGTCCTCGACGAAGCCGCGCACGGCCACACCCGGCAGGCCGTTCGCGGGCCGGAACCAGTCGAGTTTCGTGCCGGTCCACCGCGCCGCACCATCCCCGTTGGTGCCGAGCCACAGGTGACCGCGGGCATCCTCGTGGATGCGGCGGACGAACGTGCTGATCGGCGCCACCGTCACGGATGGCGCAGCCGCTGGCTGCGCCGCCTGAAGCGGCAGGCCCGCCGACGGCGGGTCGACGGGCTGCGTGCGCGGATCGCTGCCGCAGGCCGCGAGGCCGAGCAGGGGCAGCAAGGACAGGATCCGCGCGGGGATCGGGACGCGCCGTGGGGCTTGGTACGAGGTCGGCATGGGAGCACGTGCTGGCAGGGAACGGAGAGCAACCTGGAAGCACGGACCCTAGGCGGTGGCACCCGGAGGCTCGTAAGCACGACGTAAGCCGCGTCCAGGCCGCAACGGCGGCCCTGTCAGCAGGCCGAGCCGCCGTCCTGGCGCGCCAGCCACGCCAGCATCACGTAGCCCTCGGCCGTGTGCCGCGGGCCCGGCAGCCTGGCGGTGCGCCGGGCACTGCACTGCACATAGCGCGTGCGGAAGAACTCGTAGAGGATCGAGCCGGCGTCGCGCGCGGTCGCGTCGACCTTGGCGTCGAGCTCGATGCTGGACAACTTCTCCTGCGCCATGCGCGCGGCCAGCCGTTCGAGCTCCTCGGACGACGTGCCGAACAGGAACTCGCGGAACGCCAGCAGCTCGCCTTCGCCGTAGTCCTGGTCGAGCAGCAGGTCAACGAACTCCTCGTCGCCACCCTCGGTCATCAGCTGCAGCAGTTCGCTGCTGCCTTGCAGCGTGCCGCCGACGACGCGCACGCGCTGCCGGGCCTCCCAGGTCGCCGCGAGGATCGGGAAGAACGTGTGCACGCGCCAGGTGAGCCGATTGCCCCACAGCTGCGCCAGGTTGCGCACCGCGCGCGCCCGCAAGGTGCGGTCGAGCACCGCGTCGGTCGCGAGGTCGGCGAGCACCTCCTCGACGAGCCGCGTGTGCACGCTGTAGCGCAGCCGCCGCGCCGCCAGCTCGCGCAGCTCGCGCGCCTCGTCGCCGTCGGGCAAGCCAGCACACAGGATCCACAGCAGGCGCAGGAAGTTGATCTGCGCCATGTTCATCGCCCGGCCGACCAGCGCCATCGTCGGTGCACGGAACGGGAACGTCGCCTGGTCGGTGTGCAGCATCGCCTCGACCAGCGTGTCGAGGCCCCGCCGCTTGCCGTCGAGCACCTGCTCCTCGAGCGGCGACGGGTAGCGCGCCAGCAGGTCGGCGAAGCGTTCGAGGTTCTCGCGCTGCTGGCCGAGCGAGAACAGGCAGGCGCGCGGCCGTTCGCCGGGCTGGACCTGCAGCGCCGCCTCGATGCGCGCCACCAGCTCGAGTTCCTCCGGCTGCAGCGCAGCCGGGTGGTTCGGCAGGGGCGACGAATCGGCGGTCATGTCCGCCCATCTTGGCGCGCCAACCGGGCCGCGTCCACCCGAGGAACGATCGCCGGCGCGATGGACAGCCGGGCCCCGGCGCCGTTGGATTCGCACCCATGCGTGCGGCCTTGTCGTCCCGGTTCGTCGCGGCTCTCGTCGTGCTCGGCGGCTGCGCCAGCCACCACGGTCCCGATTCCATCCGCAGCGAACGCCCGAACTACAACCGCGAGATCACCGCGTCCCAGGACGAGCAGATGCTGACCAACCTGGTGCGGCTGCGCTACCAGGACACGCCGCTGTTCATGGAGCTCACCTCGGTGGTGACCAGCTACAGCTTCGATCGCACGCTCGGGCTCGGCGCCAAGCTGAACACCGGCAACCCCGGCGACGAGGTGACGCCGTCGATCGGCCTGCTGCTCGGCAACCGCCCCACCATCACCTACCTGCCGCTGCAGGGCGAGGAGTTCGCCCAGCGCATGCTGTCGCCGATGCCACTCGGCTCGATCCTGTTCTTCGCGCAGACCGGCTGGAGCGTCGACCGGCTGCTGCGGCTGTGCGTGCAGCGCATCAACGACGTGCACAACGCGCCGACCGCGACGGGCCCGACGCCTGCCACGCCGCCCGACCATGCGGCCTTCGGCGAGCTGGTCGACCGGCTGCAACGCCTCGCCGCCGTGGGTGCCTTCGGCATGAACTGGGAACACCAGGCCGGCGAGACGATGCCGCCGGGCCAGCAGGCGGTCTTCTGGCTGCGCGAGCCGCCGGCGGACGCCGCCGCGGCCCGCGCCGATCTCGCCGCGGTGCGCGCGAGCCTCGGCCTCGCCGAAGGCACGCCGCAGTTCCTGCTGACCCAGTTCCCGTTCCACCGAGGGCCTTCTGAAGTCGGCATGCGCGGCCGCTCGTTGCTGGGGCTGCTGTACTTCCTGTCCCAGGCCGTCGAGCCACCCGCCGAACACAAGGCGGCGGGCCTCGTGACGATCACCCGCGGCGCCGACGGAAGCGAGTTCGACTGGCGCCAGGTCCTCGGCGACACGATGCGGATCCGCTCGGCCCGGCACCGGCCGCCGACGGCCTACGTCGCGATCCAGCACCGCGACCACTGGTTCTACCTCGACGACACCGACCACGCGTCCAAGGCGTCACTGAACCTGCTGCACTTCCTGTTCTCGCTGCAGTCCGCGTCCGGCAAGGGCCGCTCGCCGGTGCTGACGCTGCCGGTCGGTGGCTGACCGGCGTCAGCTGCCCTTGGCGACGTGCACCGCGACGTCGGCGACCGGCACCGCGGCCTGCGCACCCGACTTCAGGTTCTTCAGCGCCACCGTGCCGGCCGCGAGCTCGGCGCTGCCGAGGATCGCCGCGAACGGCGCCCCGATCGTGTCGGCGTAGCCGAGCTGCTTGCCCATCGGCTTGTCGTCGGCGAACACTTCGACGCGCAGGCCCTGGCTGCGCAGCTGCGACGCGACGCGGATCGCGGCGTGGATCGGCACATCGGCCATCCTGCACAGCAGCACCTCGGCCCCGATGCCGAGCGGCGGGAACATGCCACGCTCCTCCATCACCAGCAGCACACGTTCGAGGCCGAGCGAGAAGCCGACCGCGGGCACTGGCTGCTTCTGGAACATGCCGATCAGGTTGTCGTAGCGGCCGCCGCCGCCCATCGACCCACTGAGCCCGGCACAGGTGATCTCGAAGATCGGCCCCGTGTAGTAGCTGAGGCCTCGGGCCAGCGTCGGGTCGAACACGAGGTGCGGCCCGGCCGGGCCTTCGGCGGCGGCGGCGAACAGGGCCTGCAGCGCCTGTGACGCCTGCTGGAACGGTCCACTGGTCGAGGCCATCGCCGCGAGCGCCCCCGGCTGCCGCGCGCGCTCGAGCGCGTCGAGCAGCTTCGGCCCGACCTCGGCGGCGAAGCCCTTCTGCACCAGCTCCTGCAGCACGCCGTCGCGGCCGACCTTGTCGAGCTTGTCGAGCGCGATCAGCGCCGGCGCTTCCTGTTCGGGAGCGAGCCCGGCCGCGGTGACGAACGCGCGCAGCAGTTCGCGGTGGTTGACGTGGATCTTGAAGTCCGCGAAGCCGAGCTCGAGCAGCACCTTCGCCACGGCGCCGGCGACCTCGGCATCGGCCACCACGCTGGTCGTGCCGGTGATGTCGACGTCGCACTGGTAGAACTCGCGGAACCGCCCCTTCGCCGGCCGGTCGGCGCGCCACACCGGCTGGATCTGGTAGCGCTTGTAGTAGGCCGGCAGCGTGCGGTAGTTGGCGACGACGCGCGCCAACGGCACCGTCAGGTCGTAGCGCAGGCCTTCGTCGCTGAGTTCGAGCTCGCTCGGCTGGCCCGCCGCCAACGCGCGCTGCAGCCGTTCGCGGCGGTGCAGGATCCGGTACAGCAGCTGGTCGCCCTCGGGCCCGTACTTGCCGAGCAGCGTCGACAGGTTCTCGATGGTCGGCGTCTCGAGCGGCACGAAGCCGAACGACTCGTAGACGCGCTGGACCACGGCCAGCACATGGCGGCGGCGCATCACGTCGGCGGCCAGGAAGTCGCGCATGCCGCTCGGCGGCTTGGTCGAGATCTCGCTCATCGGCGAAATGGTGTAGCCGATGCCCGGCGCGAAGCCAGCGCACGCAGGCTGGGCCGCGCGGTTGCGCCGAGGAATCCGCGCTCGGGTGTAACCGTTGGCAGGTTCTCGCCACATTCCCTCCCCCGGTTGTCGGGGTCGAGGGAGGAACTACGATGCCATGGCACGACCGATCCGCCGCACCACACCGCACATCCAGAAGAGGACGATCCCGTTGCCGACGCCGACCAAGAAGCTCGCCTGGGAGGACTACGCAGCGCTGCCCGACGACGGCACGCGCTACGAAGTGCTCGACGGGGAGGTCGTGGTGAGCCCGTCGGCAGGCAGCCCCCACCAGGGACTGCAGGCAGCGCTGCTCTACGAGCTGTTCGACAGGATCCAGCGGCCCCGGCGCGGCAAGGTCTTCACCGACCTCGACTGCGAGCTCCTGCGCCACGACATCGTGCGCCCAGATCTGCTGGTCGTGCTGCCGGCCCACTACGACCGGATCCTGCCGACCCGCATCGCCGGCACCCCGGACCTTGCGATCGAGATCCTGTCGAAGGCCACCGCCGCCCGCGACCGCAACGAGAAGCGCCGCCGCTACGAGGCCGCCGGCACGCCCGAACTGTGGCTCGTCGACGGCGAC
>JAEUHU010000354.1 GCA_016793305.1 Planctomycetota bacterium
GGTCGCCGGCCGGCGACGCCGACAGGTTGGCGACCGCGCCGGGCAGCGTCGCCACCACCGCCGCATCGGCCAAAGCACGCACGACGACGCCGTCCTTGGTGACGACGGCGAAGCGGCTGGCGCCGCCGGTGCCGGCCGGCAACCACACCGGCGAACTGCCTTCGGCCACCGGCCTGCCCTTGCTGCCGGGCGCGGTCGGCAGCAGCCAGACCACCGCGGCACTGCGGTTCTGCAGAAGGTCGGGCGTGCGCACCGTGTAGAGCAGGTGCGCCCCGTCCGGGCTCAAGGCCAGCTCGCCGACGCGCAGCAAACCGGCCAGGGACTCGGGGGTCAGCAGCTGCTGGCTCGGCGCCGCCCCGGCGAAGGCGACGACGGCGGCCAGGGCGGCGGAGAGGGCGCACGCACCGCGGCGGAGGTTCGGCATGCGGCGATCATGCGCGGCTTTCCCGGTCGATGCCACGCTGGTCGCGCGGGCTCGCCTCGTTGCCATCGACGGGCCACGACCGACAACCCGTTCGGAAGGAACCCGTCCCGACCTCGTCTGAGGCGTCCGTTTCCGCGCCGCCGATCGGTAGACTGTGCGGCCTTCCGCCATGAACAAGACCCCGCGTCCTCGTCGTCCTCACGAAGCTGGCTTCACCCTGATCGAGATCATGGTGGTGCTGCTGATCATCGGTCTGATCGTCTCGGTCGTCGTGCCGAACCTCGACTTCATCTGGAGCGACTCGCAGCAGCGCTCGGCGAAGATCAACGTCAAGCAGATCCACGACGCCGCCAGCCTCTACCAGAAGATGAAGGGCAAGCTGCCAGAGGACCTGTCGGTGCTGACGCAGAAGGACGAGAAGGGCAACTCGTTCCTCGCCGAGCTGCCGCAGGACCCGTGGAACAACGACTACAAGATCGTCATCGAGAGCCCGACCAAGTGGAAGGTCATCAGCTTCGGCCCGGACGGCAGCGAAGGCGGCGACGACGACATCTCGAGCGTGAAGGAAGAGAACTGAGACGATGCGCGGCCCACGACAGCAGCCGGCGGCAGGCGAACGAGGATTCACCCTCATCGAGATCCTCGTCGTGCTGGCGCTGATCGGCATGCTGATGGCCGTCGTCGTGCCGAACCTCGGCATCCTGATCCCGTCGGCGCGGTTGCGCGGCACCGGTACGACCCTGCAGCGCAACCTCGACCTGCTGCGCAGCGAGGCGCGCATCCAGAGCAAGCGCATCGCGATGGAGTTCGACCTCGACAAGCGGCGCTGGCGCGCGGTCTACCCGCCCGAGCAGATGCTGACGCGCGATCAGGACACGGTGACGCTCGAGGAGAAGTTCGACGCCTGGCAGGAGCTCGAAGACGATGTCGTGTTCGGCGGCGTCGACACCGGGGCCCAGGTGTTCACCCGCGGGCCCTACCGCCTCGTGTTCGACGAGTTCGGCTTCACCAACGACCAGATCGTGCACCTGCGCCTGGAGAGCGACCCGACCGAGGCCTGGTCGCTGACCCTGATGGGCCTCAGTGGTCGCACGGTCGTCACCGAGACGTCGGACGGCAACCCGCCGCGGCTGCAGATGACCAACGAAGGAGCCTTCTGATGCGCGCGGTTCCCGCTCCCTTCGGCGCCAACCCGGCGACGGCCGCGCAACGCGGCATCACGCTGCTCGAAGCGCTGGTCGCGATGATGCTGATGGCGCTCGTCGTCACCAGCTTCATCGGCATCCGCACCGACGCGCTCGTCGACGCGACGCAGGCGCGCAACTGGCGCCTCGCCCGCGAGATCGCCGAGGAGAAGATGTCGGAGCTGCAGGCCGGCGCGCGCGAGACGCCGCCGGAGAACGGCAGCAAGGTGCCGCTCGAGAAGTACGAAGGCTTCTCCTACAAGATCGTCATCGGCGAGGCCGGCGTCGCCGACCTCGAGAGCCAGATCGCGACCAGCGCCGCCGGCGAGGACGCCGAAGCGCGCGATCGCGCCGACTGGCAGCGCCGCCGCGAGGACTACCGCCGCGCCAGCGAACGTGGCCTCAGCGCGATCGAGCTGTCCGAGCAGCGCGCCGAGGACGTCAACCTCCGCCTGGCCGAGAAGACGCCGAGCGAGACCGAGTTCGAGGAGGTCGCCGTCGTCGTCTACTTCCCGAAGATCGGCGCCACCTACGAAGGCGAAGAGGACACGCTGCTGATCAAGGCGCGTTTGTCGACGCTGGCGATCCGCGGCTACACGCCGCAGGAAGCGCAGCAGGAAGCATCGACGCGCGGCACTTCGGCGGCTGCGGCCGGCCTGCCCGGCGGCGGTGGTGCTGCGGGCAGCAGCGCCGGCAAGGGCGGCACGGGCAGCAGCAATGCTGGCAGCGGTCGCAGTGGCAACTCCGGTGGTTCGGCCTCATCCGCAGGCACAGGCAAATGAACGACGCGATGCCTCCGTTCCGCGCCATGCGCGGCTTCACGCTGATCGAGGTCCTGCTGGCCGTCGCCATCAGTTCGGTGGTGCTGCTGACCGTCAGCACGACGTTCCACGTGATGCTGAACGCGCGCGACGTGGTCGAGGACCTGGCCGAGTCGACCGAAGCCGGGCCGCGCATCATGAACCTGATCGAGCGCGACCTGATGGGCATCTGGACGTTCAACGTCCAGGAGAACCGGGTCTTCCGTGGCCGCAACATGGACGTCGGCGGCAAGGACGCCGACCGCATCGACTTCCTGTGCACGACCGACGCCGTCGGCACCGTGCTCGACAACAACAACCAGCCGCGCAAGCCGACCATCTGCGAAGTTGGCTACTGGCTGAAGCCGAACCCGCGCTTCCGCGACCTGATGGAGCTGTGGCGCCGCGAAGACCCGATGGTCGACGACGACCTGACCACACAGGGCACGTTCCAGCTGGTCGACGACCGCGTGAAGAACTTCAAGGTCACCTACTTCCGCACCCTCGGCAAGAGCGCCGAGGAGCTCAACGAGTGGGACAGCTCGGTCGAGGACGCGCTGCCCAAGCGCATCAAGATCTCGTTCTCGCTGGAGCGGCGGCGCAGCAGCCGCAACGTCGTCAGCGACACCGAGGTCGAGGACTTCGAAGGCGGTACGCGCACCTACGAACGCCACATCGTGTTCGACTCGCGCTTCGACGGCATCCTCGCCAGCAACAGCGCGCGCATCCCGGTGTTCCCGACCGAGCCGGAAGCGGGCACCGATGGCCCGCAAGGTCCGGCGGGCCCCGGCGGCTCGGGCGGCCGCGGCGGTGGCCCGGCCGGCCCCGGCGGCATCAGCCAGGCGATCGGCGGCAAGCCGGGCACGGCGACCACGACGCGCGGCGGCATGCCGGACGGCGGCGGCCGAGGCGGTGGTCGCGGTGGCCAGCAAGGCGGCGGGCGCGGCGGCGCAACCGGCGGGGCGCAGCCGCCGACGCAGTTGCCACCGGGATTCAACCCGGCGGACATCTTCCGCGGCATCGGCGGCGGTGCGGGCGGCGGCGGTGGCTTCTTCGGCGGCGGCCGCTGACGGATAGTCAACGGGCCCAATCCGGCCCACTGTCACCGCCGTTGCGCCGCGACCGCTTCGGTCGTCGGCTCCTATCGGGCGGGCGATGCCGACCCCCGCGCGTTCCTCAGAAGATCGGCTTGCCGATCACGGCGCGGCCGCCGAGATACGGCTGCAGCACCGCCGGCACCCGCACGGTGCCGTCCTGCTGCTGATGGTTCTCGACCAGCGGGATCAGGATGCGCGGGCTGGCGACGACGGTGTTGTTCAGCGTGTGGCAAACCATCGCCTTGCTGCCGTCCTTCGGCCGGTAGCGCAGCTCGAGCCGGCGCGCCTGGTAGTCGTAGAAGCGCGAGGCCGAGTGCGTCTCGCCATAGGCGTTGCGCGACGGCATCCAGGTCTCGATGTCGTACTTGAACGCCTGCGGCACGCCGAGGTCGCCGCCGCAGACGGCGACGATGCGGTACGGCAGCTCGAACGCCTGCAGCATGTCCTCGGCGTTCTTGACGATCGCGTGGTGGTGCTCGATCGAGCGCGCAGTGTCGGCGATGTCGATGACCACCTGCTCGACCTTCTGGAACTGGTGCACGCGGTAGAGGCCGCGCGTGTCCTTGCCGTAGGTGCCGGCCTCGCGGCGGAAGCACGCCGAGCGCGCGACGTACTTCTTCGGCAGCTGGTCCTCCGGCAGGATCTCGCCGGCGTGCAGCGACGTCACCGGCACCTCGGCGGTGCCGATCAGGTTCAGCTCGTCGCGTTCGGCGCGGTAGGTCTGCTCTTCGCCACCGGGGAAGAAGCCGGTGCCGAACATCGCCGCGTCGCGGACCAGCAGCGGCGGATCGACCGGCGTGAAGCCGCGGCCGACCAGCAGGTCGACGGCGTAGCGCAGCACGGCGTCGTGCAGCAGGGCGAGGTCGCCGAACAGGAAGTAGTTGCGCGAGCCGGCCATCTTCGAAGCGCGTTCGAAGTCGAGCCAGCCCTGCTTCTCGCCGATCTCGTAGTGCGGCCGCGGCGTGAAGCCGAACGTGCGCACCGTGCCCCAGCGCTTGGTCTCCTTGTTCTCGCTGTCGTCCTTGCCTTCGGGGACCTCGCTGTCCGGGATGTTCGGGATCAGTGCCAGCTGCTTCTCGAGTTCGGCCCGCAGCGCCTTCTCGCGCTCCTCGAGCCCGCCCATCTCGGCCTTGCGCTCCTTCTGCTTGGCCAGGAACGCCTCGCGCTCGGCCGGCGCCATCTTGCCGATCTCCTTGCTGCCGCTCTTCAGCTCGCTGCGCATGCCGTCCAAGGTCGGCAGCAGCGCCCGCAGTTCGGCATCGAGCTTCAGCACCGCATCGACCGCGGCGGCGCGGTCCGGCATGCGCTTCTTCAGGGCTCCGGCGCGCGCGGCGTCCGGGTTCTCGCGCAACAGTTTGAGGTCCAACATGCGGCGCGGAGTCTAGCGGCGCGCCCCGGCCGGGCCAGCGCGCCGTGGTGCGCAGCCAACGGCGCGCGGCGCGGTCCACTGGCCGGCGCGCCCGCTCAGGGCGCCTTCCACAGCGATTGGATCGCGCCGAACCAGGGGTGCTTCTTCACCACCAGCTGCAGCTTCATGCCGGCCGCCGGCAGATCCACCTTCAGCTGCAATGGTCCCTGCTTGTAGCCGTCGGGCATCGGGAAACAGGCCGTCTGCTGCATCAGCTGGTTGTGCACCTTCGCCGCTTCGTTGACCAGCTCGGCATCGGTGAACGGCACGAACCGGCCCACGGTCTTGGCGCCCTTGCCGTCGGGCTGGCTGCTGGCCAGCACGTCGCAGGCGAGCGACAGGCCGTGCCACTGCGTGTAGGCGCAACCGAGCCCGTCCTTGACGATCAGCGTCAACGCGTCGATCACCGCCGGATCGTCGCCGTCCCGCTTGAAGCTGAGCGTGAACGGCCCGCCCATCTTCAGCTCCTTCACCTTGCCCGCCTCGACCACGAACGTCTCGCTGTCGCCGCGGTAGAGCGTCGCCATCTGCACGCGCGGCGCCTTGCCGACGACGATGCGACCGAACAGCACGTGGTACTCACCCGCCGGGACCTCGACCTCCTTGCCGCCCGCGAGGTCGAAGAACGCGCTCTGGTAGTCGCCGGCGCCGCGCACGACGAGTTGCGTCGGCGCCGCGGTCTTCGAGCCGGTCCAGACCAGTTTCAGCTTGCCGGTCTTCACGTATTCGGGATTCAGCGGCCGCACGTTCAGCGACTCACCCTTCACCTGCACGTAGTGCCAGCCGGTGCTCAGCTTGACGAACTCCGAGAACGGCGCGCGCGGCCCCTTGCCGATGCGCATCGAGTCGAGCAGCGGCACCGGCGTGCCTTCGCCGTCGGTCTTGTCGTCGTGCACACCGAGCATCTCGCTCTTCCACGGCAGCGCGAACGGATCGGCGTCGCCCGGCGTGCCGTCGGCGTCGTCGTCGTAGAGCGTCACCAGGTCGGCGCCGACCTGCGTCTTCCAGCTGGCGGCACTGCGGTAGTAGATGTTGGCGACGTCGGCGGCGATCGTCAGGTTGCAGGCCGCTTCGTTGACCATCTCGCGGTCGGAGCCGATCCAGAACGCCATCGCGTACGGCTGCTTCTTCGCCGCATCGAGCCAGAACGGCGAGATCTTCGCCTTCGGCGACACGTCGACCTCGACCAGGTCCTTGATCTCGTTCGAATGCACCGAGATCGCGAACTTCGCGGCGCCGGTGCGCGCGAGGAACAGGTCGCTGCGTTTGAACCAGTCGAACTTGCGCTGCTCGCCTTCCTTGCCGAGCGAGATCAGGTTCCAGAACGCCGGCACCGGCCCGTTGCGCGGCCCGTAGTCGAGCTCGTCGAGGTTCGCCAGCGGTTCGAACTTCAGCTCGTGCTTCGCCTCGGCGACGCCGGCCTTGACCAGGGACTCGACGCCCTTGGCGTCGGCGCTGTAGCCCTCGGCCTTGCGCTTGTCGGCCTTCTTCGCCTCGTCGTCGAGGCGCGTCTTCTCGGTCTTCACCCAGTCGCTGTTGCGCATGAAGTGCACGTCGCCGGTGAAGCCCCAGTCCTTGCGCAGGCGCAGGAACTCCTCGGTCGCGGCGAGCGTGCGCTTGCGGTCCTCGGTGGTCGGCTTCGGCATGCGCCCGGCGACGACCGCCGCCAGGTTCCACATCTCGGCGGCGAGCAGTGAGTGGCCGAAGCCGACGGTGGCTTCGGCGAGCTTCTGGTAGCTCTCGTAGATCTGCAGCACACCTTCGCGCGTCGGGTTCTTCTCGACGTCGTCCTGGAACACCTTCCAGACCTTCGTCGAGTCGCGGCGGCAGTCCCGCATCATCTCGAGCTGCTTCGCCGAAGCCCCGCTGGCCCACCGCAGCACGCGGTCGGGGGCGTCACTCGACTCGAACGCGCGCGTCCACGACGCCGTGACCGCGGCCACCTTCGGCGCCACCGCCGCGTCGCCGGCATTCTGCAGCTGCACCAGTTCTTCGAACCACAGCAGCGCGGCGGACGGCGAGCGCTTGATCGCGCGGTCCATCGCAGTGTCGTCCTTGGCGTCGAGCCCGCGCTGGAACTCGGCACGGAACTGGTCGGCGGGAAGCTCTTCCTGCGCCGGCAGGGCCAGCGCGCACAGGAACAACGAGCACAGGGCGAACAGGGATCGCAGCATCGTCATCGACCTCGGGTCGGCGATGCTAGCCAACGGGCGGCGGCGGCGCCTCAGCGAGGGAGCCCCGCAGCGAGCCGCAGCTCAGCGGCCCTGGCTCTTCTGCGCGCTGATCGTCTCGAGGAAGCGCCGCTCGGCCGCCGTCAGCGAGCCAATGCCGGTCGCCTTGACCTTGGCCAGGATCGCGTCGAGGTTCTGTTCGCGCTCGTCGGTGGCCCGCTGCTGCCGGGCGGCGCGCCGGGCCCGCCAGCGGCCGACCAACGCAGTGAAGAAGTCCGGGCGTTCGCCGCCGTCCCCGGCGTGGTCGACGAACCAGCCGCGACGGAACGCCAGCCAGCCGAGCAAGGCACCGCCGAGGTGGGCACTGTGGGCGACGCCGCCAGCGCCGATGCCGGTGGCGAGTTCGACCAGCTGCCAGTAGGCACCGAACGCACAGAACAGCGCGGCCAGCACCCACAGCGGCATCTGCACGATGAAGAACACGATGGTCGCGTTCGGCTGCACGCAGGCGGCGTAGACCATCAGCGCGTAGCAGGCGCCGCTGGCCCCGACCAACGGCACCGACAGGTAGCCGCCGGCGGCGGCCGACAGCACGAAGCCGATCGCGCCGAGGGTGCCGCCCCACAAGTACAGGCGGTAGGCGCCGAGCCGGCCGAGGCGAGCTTCCGCCATCGGGCCGAACACCCACAGCGAGATCATGTTCCCAACCACGTGCATCGGGTCGATCGAGTGCACGAACTGGTAGCTAACGACGCGCAGCAGCCCGAGGCCGTAGCCGGCGAAGATCCCCGGCCACGAGAAGCCGAGCCAGCGCCCGAGGCCGCCTTCGAGGGCCGGCACGAACCGCGAGAGCAGCAGCGCCAGCAGGTTCCCCGCGAACACGGCGACGTTGATCAGGAACAACGTCTTGGTCGCGGGCGGCAGCGGCAGGTAGAAGCGTCGGCCCTCGTGGTTCATGTCGGCTTCGGGCTCATGTCGGTATGGGCCGGTGCCGGCCCACCGCTACCTTTCGGCCCGACCCCACCCGGAGACTTGACGGTGCCTGCGCAACTCCTCGATGGCAAGCTGATCGCCCAACGCATGCGCAGCCGTCTGCGCGAAGCCCGCGACGCGCTCGGCCGGCCGGTGCGGCTGGTTTCGGTCGAGATCGGGCAGAACCCCGCCGCCGCCGTCTACGTGCGCAACCAGCAGCGCGCCGCCGCCGAGGTCGGCATCGACATGGAGGTGCGCAACCTGCCGATCGGCACCACCGAGGCGCAGCTGGTGGCGACGATCGTCGAGCTGAACGGCCGCCCCGAGGTCGCCGGCATCCTGGTGCAGCGCCCGTTGCCACCGGGCATCGACCCGCGCGCCGTGCAGTCGGCGATCGACCCGCACAAGGACGTCGAGGGCATGCACCCGGCGAACATGGGCGCGATCCTCTACCGCGAGCCGGTGATGACGCCGTGCACCGCCGCCGCCGCCCAGCACCTGATCCTCGCCACCGGCCTCGACCTGCGCGGCGCCGAGACCGTCGTCGTCGGCCACAGCGAGATCGTCGGCAAACCGATCGCCGTGCTGCTGCTGCACCACCTGTCGACCGTCACCGTGTGCCACATCGGCACCCGCAAGCTGGTCGACCACACCCGCCGCGCCGACATCCTGGTCGTCGCCGTCGGCAAGGCCGGGCTCGTGCACGGCGACATGGTGAAGCCGGGCGCCTGCGTCATCGACGTCGGCATCAACCAGGCACCGGACGGCCGCATCGTCGGCGACGTCGACTTCGCCTCGACAGTGCCGGTCGCCGGCCACCTGACGCCGGTGCCGGGCGGCGTCGGCCCGGTCACCGTCGCCATGCTGCTGCGCAATACGCTGCGCGCTGCCGGTGCTACGGTTTGATCCGCCGCACCGTTCGCTAGCTCATCGCGTCGGCAGCGGCGGCCAGGGTCTCGGAGGCCGGCGCCACGTTCGGCCGCGCGATCAGGTCGATCGCGCCGAGCACGAGGAACGACAGCAGCACCGAGTAGCTGATCCACACGCCGTCGTGCAGCGCGCCGGAGAAGCCGTAGGCGTGCAGGCCGACGCCGAGCAGGTTCGTGTGGAACCACGAGAACACGACGATCATGCCGCTGAAGATCGACCACAGCACGAGGCCGGGGTCGCGCACCATGCCGCACATGCGCGCGTGCAGCAGGGCGATCTGCGACAGGCAGATCAGCAAGGCGCCGTTCTCCTTCGGATCCCAGCCCCAGAAGCGGCCCCACGAGTCGTTGGCCCAGACGCCGCCGAGGATGGTGCCGACGACGCCGGTGGCGAGGCTGAAGCAGGTGACGCCGTAGGTGACCTTGGCGAGCATCTTCAGCAGCGACTGCTGCGGGCTCTTGTCGAGGCCGAGCGCACGCACCGCGACCCACGCCATGGCGACGCAGGCCGCCGCGACCCCAGCGCCGTAGCCGATGTTCATCGTCGGCACGTGGATACCGAGCCAGAAGTTGCTGAGCAGCACCGCCTGCAGCGGCTGCATCGTGTCGCGACCATCGGCGACCTCGAACAGGCGAGCCAGGAAGATCAGCAGGGCGCCGAGGAACGGTGCGAGCGCCAGCAGGATGCGACGCGGCATCAGGAACTCGGCGGCGACGATGACGATCGCAGCGACTCCGCCGATGAACAGGAAGGTGTCGTAGAGGCGCGTGATCGGCGGGTGGCCGGTGACGAGGCAGCGAATCCACACGTCGACGACCAGCAGCACGATGCCAACCAGGGTGGTGACCGCACTGGCCCACCACAGCAGCCGGCTCTTCGGCAATGCCCAGCAGACGCAAGCCAGGACGAACCCCAGCACGAACGTCATCATCGCGTGGAAGTGCCAGTTCGCGGTGTAGTAGTAGGCCTCGGTCTCGACCGTGTCGGTGCCGACGCGCCCCTTGGCAGCCACTTCGACGGCGCGCTTGTAGTCGAGCAGGTGGCGCTGGCGGTCGCCGAGGGTCTCGGCCTGCAGGCCGGTCTCGAGGTGCGCCATCATCGCCACGTAGGACGGATCGAGCGGCATGCGACCGGTCAGGGCGCCGCCGAGCACCTCACCGAAGCTGTGCCAGGTGATGCCCTCGGCCTGGGTCGGCGGCAGCAACAGCGCGCCCGAAGTCGTGCGCGAGACTTCCTGCAGGAACGACAGCACCTGGGAGAGGTTGCCGTGCTTCTCGGCGGCGAAGTCGTCGCCGACCGAGCGCACGTAGTCGCGGAAGGACCCGACGTTGCGCAGCACGGCGGTGAGCGGGATCCGCTCGCTGCCGCCGAACAGTGTCTTCAGCTCGTCGCCTTCGAGGCGCAGCGGCACCTGCAGGGAGTCGACCAGCCGATGCATGCGGTGGTAGGCGAGCAACTGCCGCCACAACAGCACCAGGTGGCGTTCGACCGGCGAGCGCTGTGCCTCCGCCTTGCCGTCGATCTTCTCCATCAGCGCCTCGAGCTTCTCGCCACTCTCGAGCAGGCGCGCGTAGGTGAGGTACTCGAAGCGCTGGCCCTGGCCATCGTGATGGATGCCCAGTGCGTCGAGCACACTGACGTTCTCAATGCGGAACAACGGGTAGTGCGACGCCTGCTCGGGGTAGCACCAGGCGTCGAGCAGCCACTCGGTCGGCGACAGCTTGGTCGTTTGGCCATCGGCCGTCTCGAACTGCACGTCGCGCCGCCCGTGCACCGCGTAGAGGGTGTACGAAGCCAGCGTCGACACCGGCTGCACCCGGCCTTCGTTCATCACCATCGTCTTGCCGAACTCGGCGACGAAGGCAGGGTCCCAGCCGCCCTTGCGGAGCACCACCCCCTCCATCTTCGGCGCCGCCCGACTGCAGCCGGCGACGACGAACAAAAGGCACAACCAGATCCACGCCCTGGCCGTGGATGCCCAGGTCGTGGAGATCGACGTCTTGGTGGTCGGCATCGGCATCATTCCTTCTGCAGGGTCGTGTAGGTGGTCGATTCGAGGAACCGCATCAGCTTCATGACGAAGTGCAGCAGCAGGCCGAACGCGATGACGAAGCACGCCAGCATCGGCCACAGGTCGGACGGGTTGTAGGACACCTCGAACACGGAGTACCACGGCGGCCCGCCCCTGGGCTGCGGCCCCCAGCTGGTCTGGTAGACGACGAAGCCGTCGCGCCGCAGCGGGTTGTTCATGAAGATCTCGGCGTCCTGGGCGCCGGCATCGTCGACCACGGTGACGTAGCTGCGGAAGTCCTTCGGCGACATGGTGCCGGGGTGGTCGAGCTTCTGGAACCTGCGCAGCTTGACGGCGAACGGCAGCTCGCGCGTCACGTGCCGCAGGTCGAGGCCGTAGCGCACACCGTCGACGGTGAACGCGAACGGGTAGCGCGCTTCGTCGAACGGCAGCCGCGGGAATCCCCAGACGATGCCGCGGATCGGCGCGCCGTTCTTCGGCAGCACGGTGACGTAGCAGCCGGCGATCTCCGCTTCGCTGCGCGGCTGCTGGCCCGGCGGCCAGCTCTGCGGCAGCAGCACGACGCCGTCGACGCTCTCACACGGCGAGTCGACGCGCGGGCCCTTCGGCACGGCGCGCGCGTGGTCGACGAAGTCGCGGATCTCGAGGCTGAACGGCAGCCCGTCCGGCATAAGCGTGACCACTTCGCCCGGGCCGCTGATCGAACCCTTTGGCAGCCGTGCTGCGGGCAAGCGGGCCGGCCACAGCACGTGTTCCGGCACCACGCGCTCCTCGACCTGGTCGCCCTTCTCGACCATCAGCGCCAGCTCGAAGTCGTGGAAGCTGACGAACCGCGAGCTCTGGTAGACACGCCCCGGCGCCCCCTGACCGTCGGCCGGTGCCTCGTACAGCGACAGATTGCCGGCGTACGAGTAGTGCATCTTGACGAATCCAGCGACCAGCAACAGCGCGATGCCGAGGTGGGTGATCAGGATGCCGGCGTTGCGCACGTTCCACTTCATGCGCACGAGGCCGCCGACCATCAGGTTCACGAACAGCAGCCCCATCACCGGGTAGGCGCCGATCAGCGGGATCTGCAGGTCGAACCAATGCCGCCCCCACACCGAAACCGGCAGCTTGGCGACCAGCCACCAGGACTCGAAGTAGAGCTGCTGCACCGCGTAGGTGCTGTTGTCCATCTGCGCCAACGTGCCGAGCCACGTCAGCAGTGCGAGCAGCAGCACCAGCACGACCGAGAGCTTCATCGACGACAGGAACGCAACCACGAAGTCGAGCGGCGAGGCGCTGCGCGCTGGCACCGACGGTGCCGTCACCGGATCCGCAGCGCTCATTGCGCCCTCCGCACCGACGCGCCGAACGCACGGAAGCTGTCGACCTGTTTCTCGACCTCGGCGGCAGCGCCGACGAGCTTCGCGAACAGGATCGTGTTGCCTTCGCTGCGTGCCGCCACCAGCATGCGCGCGCCCTGGATCTGCTTGCCGCTCATGCTGCGGAAGTCGCCGCCGAGGTCGAGCAGCACGCTGTCCTCGCCGAGGAACGCGATCTTGGTCAGCGCCGCGAAGTCGGCGTCGCTCATCGGGCCCTGGCCCATCTCACCGCGCCAGATGTCGAGCGTCGCCTTCAGGCCGCCGCCAAGCTGGCCGAGGTAGACCTCGCCGTCACCGGCGAACGTGTGGTGCAGGAACTTGTTGCTGCCGGCCTTCGCCGTCCAACCCGCCGGCACCGTCGCTGTGAACGGCCCACTCGGCGGCGGCGGCGGCGTCTGCGCTGGCGCACCGCCGACCGGCGGGTGATCACCGGGCATCGGCTGGCCGCGCTGGATCGGCGGCGCCTGCGGGTTCGGGCTCGCCGACGCGCTGCGCAGCGACTTCGCCAGCGCCAGGAACCGGTCGCGATGGCTCTTCACCACCGCCTCCGGCCCGGTGAACTTCAACGTCGTCACCTCGTCGCCCTGGGTGACGAACGCGAGCAGCATGCCCTTGCCGGGCTTGCCGCCGAACGTGCCGTAGAGCTCGACCATGCGGCCGGGGCGGCCGAGCAGCTCGACGACTTCGAGCGCTTCGAGTGCCGGCACCTGATCGAGCCCGAACTGGCCGTACCAACGCTTCAGGTTGCCGGTGACGCCGCCGGCGATCGGACCCGAGACGTAGCACTCGGTGTCGTCCTGGCCGGCGATGCGCCACAACGCTGCGCGAAAGCGTTCGGGCTGCGGCGGCAGCTGCTCCCAGCCCGGAGGCGTGACGCCGACGAACGCCTTGCCCGCAGTTTCGGCCGCCCCACCACCCGCGGCCGCATTGCCAGCGGCCGCGCTCGCGCCAGCACCGCCGACGCGCATCGACTTGGCGACCGCCAGGAAGTTCGCTCGCTGTTCCTTCAGCATGGCCGAAGGCCCGGTGAACTTCAGCGTCGTCACCCGATCACCGTCCGCCAGCACGATGCCGAGCATCGCCTGGTCTGGCTTGCCGCCGAACGTGCCGTTCAGCTCGACGAGGCGGCCCTTGCCACCGAGCAGCTCGACCTCGGGCAGCGTGCCGGGATCGACCGCAGCCTGGCCGAACTGGCCGTACCAGCGCGTGACGTTGCCGGCGAGGCCGCCGAGCGTGCCGAGCGTCAGGTAGCACTCGGGACCGGCGTCGCCGCCGACGCGCCACAATGCGTGGCGGAACTTCTCCGGCTGCGCTGGCAGCCGCTGCCAGCCGACCGGGGTGTCGGCGGTGATGTTGGCGGCGGCCGACGGGTCCTGCGAGTCGGCCTTGGCCCCGCCCATGTCCGGCAGGCCGAGGCGGTCCTTCGCCGGCGCGTCCCACACCACCGGCCGCTGCGCCTTCGGCAAGGTGCGCGGCGCGCTGAAGGCCTGGGGGGTGCCGCTGCTGCAGGCGGGCAACAACGCGAACAGGAAGAGGAAGGAACGTGTGCTGGTCATCGCAGGGCCGGAGGAATCGGCAGAGAGCATACGGAGGCCGCGCAGGCCTCGAAGGCCCGGAGCTTGGGAAACTCCGGAGTCAGAACCCGAGGCGCAGGGTGCGAATTGCCGCGGTGTAGCGCGCCAACCTTACGCAGCAACTCGTTCGCGCGGCCCGCCATCGGTTGCGCCAGCAGCGGGCCATCGGGTGCGCCAGCCACAGGCCACCGGTGCGCCAGCAGCGAGACCGCCCACCGCACGCCTCAGAGTCGCCGCGTCAACACGAAGCCGGCGAGCTGGTGCAGCGCATCGCGCGCGGGCCCCGGCGGCAGCAGCGACAGCGACGCCTGCGCCTTGTGGATGCGGCGCGTGGCTTCTTCCATCGCGTAGGCGATCGCGTGCTCGAGCGGGAACTCGGCGCGCAGGCGGCGCAGGCCCTCGGCTTCGGTCTTGCCGAGCACTGCGCGCAGCCGTTCGGCTTCACCCGGGCCGCGCTGCATCAGCCACAGCATCGGCAGCGTGATCTTGCCTTTCGCCAGGTCGGTGCCGAGCGACTTGCCGACGACGCGTTCGTCGCCATCGAGATCGAGACAGTCGTCGACGATCTGGAAGGCGATGCCGAGCTCGATACCGTACTCCTCGAGTGCGCGCAGGCGACCTTCGGGGCCGCCCGAGTAGTGGCCGCCGAGGCGGCACGCCGCGGCGTAGAGGCTCGCGGTCTTCTCGGCGATGACCTGGAAGTAGCGCGGCTCCGTCCACTGGAAGTCGAAGCGGTGCAGCACCTGCGTGATCTCACCTTGGCAGATCACGCGCACGGTCTCGGCCAGCCAACGCGCCGCCGTCGGGTCCGGCAGCTGCACGGCCATGTGGAAGGCCTTGGCGTAGATGTAGTCGCCGAGCAACACCGCGACCTCGACGCCCGCCATCTGGTTGACGGTCGGGATGCGGCGCCGCACGTTGGCGCTGTCGAGCACGTCGTCGTGCACCAACGTCGCCGTGTGCAGCAGCTCGACCACCTTGGCGACGGTGACGACGTCGTCGCCGAGCACGCCGCCGTGGGTCGCGCCTCGCACCGCCATGCCGGCGAGGAACGTCAGCACCGGCCGCAGCTGCTTGCCGCGGAAGCCGCCGACGTGTTCGACCAGCGGCAGCATCTCGCGGTGGCCGGGCGCCAGGTCCTGGATCAGCTCGCGGTTCAACCGGTCGAGCTGCGGACGCACGAGCCCGACGAGGTCGTGCAGCGGCAGGGTCTCGGTCACCGGGGCGCTCCGGAGCTGGAGTTGTCGTCGGAGCGAGTCGGCGACGGGCCGGACGCTGAACCAGCGCCGCCTTCAGGCTTCTGGCCGTCCTTCAGGCCGCGCTTGAACTCGGTGATGCCCGAGCCGAGCGAACGAGCCATGCCGGGGAGCCGGTGGCCGAACAGCAGGAGCGCGACCACGAGAACGGCCACGATCTCCCAAGTGCTCAGAAAAGCGATCATGCAGCAAACCTCGGCGTTTTCGTCATCATGCCGGCGGCATGGCCGAACGCCAGCCACGCGACCTAGTTCTGTGCTCGGGTGCACGGGCCGAGGGCTGCACCCTCGCGCGACGGGACGGCAACGCCGCGTGCACGGCGCGTCTTTCAGTCGCCGCGCGCGCCCTGCCGTTCGAACCAACGCTGCCATGCCGCCGGGTCATCGCCATGGTCTTCGCCAGCGAGCCGCGCCAGATTCTGGCGGCTGCTCTGCCGGATCGAGGCATCGTCGGAGCGCAGCGCCGCGATCAGCAGGCGCGCGGCCTCGCGCTTCGCTTCGGCGTTGCGGGCCGTGTTGGCGGCGTTGCCGCCGCCGCCCTGGCTGTCGCGGAACTGCCGGAAGGCCTGCAGCACGCCGGTGAGGATCGTGTGCAGCCGCAGGGCTTCCCCCCACAGCATCAGCACGTAGCAGACCAGCGCGGCGACGCAGACGCGCAGCAACGCCTGGTCACCGAAGCGCTCGCGCACCCACGCTGAACCCGGCAGCCACGGTTCGGCGACGACGACCACCAGCACGCCTAGCAAGAGCAGCGGCGTGAGCTGGCGGAACAGGGCTTCGAAGCCTCCGGGGATCTTCACGGGCGAGGGCGGGATGCAGCGGTGCCCGGCATCACTTGCCGAGCACCTTCTTCATCGTGGCGCCGAGGATCGACGGCGTATCGCAGACGTGCACGCCGGCCTTCTTCATCGCCGCCTTCTTGTCCGCGGCCGTGCCCTTGCCGCCGCTGATGATGGCGCCGGCGTGGCCCATGCGCTTGCCGGGCGGCGCGGTCGCGCCAGCGATGAAGCCGACGACCGGCTTCTTCACGTAGCTCGCCATGAACTCGCAGGCCTCTTCCTCGGCGGTGCCGCCGATCTCACCGATCATGATGATGCCTTCGGTGTCCTTGTCGTCCTGGAACAGCTTCAGGCAGTCGATGAAGTCGAGGCCCTTGATGGGGTCGCCGCCGATGCCGATGCAGGTCGACTGGCCCATGCCGTTGTTGGTGACCTGGAACACGGCCTCGTAGGTCAGCGTGCCGCTGCGCGACACGATGCCGACCTTGCCGGGGCGGTGGATGTAGGCCGGCATGATGCCGATCTTGCAGCCGGTCTTGTCGGTGACCGGCGTGATGATGCCGGGGCAGTTCGGGCCGATCAGGCGCGTCTTGGTGCCCTTCATCGCGTCCTTGACGAACGCCATGTCGGCGACCGGGATGCCCTCGGTGATGACGACGACGAGATCCATCTCGGCGTCGACCGCTTCGCAGATCGCGTCGGCCGTGAACGCGGCCGGCACGTAGATCATCGACACCGTGGCGCCCGAGGCCGCCTTGGCCTCGCGCACCGTGTCGTGGACCGGGACGCCTTCGATGGTCTGGCCGCCCTTGCCGGGCGTGACGCCGGCGACCACCTTGGTGCCGTAGGCGAGGGAGTTCTTGCTGTGGAACAGGCCGGCTTCGCCGGTGAAGCCCTGGCACAGGATCTTGGTGTTGCCGTCGACGAGAACAGTCATGGGTGTGCTCCTTTGGGGTTCAGCGGATGGCCCTAGGCCTTGATCGCCCGGACGATCTTCTCGGCCGCCTCGTCGAGCGACGACGCGGTCTGCAGGTTGAGCCCGCTCTCCTGCAGCAGCTTGCGGCCGAGCTCGACGTTGGTGCCCTCCAGACGCACGACCAGCGGCACGGCGAGCTTCACCTCGCGCGCCGCGGCGATCACGCCCTCGGCGATCGTGTCGCACTTCATGATGCCGCCGAAGATGTTGACGAGGATGCCCTTCACGTTCTTGTCCGACAGCAGGATCTTGAACGCGTTGGTGACCTGCTGCTTGTTGGCGCCGCCGCCGACGTCCAGGAAGTTGGCCGGCATGCCGCCCTTCAGCTGGATGACGTCCATCGTCGCCATCGCCAGGCCCGCCCCGTTGACCAGGCACGCGATGTTGCCGGTCAGCGCGATGTAGTTGAGGTCGAACTTCTTCGCCTCGATCTCCTTCGGATCCTCCTCGTTGAGATCGCGGCACTCCTGCACGTCCTTGTGCCGGAACAGCGCGTTGTCGTCGAAGCTCATCTTGGCGTCGAGCGCCTTGACCTCGCCGGTCTTGGTGACGATCAGCGGGTTGATCTCGGCGAGCGAGCAGTCGAGCGCCATGAACGCCTGCGTCAGCGACTGGATCAGCTTGGCACCGGCCTTGGCCTGTTCGCCGCTGAGCCCGAGGTGCTTGGTCAGCGCGCGCAGCTGGAAGCCCTGCACACCTTTCACCGGGTGCACGCGATGGCGCGCGATCGCCTGCGGCTTGTGCGCGGCGAGCTCCTCGATGTCCATGCCGCCTTCCTTGGCGGCGATGATCACGGGTGCCTGGGCCGAACGGTCCATCACCAGCGCGACGTACATCTCGCGCTCGATGTCGCTGCCGGCCTCGACGTAGATGGTCTTCACCACGCGCCCTTCCGGCCCGGTCTGGTGCGTGACCAGAGCCTTGCCGAACAGGCCCGCGGCGACCTTCTTCGCCTCGTCGGCGGAGCGGACCAGCTTGACGCCGCCCGCCTTGCCGCGTCCACCCGCGTGGATCTGCACCTTGACGACGCCGAGCGGCACGCCGAGGTCGGTGAACGCCTTGCCGACCTCGTCGGCGGTCTTGCAGGCGATGCCCTTGCTGACGGGCACGCCGAACTTCGCCAAGAGCTGCTTGGCCTGGTACTCGTGGATGTTCATGGCTGCGAAGGGCGAGCACGCTAGCGAGGCGGCCCATGCGAGTCGAATGCGTCGCTGCCATTCCACGCGCCGCATTTCCGTTGACCACGCCCGCCCCAGAGCACAACCTCCACGCGTCACACGCGGCACCCATGGATCGGGAGGGCTGGATCGGTGATCCCGCCCACGGCACGGAGACTTCCGTGCCGGCGACACCACGTCGTCCCGCCGCGACCGCGTGCGGCACACCTCACACCCACAACCATGACCCGCAAGCTGATCGCCCTCGGTCTCGCCACCGCCGCCCTCACCCTCGCCGGCTGCTCCGGCATGCGCCAGGCCAACGGCCACTACACGGTCCACGCCGAGAGCTTCCGCATCTTCGGCTTCGCCATCCCGGGCGACGACCAGGAAGCCGCCGCGAAGCTGCACGCCGAGCACTTCGCCAAGGGCACCATCATCACCCAGCACTCGACGCCGGCCGACTGGACGTCGTTCTGGGGCGTGCTCGGCAACATCATGGGCTTCCACGGCACCGTGATCTCGGGCAAGACCGGCTCGTGATGCCGCTGGCGGCCTGACCGGCCGCCGCGTTGGTCCGCGGCGCGGGTCCGAGGACTCGCGCCGCACCTGCCCCGCTGGTTCGAGTCCCGCTGGTTCGAGTCCCGCTGGTTCGAGTCTGGGTTCGACTCGGGCAGGCCGTCGCGCCCTAGTCGCGACCGCGCCCCGCGCGCATCCCCGGCGGCACCTCCGGGAAGTCCAGCACGCGCGCCGTGCCCCAAATCGCCAACGTGCGCTCCGGGTCGAGCAGCGGACCGCAGCCCGTGATGCCCCCGGCCTTGGATCGGTCGGTGACGCGCCAATCGACCAGCCACCGATGGCTGGCACCCCACGCGTCGACCGGCGGTCGACGGACCGGTTCGAGCCGCGTCCAGACGCCGAGGCGCGCCTGCCGGCCGTCGGCCCAGCGAACGCGACCGCGATGCACGAACTCGGTCTGGCCGACATGCGTGCCGGTCGGCGTGTCCGGGATCGCCAGGTAGCCGAACCGTTCGTCCTGGTCGGTCGTGATCTGCGCGTTGTGATGCGCCACGAAGTCGAGGTTCGGGTCGAGCATCCAGCCCCCGTCGTGGCGCGGTCCGACTGCGCGCCGGAAGCAATCGAGGTAGGCCTCGGGCTGCTCGTCGAGCGCGTACTCGAGCACCACGACGAACGGCCAGGCGTGGTCGATCGACTTGCCGAGGCGCCCGCGCTTCCAGAAGTTGACGTTGTCGTCGACCGGGCCGAGTTCGACCACGGGCCCACCATCGACCGTGCGGAACGCGCTGGTCAGCGTCGCAGCGCGCGCGGCCAACGCCGCCGCGACGACCTTGCGGTGGCGTTCGGCGACCGGCTGCCGCGTGTAGACGAAGAGCGCCGCGTGCGGATGCGACGGCCGCGCCTTCGTTCCTTCGGCCGGTTTGCCTTGCCCACCCTGCGGAACAGCCGTGGCGAGGTCGTCGCGCCAACGGCGTTCGATCGTGGGACGATCCGCGCCACACGCCTTCGGCAACGCCTCGGCCGCGGGGCGGCCTGCCCGCAGCAGCGCGACCAGCCGAGACAGGGTCGAAGGCTGCTGGGCCTCCGCGGCACCTGTGCTGGGTGCAAGACGGGTCCGGGTGAGCCAGTCGACGAACGAGGTCGCGGCAGCGTGCTGGTCGAGGTCCAGGTCGTCCCCCGCCGTCTCCAGCAACGACGCCAACGACGGCAACTGGTCGCGGGCCAGCATCGCGGCGGCCCCCTTCCGGAAGTCGCCGCCGTGGCAGCGCACCGCGGGGAACAGCGCCTCGCGGACCAGGAAGGTCTCGCACGGCTCACCCGCCTCTGCCACCAGCAGGTGTGCGATCCCATGCGCCAGCCAATCGCCGCCGAGCGCGTGCAGATCGCCTGGCGCGACGAGCCGTTCCACCCACCAGATGGCAGCGGCCACGGGGACCGTTCGCACGAACTCGCCCCCTGCTTGGACCACGATCCGACCCTTCGCCCGATCGATGCCGCCGCAGCCCACCAGCTCCCGGCCGAGCAGGGAACGCGCGGCGGCCTCGGTCGCCGCGCGGTCCCCGAACACGTCGACGCGCAGCGGCGGAGTGGCGAGAGGAAGCGGCCAGCCGACCAGCGCCTCGAGCGCCACCAGCTGCGCTTCCAGCTGCTGCTGCAGGGGAGCCGCCGATTCGGCGGGGCAGTTGCGCGAACCATCGCACGTCACCAGCACCCGCTGAGCGCCCGGCTCCTGCGGCACCTGGCTTCGGACAGGCTCGGCCAGCAGGACGCCGGCGGCGAGCATCCCGACTGCGGCGAGGCGGAGAGGGACCATGGAGGCGCATGGTAGCCGCGGCCGGTTCGGGCGCCGAACCACCAAGAATCCGCAGCTCGCAGCAGCGTTTCGGCCGCCGCATCGCTACCCAGTGGACGGCATGCCGCGCTTCCACCACGACTTCACGTTCAACCCCGATGGCAGTGGCCGTGTCCAGGTGCGTTGGAGCGGTCCGGGTGGCCCGGGGGCTCCGTCGCCGGCCGACTTCGTGCGCAGCGAACTGCAGCAGGCGCGCGGCGTCGACGCCTGGGCCGAGGTCGACTGCACGGCCAGCGACGACGAACTGGTGTTCTCGGCGGTGGCCTGGTTCCCGTCGGTGCGCGACCTGCGGTTCCACTGCCAGGGCTTCCACGTCAACCTGCTCGACTTCGCGGTCGAATCCGCCGACGACGGCGCGGTGACGATCCGCTCGGTGCCGAGCGAATCCGGTGGCATGCCCGAGGTGCCGAAGGACGCCAGCGAAGCGCAGCTACGCGAGTTGCTCGAGGCCGAGCGAGCGAAGATCCGGATGGCGCGCGACTTCCTCGCCGGCATGTTCGGCGACCTCGAGTGCACCGCGGTGCTGCGCGCCCCAGGCGAACTGGTCGGCCCAGCTCCGGGCGAACGGCTCGACGCCAACACCGTGCAAGTGCACTTCGCCGGCCAGAAGCTGGTCGAGGTCATCGAGCGCCTGCTCGAAGACGATGTGGTGATGCTGCAGCTGCTGCGGAACGGCGGCGTGACGCCGGAGGCGGCCCTCGCCCTGCTCGGCGACCAAGGCCCGATCCTGTTGCGAACGGCACCGGGAGCCCAGCCCCAGTTCGACTACTCGAGCGAGGTCGAAGCCGCGCGAGCCGCGATGCCCGACCTGCTGGCGACGTTCGAAGCGGCTGCGCCGAAGTACGAACCGGGGGTCCCGCTCGAGAACGTGCGCATCGTCGCCTGCCGCCTCGTGTGCGAAGCCGACGCGAGCCGGGACCTGTGCCCCGACGGCCAGAGCCAACCGGGCGTGCAGGTGACCGTCGCCGGCGACCTGCCTAGCCCCTGCCTCGAGATCGAGGACGCCGCCGCCACGGCGGCGATCGCCGACGACGGCAGCGACTTGCTGCCGCAGGACGACTGGGACCGCCGCTGCCACTTCCCGAAGCGCACCAGCGACGGCCGCACCGTCTACGCCGAACTGCGCCTCGGGCTGTCGTCGTCGGCCCGCGGCTTCCAGCGGCTCGCCGGTCGGCTCACCTGCTTGTCGAGCCACGGCTCGGAAGCGTGCGACCTCGGCTTCCCCGAACTCGCGGTGGATGCCGAGGGCCAGCACCTCGGCGCGAAGCTGCTGCGCGTCGACGTCGAGGGCGACGGCGACGAAGCCCGCACGACGCTCGAGGTCCAGCTGCAGGTCGCGCGCCAGCGGGTGCTCGGCGCGTCGCTCGAGACCGACGACAGCTCGTGGCCGCTCGAGCCCGCCGGCTACTCGTCCTGCAACGACGAGTGCAGCCTCGTCTACCGCCACCAGGGCGCGCTGCCGGCCGGCGCGCGCTTCGTGCTGACGCTCGCCACCGAACTGGCGCGCACCGCCTACGAGTTCGAACTGCACGAGGTCGACTGGCTCGGCCAGCCGCTGCGTCCCTGATCCGGTGCGATCCCGATGCCCACCCCCATGCGCTCTCCTGCCCCGTTCGTCCTCTCCCTGCTGGCACTCGGCCTGGCCGCCCAGCTCCCGGCCCAGCTCGACGTCGCGACGTTCACCAAACGCCGCACCGTCGCCGAGGCAGCGGTCCAACAGGCGCTGGCCGATGGCACGAGTGCCTTGCAGGCCGTGCGCGACACCCTCGGCGACCCGAACCACAAGCTGCAAGGCACCTGCGACGACATCGCCAACGCGCTGCGCGGCGGCTCGTTCGAGGCCGGCATCGGCAGTGTGGACGTCGGCCTGGGCTTCCTCGACGACTACGTGGCCGAAGAACTGCGGCCGGTCGTGCGCAGCAAGCTGACGGCGGTGCGCGACCGCCTGGCCGCGGGCAGTCTGGCGCTGCTGCGCTTCGAGTCGCTGACCGAGCTGGTCGAACGCGGCGAGCGCCTGCAAGTGCTCGGCCCGGACGACGACGCCACCGGCCTGCTCGCCGACCTCGCCGCGTCGGCGGCGCGCGCCACGCGCTCGGCCGCACTCGAGCGCAGCGAGCTGGCCCAGCTGCAGCAGTTCCTGCAGCAGCAGCGGCAACGCCAGTGGGCCCGCCGCGGCCAGCAGCTGCTCGCCGATGCCGAGGTCGCGATGGCGACGCTGCGCAGCGAGTGGCCGGAGATCCGCACGGGCCTGCGGGCCGCGTCGCGCGACGACCGCGACCGCGCCCAGGCCCGCTTCGACGAGGCGTACCGCAACATCGGCCCCCTGGTCGCCGAGGCGCCGGTGGCGGACGGTGCGAAGCTGTGGCAGGAGCTGACGACGCTGCAGGCCGGGGCCGATGCCGCCCATGCGGAGCACTACGGAGCCGAGACCAAGCAGCGGCTGGCCGAAGCGTTCGCGTTCACCGCCGACTCGTTCACCGGCTGGGAGGACGAGACCGGCGAGATCACCGCGACCGGCTACCTCGACTTCGATCCGCCGAGCGTCGATCGCCTCGGGCAGAACCAGACGATCAACCTGGTCGAACGCTGCAACCTCTTCCTCGCCTTCGCCGGCACCGATGCCGACGCGATGCGCGCCCGGGCGAACGCCGAACTCGCCGCGTTCGTGGCGTCGATCCGGGAGCTGCGCCAGAAGGGGCACGAGAAGCTGCTGCGCACCGCCCGCCTGGTCGTCGAGGGCCTCGCGGCGCTCGAGATCCAGGACGAACGGCACCGCGGCCGGCTCGTGGCGCTCGCCGACTGGGACCTGCCGCTGGCGCTGCAGAACCACCCCGAACAGGCTGCCCTGGTCGGCCGGATCCACGCCGTGCTCGACGCCCACGCCAAGGCGACGCTCGGCGACGCGGCCCTCGCGACGATCCGGACCCAGGCGGCGAGCGCCGCCGACGCGCTGTGGCCGCGCTTCCAGCAGTGGCTGCCGGTGTACGGTGGGTTCGCGCCGGCCCAGGCGAGCTTGTTCGTCGGCCGCACGATGCGGCTCGACGGCGTGTGGATGCGCACCGCGGAGTTCGAGGTGGCACCCGGCCAGGTGGTGTTCGACCTCGACGGCCACGTGTTCGTCGGCACGCTGACGCCCGCCCTGGCCGAGGCGGTGCGCACCTCCCGAACCCGGCTGCAGCTGGCGCCGGTCGAGACGCTCGACGCGCACGCACCGTGCGAGCTGCTGGCGACGATCGGGGAGCCGACCGAAGTGCGCCTGCTCGGGCCGAAGGGCCGCGAGGACGCGATCGTCGTCACGGCCCGCGCGGTGCGCCTCGTCGGCGTGCGCCAGGAAGCCGTGTTCGCCGTGGCTCCCTGAGCGGCCCGCGCCGGGCAAGGGTCCGCCGATCAGCGGCCCTGCGGCAGCTCGAGCTCGATCGTGGCGCACGCGGCACCATCGCGGCTCGGGGCGCCGTCGCGGGCCGGCGCGAACAGCTCGTGGATCTCCTTCACCACGTCGCGCTGCTCACCCACCTCGAACACCGGCTCGCCGTGGAAGCCGATGTCGTTCTCCAGCATGCGCTGGGCGACGTCGAGGCGCTTCTTGACCGCGGCGATCACTTCCTTCGCCTGGCTCAGGGCGGTGCTGTCGAGGTCGAAGCGCTGGCTCTGCGCCGACAGGGCCGCGACCTGCATCTGCTGGGTCTTCAGCGAACGCACCTGGTCCTCGAGGGCCTCACGCTCGGTGCGCACGGCGAGCAGGCGCTGCTTCGCGGCGTCGACGGCGCGGGTCTGGCGCTCGATCAGCGCCCGCTTGGTCTTCAGGATGGCGACGTTGTTGACGTAGCTGTCCTTGGTGCGCTGCAGGTCGCTGCTGACGCGGCGCCGGGTACCGAGATCGGCCGCCAGCTGCACGTCGCTCGCCCCGTCGCCACCGAGCAGGCGGGCACCGACCTTCAGCTTCTTCTCTTCGTTGCCGACGACCTTCTCGAGGTGCACGACCGAGCCCTGCAGCTCCTCGAGTTCGACCTCGGCGCGGGCCAGGTCGCGCTTGCAGGTGTCGATCTGCGGGTCGATCTGCCGGATCAGGCCTTCGGCCCGCTTCAGCTCGATCTCGACCGGAATCTGGCCGGTGACGGTCTCGCGCACCGAGCTGGCGAACGTGCCGACGTAGCCGGGGAACGCGGTGCCGAGGAACAGGAAGCCCGCCCCGCCGAGCACAACGCCGCCGAGGAGCATCCACTTGAGAGTCTTGCCGATCATGTCGTTTCCGTTTGGCTTTGGTGACCGGAACCGGGGAGGTTCCGGCAAGCCCTGCGGAGCGACCGCGCGACTATTCGGCGCAGGCTTCGATTCGGCCGGGAAACCCTGCCAGAGGGCCTCAGCGGCGCTTGCCGCGCAGCTCGACGGCCGTCGAGCGCAGCAGGCGGTCGCGCACCCCGTCGAGCACCGGCGAAGACGCCTCGGCATCGCGCGCCCGCAGCTCTTCGACCACGGCGTTGCAGTACGGGCACTGGCTGTCGCGAAGGTGGAACTGCACGAACTCGGCCGCCCCACCGGCGAGGCCACCCTGCAGCCAACTGTTCAGGATCTGCGGATGCGGGCAGGACAGTCGTTCCTGCCGCCAGACTGCGGCGACGGTCAGCGCCAGGTTCGGGTCGATGTCCGCGTCGTCGTGCATCGGGTCACCTCGAGCCCGGCCGCCACAGGCCGAGGAACAGGGAGTGGTTCGGGTCGTGCTGCCGGGCGAGGCCACGCAGCCGCTCGATCGCCCGGAACTTGATGCCGGCGACCGCCTTCTCGTCGGCGATGCCGAAGCGCTTCGCGGCGTCCTTGTTGCGCCCGCCGAGCACGAACAGGTACTCGAGCACCATCAGCTTCTGGAACTCGCCGGCCGTCCACAGCTCGCCGATGTAGTCGCGCAGGATCTGCGCCAGCACGCGTCGTTGGCGACCTTCGTCCTCGCTGTGCACGACGCGTTCCTTCGGCGCCGGCGCGCGGTCCTCCGCCAGGTTCTCGAGCCACAGCTGGCTCTTGTCGGCGTCGTCGTCCGGCTTGGCCGGCAGCAACTTCACCTTGTGCTTGCGGTAGTGATCGATGACGCGGTTCTTGGCGATGCCGAACAGGAACTGGTCGAGCGTGAAGGTCGGGTCGAAGCCGCCGATGCCGCGCAGCGCGCCGAGGAACACGTCCTGGGTCAGGTCCTCGGCGGTCTGGTGGTCGCCGACGAAACGCTTCACGTAGAAGTAGATGCGCCGGAAGTACTCCTCCTGGAGCTCTGCCCAGGCGGCTTCGTCCTTGGCCTGCAGCCGGGCGATGTCGGCGGCGCGTTCGGTCATCGGCGGGCGAAGATAGCGGATCGGCTGCGGTTGCCAACGACCCTGCACGGGTCCCGGCACCTGCCGGCCGATCAGGCCATCACCAGCGACGTCAGCGCGACCAGCACCAGCACCACCAGCGCCAGCACCAGCAAGAGCCCGATCAGGCGTGCCATCAACCCGAGGATCGTGAACGGCAGCTGCAGCAGCCAGACGAACCCGCGGCCGACGGTGGCACTGACGGCGCGAACCGGCAACAGCACGACGAACAGCACGGCGCTGATCAGCAGGAAGATCGCGTGCACCAGCGAACCGAGCAGGCCGCGTGGTGCGGGCGTGGGCCGCCAGGGCATGCCATACGGACTGTCGGCCGGATCACGCAACGCCGGCGATCGTTCCCCTTGCCGAGGCTCGGCCGACCCGCCGGCCCGGGTCCGGGCCCCGTCGATCGTCGGGTTCGCTGCCGTGGACCAACACAGGCTCTCGCCGAGCCCGACCGGCGCCTCGAGCGCGCGCAGCAACTCGGTGACCGACGCGAAGCGCGCTTCCGGCTGCTTCTGCAGGCAACGCAGGATCACCGCACGGTCGCGTTCCGAAGCATGCGGCGGGAACTCCGGCGTCGCCTGTTCGTGCTTGCGCAACACCTCCCACTCCGAGTCGCCGCGGAACGGCACGTCGCCGTACAGGCACTCGTAGAGGATGATGCCGAGCGAGTAGAGGTCGCTGCGGGCGTCGCCGCGACGCTGCAGCATCTCCGGCGCCATGTAGTAGGGAGTGCCGCGCCCGAAGCTCAGCGAGTTGCGCGACGCGGTGACCAGCTTGCTGAGCCCGTAGTCACCGACCCGCGCGACGTCGCCCTTCAGGAAGATGTTGGCGGGCTTCAGGTCGAAGTGCACCAGCGAGTGGTCGTGCAGCGCCTGCACGCCGCGGGCAGCCTGCACGAACACGTCGAGCGCCTGCTCGCGGCTCAGGTCGCCGGCGGCGAGTCGCTTCTGCAGCGTGTCGTCGCCGGCGTAGTTCATCACCAGGTACGGGATGCCGTCGACGGTGCCCTTGTCCTCGATCGACACCAGGTTCGGATGGTCGATCTGCGCGAAGAACGACACGTTGTCGATCTCGCGCAGCACCGCGTCGCGCACCGTGTCGTCGTCGACCTTCAGGAACTTGATCGCGTAGTCCTTGCCGATCGACTCCTTCCGCGCCTTGAAGACGAGCCCGAACATGCCACCGCCGAGCTTGCCGAGGATCTCGAAGCCCGGCAGGTACCCCGGTCGCCGGTAGTTGCGATAGAACGCCTCCCAGTCGACGCGCGGTGCGGGCACTGGCTCGGGATCGGGGCGGCGGGCCTGCATGGACGGCATGGGGATGCTACACGAGGAACAGCACGGCCGGCGTCGCCACGGCGGCGAGCAGTCCGGCCAGGGTGAGGCGGCCGGTCATGTAGCCGCGCGACAGCCGGTCGACCCAGCCGAGCAGCACGACCAGCACGACCCAGGTCAGCGCGGTGATGCCGAACTTGCCGGCGGTGCGGCGCTCGAGGCCGGCGAGCAGGCTCTGCAGCGCGCGCTCGCTGCGCGCCACCGCGTGCGGTTCCTCGGCGACCCACAGCGTGGTCTGGATGCTGGTGCCGAACTCGTGCTCGCGTTCGCGATCCTCGCGGTCGACGGTGCGCACCAGCTGCTCGGTCGGCAGGGTCGCGAGCCAGCGCTGCACCGCGACGGCCGCGATCGCTTCGGGCAGCCAGAACGGGCGCTGCCGAGCGACGGCGTTCTCGGCGCGTTCCTGCCACACGGTGCGCACGTGGTCGGCCACCCGGGTCCGCGCCGACGCGTAGGCGGCGGCCGGCGACAGTTCGGTGTCGCCACGCACCGCGACCGCCGAGTGGGCCACCGGATCCTGGACGAGGGGTTCAGGGCTCGCGGCGGCGAGCCCGAGGGCACAGGCGAATGCGAGCATCACGACCTCCGGGTGCCGCTACGGGGCCCGGGACCGATATTCCAGGAACCGCGAACGGATGTTCAGCCGGCTCGCCAGGGCTGCAGCAGCAGCGTGACCCCAGCCGCCACCACCACCTGCCCCGCCCCGATCGGATGCTCGCCCTTCCAAGGCACCCCGTCGATCGTGCCGCCCTGGGCGCACGCCACGCGCATCTGGCCGGACGGGTTCGCGAAGATCTCCAGCTCCCCGGTCGCCCGGGCGACACGCACGTGCGCGTCCTTGCCGGCACCGACCAGGATGCGGCCGTCGCGGCCGCGGTCCTTCATCAGCAGCAGGCGATCCGTGCCCGCCACCTGGAACCCGCCGTGGAGGGTCAGCGCCGCCGTGGCCGAGCGGTCGCTCGGCAGTCGGTAGCCGAGCCCGAGCGGACCGAGCTGCACGCGGTCGCCGGAGCCGAGCCGGTGCTGCTCGACCGCGCGGCCCTGCACCACGACCTGACCTTCCTCGCGGTGGATGGTGTCCTGCATGCCGCCGTGGAACGACATGCTGCGGCGGATGCTGGCGTGGCAGCCAGCCAGGTTGGCGAGCAGCGGTACGTCGGCGCGTCTCTGCCGCAGGTTGCCGAGCGTGACCGTCTCGCCGCGCAGCACGAGATGTTCGCCTCCCTCGTCGACCCGCAACACGAACGCCCCGTCGAGCCCCTGCGCACGCGCCACTTCCTGCTTCATGTCGAACACCCGGGTGCGCAGCAGCGATGCCGTCTGCGGCACCGTCTGCAGCTTGTGCTCGGCACCGGCGACGTCGCCTTCGGCCAGCAGCTCGCCGACCCGGTCCAACGACGCCAGTTGTCGGCGCACCGCTGCCAGTTCCGCCTGGAAGGCCCGCACCGGCGCCCCGTCGGTCCAGGCCTGGTCGGCCAGGTCGGCGAGCCGCTCGGCCTCGGCGAGGTCCCGTTCCCGCAGGCTCCTTCGCGCGGCGGCGAGCTGCCCTTCGGCCTGCGTGCGGCGCTCGGTGACCTGCGCGCTCCAACCCGAGGCTCGTTCGCCGTAGTCGGCGCGCAGCGCGACCAACGGCGCGAAGCCGGCGACCGCCTGGTCCACCTCGTCGAGACGACCTTGGGCGAGGCTCGCTTCGACCCAGCGGGCGGCCGCATCGGCGAGGTCGACCATGCGTGCATCGAGGCGATCGGGTCGCAGCAGCCGCGGCCGCAGGGCCAGCACTTCCGCGAACGACGGCAAGGCCGCTTGCAGGCGACCTTCCGAGAGCGACGCGGTGAGCTTCTCGACCCCACGTAGCGCGTCGAGTTCGACCTGCACGGCCGTCAGGATCGCCGGCAGGTCCTCGTGGTCGGCCTGCACCTTGGCGAGCTCCTCGAGCCTGAGCAAGCAGTGGCGCACACCCTCCTGGGTGGCCGCCGCCCGGCCGTGCAAGGCGACGCGCACCTCGTCGAGCCCCCGTTCGACCAACGCCATGCGCGCGCGAACCTCGACCAGCAGTTCCTGGGCCTGGGCGACGATCCGCGCCGAGCCGGCGATCGCCAGCAGCAGCCCGCAGGCGAAACGCAGCTTCGCCGCGCGCAGGGCGACCCGCGCCTCGCCGAGCCGGCGGTCGAGCTCGGCCAGGCCGGCGTCGACAACGTCGAGTTCGACCCTGGCCCCAGGATGCAGCGGCTGCTCGGCGAGGAACGCGACGAGCAAGGCGCGCGCCGCATCGAGGTCGCCGGACGCGACCAGCGCTCGCGCAGCGGCCAGCCGTTCGGCGGCTGCGGCCGCCTCGCGCAGCCAGGGCGCCACGGCCGCGACCAAGCCCTTCGCCGCCAACGGCTCGGCGGCCGCGACGACTGCGGCGGCGGCCGCGGCACGTTCGGCAGCCCGCCCCTCGGTCGTGGCGAGCTGGGCGTCGACCCATGGCTCGACGCCGAGCAGTGCATCGAGCAGCGGAGCGAGCGACGGGCTCGGCTCGAGCTCGGCGTCGAGCGCGGCCCGGGCCAACGGCACAGCGGCCGAGAGGTCCGGCGCCTGGATCAGGGACGTGCGCAACGCGCGCTCGAGGCGTGCGGCCGCGGCCTGTCCAGCAGGACTCTGGCGCAACGACGGCAACAGGGCCAGGTCGGCGCGAAATCGGGCGAAGGCCCCGAGCAGATCGCCGTCCCGCAGCAGATCCTCGACAGCGGCATCGAGGCTTCGTTCGGCCACGGCCGACAGCAAGCCCCGTCGCTGCACGACCGCGGGCCCCGTGCGATCCAGCGCTTCGGCGCGCACCAGCGCCTCGGCGGCCGCGTGCCACGGAGCATCGGCCGTCGGCATGGCCTCGGCCAACAGCCGTTCCGCGTGCTGCCGCTGCTCGAGGACCCGCGCGCGCAGTTGCCGAGTCTCCGGTCCGTCGCCACAGCTCGACAGGGCTGCTTCGACGAGATCGAGGCGCCCGGCGCGCAGCTCCGTGCGAGCCTTCGCCATGGCCTCGGACGAGGCTGCGACGACGGCGGCCCGCGCGCTGACGGCTTGTTCGAGGTCCTGCTGGAGGGCCACCACCTGGGCCTGCTGCGGCAGGGCCCGCAGCCCGTTGGCACAGCGCTGCGCCAGGTCGAGTTCGCCGGCCAGCAGGTGGCCGCGGGCCCGATTCACCAGGGCGACCAGGGCCTGTTCGCGCATCTGCTGGGCGCGTCGGTCGTCAGCCACCACCGGATCGGCCGCCATCTGCAGCGCGTCCTCGTAGCGCTGCTCGCGCAGCGCACGCCGGATTCGGGCGAAGCGGATGAAGCGGTCGAACATGAGCAACGGCTCGGCTTGGTGGACGCGCGGCGGCGGGCCACCGACGCCGGTCCGCTCATGCGCACGCCCCGCCGACTATTGCCAACTCGCGCAGAGACCGCCAGCGCCCCCGGCCGCCGCCTTGTGCAGACAGGCCTCGGCCAAGGCCAGGAAGCTGCGCCGATCGGGCACGTCGCTCGATGGCACCGAGCACAAGCCGCAGGCGGGACGGACGTCGCCGAACGTCCGCAGGCGGCCGGTCAGCGCCGCGAGGATCCGCTTCGCCAGCACCTCGGCCCCGTCCGGGCCGGTGCCCGGCAGCAGGAACAGGAACACCGTCGGCGCGAAGCGGGCCAGTACGTCGATGTCCCGGCACTCGTTGAGGAACACCCCGGAGGCCTCCGCCAGCAGCGCCTTGCGGTCGCCCTCGGCGCAAGCGCCCACCGACGGCCCGAGATCCAGCAGCAGCAGCGACAGCGGCTGATGGAACCGGTGCGCCCGCTTCCATTCCTCGTCGAGCTTCAGCGTCGCGTAAGGACCGTCGAACAAGCCGGTCTCCGGGTCCTGGAGCTTGGTCGAGAGGGAGTCCTCGCGCTCGAAGCGCAGCAGGCGCTGCAGACTGCTCTCGCCCCGTGCCTGCAGCTGCGGTTCGAGCTTCGCCAGCAGCGCGTCGATCGCGACCCGGCGCACCGGACGGGTCGAGCCGTCGAGTTCCTTGGCGTCGAGCGTGCCGGTCGCGGCGTCGAACGGCAGCACGCCGTCGGCTAGGCAGAAGCGCGCCAGCTGGGTGCCGGTGCGATCGCCGACCGCGACCACGACGTGGACCGCCACACCGCGCACGTCCTTCAGCGCGCGGACTGCGGCGAACGCATGCCCGCCCGCGAACTCGCGCAGGGGGCCGCCGCTGGCCCGGGCATCGACCACGACGACGTCGCCGGCCACGGCCTGCCGAGCCGAGCCGGCCGCCGGCGGACCGCCGAACAGGGCTTCGGCCGCCTTGCGTTCGGCCCCATCGGCCCCGATCCAGAACCATCGCTTCGCCGTCGTCATGCCACGTTCCTTCCGGCCCAACGGGCCGATCTCGGGTTCACGCTCCCGCTTCGATCGCCTGCGCGACCGACTCGGGGAACGACTCGTTGCTGTACACGGACTGCACGTCTTCGTGATCTTCGAGGGTGTCGATCATGCGCAGCAACCGCTGCGCCGCCGCCAGTTCCCCGAGTTCGGTGCGCACCTGCGGAACGTAGGCGAGCCCAGCCTCGCGCAGCGGCACGGCGCGTTCGACCAGGGCCGCCTGCACGGCTGCGAACGCAGTCGGCTGGCACAGCATCGCGAAACTGTCGCCGTCCGGCAGCAGGTCGTCGGCTCCGACCTCGATGGCGAGGTCGAACCACTGCGCTTCGCTCGGGGCTGGCTCGAGCGCCCGCCCCTTGGCGTCACGCTTCGGCTGTGGGTCCAGCAGGAACCGACCGCGACGCTCGAACAGGAAGCCGACCGAGCCGGTCGCGCCGAGGTTCCCGCCGAACTTCTCGAGCAGCATGCGCACGTCGGCCGCGGTGCGATGGCGGTTGTCGGTCAGACACTCGATCACCAGCGCCACACCGCCCGGGCCGTAGCCTTCGTAGACGACCTCTTCGTAGTGGCCGAGATCGCCTTCGCCCGTGCCCTTCTTGATCGCGCGATCGATCCCTTCCTTCGGCATGCTGAGCACGCGCGCCTTCTCGACGTAGAGGCGCAGCTTGGCATTGCCGTCGAGGCTGCCGCCGCCTTCTCGTGCAGCGACCGTGATGCGACGCGACAGCATCGCGAAGGCCTTGGCCCGCTTGGCGTCCACCCGGTCCTTGCGGAACCGGATGTTCGAGGAATGCGAATGCCCGGCCATGGCCGACCAGGCGAGCCACGGCATGACGCCGGACTCGCCTCGGCAGTCGATCAGCGCTTGCTGAACTGCGTCGAACGACGCGCCTTGTGGCGGCCGTACTTCTTGCGCTCGACCTTGCGCGAGTCGCGGGTCAAGAGCCCGTGCTCGCGGAGGGTCTTGTCGAAGTTCGCGTTCTCGCGCAGCAGCGCGCGCGCGACTCCGAGGCTGACCGCGCCGGCCTGGCCGGTCGGGCCACCACCGGCGACGTTGCACCAGATGTCGTAGTTGTTGCGCGTCTCGGTGACGAGCAGCGCCTGCACGGCAGCGCGCCGCGTGTCGTCGGTGCAGAAGAAGGCTTCCATCTCCTTGCCGTTCACGACGAACTTGCCGGTGCCCGGCTTGATGCGCACGCGCGCGGTCGCGGTCTTGCGCCGGCCGGTGCCCCAGATGTACGGGTTGTTGACTGCCACTCGTGGTTCCTCGGTAGGTTGGTTCAGGCCGACGCTCGATCAGGTATCGGCTGGATCAGGCCTTCTTGGCCGCGCTCTTCTTGGCCGTGCCCGTTGCACGCAACGTCATCGGCTGCGGCTTCTGCGCCACGTGCGGGTGCGCCTCGCCGCGGTAGACCTTCAGACGGCTCAGCATCTTCGCGCCGAGCACGTTCTTCGGCAGCATGCGCCGCACCGCGAGCCGGATCAGCTCCTCGGGGGCCTTGCTCAGGTAGTCGGCCATCTTGACGTGGACCAGACCACCCGGGAAGCCGGTGTAGTAGGTGTATTCGCGCTTCTCGTCCTTGCCGCCGGTGACGGCGACCTTGTCGGCGTTCACCACGACCACACCCTCCCCGACCAGCAGGTGAGGCGTGTAGTCCGGGCGGTGCTTGCCCATCAGAACGGTCGCGATCTCGGTGGCCATCCGGCCGAGAGTGCGCCCCGAGGCATCGACGACGCGCCAAGTGCTCATGGCCTTCTGTCGAGTGGCAACGGTGGCTAGGGTGGTCTTCGTCATGGCAAACCTGCGTTCGCGCGCGACCTGCGGGGAGTCCCGGGGCGCGCCGAAATGAGGCGGAGGATGCTATCGAGTCGAGAGGCCGTGTCAACGGCAGACCGGCTGCCGCCGTCAGAAAGCCCATCGGCCGACGCACCTTCGCCAGCGACCAGCGGCCCTTGCCCCACCGAACGTGGCCCGGCCGCTCAGCGACCGGCCACTCCAGGCTCCAACGCCCGCACCTGCCGGTGCCCAGCGCCAGCTATTCCATGTCGCGGATGCACATCGTGTTCGTCAAGCCGGAACGCCGGATCTGCCCGGCGATCTGCACGATGCGATCGCCGGCCTTGACCAGGCCCTGCTCGCGCATGATCCGGTCACCGTCGAGGGTCAGCTCATGGCTGGTGCGGCCGGGTCGGATCTTGCGCGCGACGATGCCCCAGACGAGGGCGAGCTTCTGCAAGGTCCGCTGCGACGGAGTGAATGCGACGATGTGCGTCGGCGGCCGCTCCCCGGCGAGCATGCGGGCCGTGGTGCCGGTCTCGGTGTAGACGGCGATCAGGCGGGCCTCGGCTTCGTAGGCCGCGAACGCCGCGGCCCGAACCGTGGCCGAGGTGACGTTCGCCGCGGGCGAACGTCCACCCCGACGGCGGCGGTCGCCCAACCGCGCGTAGACATCGCGCTCGGCGGTGCGGATGATCTTCTCCATGATGCGCACGCTGCGCACCGGGTGCTTGCCCGAGGCGGTCTCCGCCGACAGCATCACCGCCGACGTGCCGTCGTAGATCGCGTTCGCGACGTCCGAGGCCTCGGCGCGCGTCGGTCGCGGATTCAGGATCATCGACTCCAACATCTGCGTCGCGGTGATCACGGGCTTGCAGGCCTGGTTGCCGAGTTCGATGAGTCGCTTCTGCACCGGCGGCACGGCTTCCGGCCCGAGCTCGACGCCCATGTCGCCGCGCGCGACCATCAGGGCATCGGCCACTTCGAGGATCGAAGCAGCGTTGCGCACGGCCTCCGGCCGCTCGATCTTGGCGATGATCTGCGCGTCGCCGCCGAGCTTCTCGATGTGGCGGCGCAGTTCGACCACGTCCTTGGCTTCGCGCACGAACGACAGAGCCACGAAGTCGACTTCGTGCTGCAGCACACAGCGCAGGTCGTCGAGGTCCTTGCGCGACAAGCAGGCGGCGCTGACCTTGCTACCGGGCAGGTTGATGCCCTTGAACTGGTGCAGCATGCCGCCGTAGACGACGCGGCACTGGATCTCGGCCCCAGAGACCCGCAACACCTTGACCTCGAGGTTGCCGTCGTCGAGCAGGATGCGCTCCCCCGGTTGCACGTCGTCGGCAAGGCCGCGGTAGCCGGTGCCGATGCGCACCGAACCGTCGGCCGCGAGTTCGCCGACGACGCCCGGCGTGACGTCGATGGTGATGTCGCTGCCGCGCTTCAGGTAGATCGGTTCGGCCCCACGCAGGCGCCCGACGCGGATCTTGGGCCCCTGCAGGTCGGCCAGGATGCCGACGGCGCGATGCTGGGCGCGCGCCACGCGGCGCACCCGGGCGACGGTCGCGGCGATGGCCTCGTGGTCGGTGTGCGCGCAGTTGATCCGGAACACGTCGACCCCGGCCTGCACCAGGTCGGCGACCATCGAGTCCTTGTTCGAGGCGGGTCCGAGGGTCGCGACGATCTTCGTGCGGTTGTGCCAGGCCATTCCGAGCGCTCCGGTAGGGGTCTGCGGGCACGCGGCTCACGCCCAGCGTGCACGGGGCGGAGGTTGTAGCGCCGCGGCCCGGCGGCGAAAGGGACTTCCCGCCCGACGCCCTGCCTCGGCCAAGCGCCGCGACACGGCAGATCGAGGGTCAGCTGCCGAAGGTCGCCTTGTTCTTGTCCCACCAATCCTGCCAGCGCTGTGCCGCCTTGGCGCGCGCGTCCTTGCTGCCGGCGGCATCGAACGGGAGCTTCTGGCCGGTCAGGAGCTTCAGCGAACTCCACGCCGTGTCGCGCACGTTCTCGTCGTCGTCGCCGAGCGCCGCAAGCAGCGTGTCGACCACGCTGGCCTGCTTCCAGTCGCGCAGGCCGTCGATCGCGAGGCGACGCACGAACGCGTCGCTGTCCTTGGCCATCGGCAGCAGGTGCGGCAGCAGGGCCGGGTTCTTGGTCTTGAGCAGGGTGTCGAGGGCGATGAATCGCACCGAGGAATCGGCGTGGCGGAGCTTGCCGACCTGCTCCAACTGTTCTGGCGGCAGGCCACTGGTCGGCGCGGCCGCGTCGACGGGCCCGGGCGGAGCAGGCGGCACCGGGGTCACGACCACCGGTGCTGCGGCAGCAGCGTCGTGCAGGGCTGCGACCTGCTCGAGCAGGCGTTGCTGGCGGCCGCGCAGATCCTCGAGCAACGGGCGGTAGTCGATCTGCCCTTCCCCCAGCGTGCGCACGTCCTGACGGAGCGCCGCCAGCGCTTGCGTCACCGCCGCAGCCTGCTTGTCGGCATCCTCTCGGCTCGGCAGGCCAGCCGTCGATTCCTGGAGGCGCACCATCACGGCATCGACCGAAGACTGCCGGGCGAACTCGCCGAGCGTCAGCTCGAGGTTGCCGAGCAGGCCACCCTGCGCCTGCTGGGCTTCGACGAGATGCCCATGCGCCTCGCTCCACTTGTGGTGCGCGCCGGTGATCTTCTGGTCCAGGTAGATGGTGACCGCCGCCAGGGCAGCCAACAGCAGGACCGCGACACTGAGCAGGCGCGAATCGCCCGCGGCCGGGGAGACTTCGCCCGGACCGCTCTTGCCGGCAGGGCCAGCCCCTGCCCCGGCACCAGCTCCGGCCAGGGCATTCCGGTCGGCTGCGGGCCGCAACAACCGAAGGCAACACGGCCCGATCGCCTTGCCAGCGAGGCGAACCGCGGCACCTGATGCCAACTCTCCGTCGGCGATCGAGACTCCGCACAGATCACAGAAGACGACTTCGACCGGTTGCTCGCTCATCGCGCCCTCGTTTGGCAAGAACCGCGCCAGCGGGTGCTCACCGTGCTCCATAGTCGCGAACGGTCGCAGCGAAACCAGTCCCCGCAGCGAATCGCAGGCTAGCGAACCACCGGGCCCAGCGTGGCCACGGCGAGCGCCGTGGCGGCCAGGCCGAGTCGGGTCAGCCGAGGATCTTGCGCAGTGCGTCCACGCGGTTGGTGCGTTCCCAGGTGAACTCGGGGCGACCGAAGTGGCCGTAGGCCGCGGTGCGGCGGTAGCCCGGACGCTTCAGCTCGAGATCGCGGATGATCGCCGCGGGGCGCAGGTCGAAGGCCTGGCGGATGGCTTCGGTCAGTTTGTCCTCACTGACCTTGCCGGTGCCGAACGTGTCGCAGCGGATGCTGACCGGCTGCGCGACGCCGATCGCGTAGGCGACCTGGACCTCGCAGCGCTCGGCGTAGCCGGCGGCAACCACGTTCTTCGCCACCCAGCGGCCCGCGTAGGCAGCCGAACGGTCGACCTTGCTCGGGTCCTTGCCGGAAAACGCACCGCCGCCGTGACGGCCCATGCCGCCGTAGGTGTCGACGATGATCTTGCGGCCGGTGAGGCCGGCGTCGGCCTTCGGGCCACCCTCGACGAACCGACCGGTTGGGTTCAGGAACCAGCGCGTCTTGGCGTCGACCATGTGCTTGGGCAGCACTTCGAGGGCGACGGTCTTCAGCGCCTTGTGCAGTTCTTCGGTCGAGACCTCGGGACGGTGCTGGTGGCTGATGACCACCGTGTCGACCCGGACCGGCTTGTTGTTCGCGTCGTATTCGACGGTCAACTGGCTCTTCGCGTCGGGCCGGAGGAACTTGAAGCGGCCGCTCTTGCGCGCCTGGGCCAATGCCTCGAGGATGCGGTGGCTGTAGTGGATCGGGAACGGCATCAGCGCGTCCGTCTCCGTGCAGGCGAAGCCGAACATCATCCCCTGGTCACCAGCGCCCTGTTCCTTGCTCTGCGAGGTCGCGGCATCGACGCCGAGCGCGATGTCCGCGGACTGACGCTGGATCGACGTCAACACCGCGCACGAGTTGTAGTCGAAGCCCATCTCGGCATCGTCGTAGCCGATGTCCTTGATGACGCCGCGCACGACTTCCTGGTAGTCGATCTGCGCCTTGGTGGTGAACTCTCCGGCGATCACCACGAAGCCGCGCGAGACCATCGTCTCGCAGGCGACGCGCGACTCGGGATCCTGCGCGAAGATGGCATCGACGATCGCGTCCGAGATCTGGTCGCACACCTTGTCCGGGTGGCCTTCGCTGACCGACTCACTAGTGAAGAGGCGTAGTTCCTTGCTCATGGCTTGCAAATGGGCGGCACGGTTGTTTCGCTCGGGCGAATCACACAGGATCATGGCCGACGCGCACCGAACGAACTGCGGTCGAGGGCGAGGAGCGTAGCGAGCCGTCGGCCGATTTCCTGCCCAAACCCCGTGCGCCGGCGCCGGCAACCGTCCTTCTCCGGACAAGGCCCGATCCCAACGGTTTCTCCCCACGCGTTCGCAACTTCCCAAGGCCGCTCGACTATTCCCCCGGTCGCCACCACCGACAAACCTGCACCTGGAGCCCTGCCGTGCCGACCCTGTCCCACCACCCTGCTGCGGCGCAAGCCGCAACTGCGACCATGCGCGTAGGCACCACCACCGTCCACCGCACGTCCGTCGCCTTGACCCTGCTGGCGATCGGCATGCTGTTCCTCCTGGCCATGATGCGCTGACCCCAGACTCACCGCCAAACCACCGCCCACACCACCACCAGCTCGGACTGTTCCGAGTAGTCACCGGCCCGACCAGGCGAAGAGTCCTTGGAGCAGACTTGCCCAAGGGCCGACGGTCCGCACGATCCTGCTCGTGCTCGCCCCACGACTCGAACAGGCCGAACTGATCAAGACGGCGACCCGGCTCGGCCAGCGGATCCGCAGCCGATTCCCCGCGGCGCACCTCAACGAGGTCGCGAGCCAGCTGCAGGCCCTGACCGAGCAACACGCCGAACGCAGCAAGCGCATCCGAAGGCCCAATTGGGGCCTGCGCCTCGTGTCGGCCACGCTGCTGCTGGCCGGGCTCGCCACCCTGCTGCTGTTGTTCGCGAGTGTGCGCTTCCGCCACGACGGCGACTGGCAGATCGGCGAAGCGATGCAGGCCCTCGAAGCCGGCGTTTCGATGCTGTTCTTCCTCGGGGCCGGCGCCGTGCTGGCCAGCAGCCTCGAACTGCGCACCAAGCGGCGCCGCTGCCTCGAAGCCCTGCACGAACTGCGCGCCATCGCGCACCTCGTCGACCTGCACCAGCTCAGCAAGCTGCCGACCGAGGGCGACCCAGAGTCCCAGGTCGGGCCGACGGAGACGACGCTGACGACCGCGCAGCTGATCGTCTACCTCGACTTCTGCAGCGAGATGCTGGCCCTGATCGGCAAGGTCGCAGCGCTCTACGTTCAGGAGTTCCCGGACGAGAAGGCGACCGGCGCGGTCGACGACATCGAAGACCTGACCAACGGTCTGTCGCGCAAGATCTGGCAGAAGATCATGGTGCTCGCCGGTCCGAGGTCGAGTCGCTGACCCACCGCAGCACCGCTGGCACGATCGTGAGCGAGCACACCGTGCTTGCCCCCGGTGCGCCGCACCGACAATCTTCGCCGCCCGCGGTCTACGCCGCGCCCTCGCATGGAACACGCTCTCCGCCTGCAGTCGGTCACCAAGCGCTTCGGCTCGTTCACCGCGGTCGACAGCCTGTCGCTCGACGTGCCGACGGGCTGCATCTACGGCTTCCTCGGCCAGAACGGGGCCGGCAAGACCACCACCATCCGGATGGTGATGAGCATCTTCCACCCCGACTCCGGCACGATCTCGGTGCTCGGGCATCCGGACGCCGCCGAAGTGAAGGACCGCCTCGGCTACCTGCCGGAGGAGAAGGGCCTCTACAAGAAGATGAAGACGGCGGAGATCGTCGCCTACTTCGGCAAGCTGAAGGGCATGGACCGCAGCACCGCCAACCTGAAGGCGAAGGAGCTGCTGACCCGCTACGGCCTCGGCGACTGGATCGACAAGAAGTGCGAGGCGATGAGCAAGGGCATGGGCCAGAAGGTCCAGGTGCTCGGCACGATCATCCACGAGCCCGAACTGGTGATCCTCGACGAACCGTTCAGCGGCCTCGACCCGGTCAATCGCGACCTGATGAAGGACCTGATCCTCGACATGAAGCGCCAGGGCCGCACGGTGATCTTCAGCACCCACGGCATGGAGCACGCCGAACAACTGTGCGACTTCGTGATGATGATCCACAAGTCGAAGCTGCAGTTCGCCGGCACGCTGAGCCAGGTCAAGCAGGGCCGCGATCGCGGCATCCAGCTCGACTACGACGGCGACGGTTCGCAGCTGAAGCAGCTGCCCGGTGCGCTACGCGTCAACGACCACGGCAAGCAGGCCGAGATCTTCTTGCGCCCCGGCCACGACCCTCAGCAAGCGCTGCGCTGGCTGATCGACCACGTCACCGTGAAACGCTTCGACTACCGCGAACCGTCCTTGCACGAGATCTTCGTGCGCACCGTCGACGAGGCGAACCAGAAGCTGGCCGCAGCCGGCGGGGAGCGCTGAACCATGGCCAACAAGACCCTGCTCGTCGCCCAGCGCGAGTATCTCGAGAACGTCCGCACCAAGACGTTCTGGCTCGGCATCCTCGCCTTCCCCGCGATCTTCGCGCTGGCGATCGGGATCGGCTGGATCATGCAGAAGACCAAGGCACAGCAGCCGTACGCGGTGCTGGACCTCACCGCCGACCGGCTCGGCGAACGCGTCGAGCAGCACGCGCGTGCCAACGACCAGATCGCTTCGCTGCGCCGGTTCGTCCGCGACAAGGGTCTCCCGGCGGAGCAGCTCGAGGCCCTCGAGCAGATCGACGCCACCGACCCGTCCACGGTGACCGAACTGCTGCGCAAGACCGAGGTCGACCTCACCCAGCAGGTCGACCCGGCCCAGGCCCGCCAACTGCAGCAGCTGATCGGTTCGCTCGGCGACCGGTACCGCTACGTGCCCCTGCGCGAGCTGGGCATCCCGGACGGAGACCGCGCGACCCGCGAGAAGGCCCTGGGCGACCACCTGCGGAGCGGCAAGCTGTTCGCCTACTTCGTGCTCGACGGCGACCCGGTCCAGGACGCCTCGTCGCTCACCTACGTGTCCAACAACCTGACCGACGAAGGGCTGCGCGAGTGGTACGCCGAATCGGCCACGCGCATCATCCGCAAGGCCCGCGTGCAAGCTGCCGGCATCGCGGCGGCCACCGCGCGCCACATCCAGGAGCGCATCGACTTCAAGGCCCAGCAGGTGACGGCGAGCGGCGCCGTCGAGGACGTCAAGCGCGAGCAGAAGGCCAACAAGATGGCCCCGGTGGCGTTCGTCTACCTGCTGTGGATCGCCGTGTTCACGGCCGCCCAGATGCTGTTGACCAACACCGTCGAGGAGAAGAGCAATCGCATCATCGAGGTGCTGCTGTCGTCGGTCTCGCCGGGCCAGCTGATGGCCGGCAAGATCCTCGGCATCGGCGCGACCGGCCTCACCTTGATCGTGTCCTGGGCAGTCTGCGGCCTGGTCGGTGCCCACCTCGGTGCCAAGCTCGTGCCGGCGATCGCCGAGCTCGATCTCGCGGCGATCGTCGGCGATCCGCTGTATCTGGCTTCGTTCGTCGGCTACTTCCTGACCGGCTACCTGCTGTTCGCCGCCGTGCTGGTCGCGATTGGCTCGGTCTGCAACAGCCTGAAGGAGGCGCAGAACCTGCTGCAGCCGGTGTTCCTGCTGCTGATGGTGCCGCTGTTCGCGATGGTGCCGGTGGTCCAGGAGCCCAACGGCCTGATGGCGCGCATCTTCACCTACATCCCCCTCTACACGCCCTTCGCGATGATGAACCGCGCCAGCGGGCCGCCGCCGGCTTGGGAGTACGCGGCCACCACGGTGCTGATCCTGGTCAGCGTGTGGTTCGCGTTCCGCTTCGCGGGCAAGATCTTCCGCGTCGGCGTGCTGATGACCGGCAACCCGCCGAAGCTGAAGGAGATCCTCGGCTGGCTGCGCCACTCATGAGCGCACGGCCGGAGGCGACCCTGCCGGGCCGGATCCTCGTCGTCGGCGGCGGCCAGGGCATCGGCCGGGCGCTCGCCGAAGCCTGGCCGGACCAGACCACGGTCTGGACCCGCCGCACCGGCGTCGACGCGACCGATCCCGAAGCCCTGCGCACCGCCTTCGCCCGGTTCCAACAGCAGCACGGCGCCCCGTTCGCGCTGCTGCACACGATCGGCGACTTCGCCGAGCAGTCGCTGCTCGGCACCGACCTCGCGACCTTCCGCCACCTGTTCGCCAGCAACGTCGACAGCGCCTTCCACACCATCCAGGCGGTCGTGCCGGCGATGCTCGCTGCGAAGCGCGGCCGCGTGGTGCTGTTCGCCGCCGCCGGCGTCGACAAGGACAAGGGCATGCTGCGCGCCCCGGTCTACTTCGCGGCCAAGGCCGCCCTGGTGCAGCTGGCCCGGTCGCTGGCCCTCGAGACCGCCGCCGCCGGCCTGACCGTGAACGTGATCGCGCCAGGCCTGATCCACCACCCCGACAGCCACCAGGAGAGCCAACGGCGCATGCTCGGCCGCGTGCCCGCCGGCCGGCTCGGCCAGCCCGACGACGTGGTCGGGCTCGTGCGCTACCTGCTGTCGGACGCCGGCAGCTACGTGACCGGCCAGGTCCTGACCGTCGACGGCGGTCTGCAGGCCTGATCGGGCCAGAACGGCGGGGAGAATCTGTTGTCAGCCGCGGGGGCGAGCCGGTAAACCCCGTCCTTCCCTAGGTTCAACCTACGAAGGTACAACGATCGAACCGACGATCCTCTCCCCGACGGGCATCGACCTGTCGCTGCTCGACGTCGACGCAGTGCGTGCGACGGAACGTCTGATCAGCCGGGGGTTCGAAGCCTACCTGGTCGGTGGCTGTGTGCGCGACCTGCTGCTCGGGCGCACTCCCAAGGACTACGACATCGCCACCGAGGCGCGACCGCCGCAGGTCAAGCGGGTGTTCCCGCGCAACTGCCGCATCATCGGTCGCCGCTTCAAGCTGGCCCACCTGCACTTCCACGGCAACAGCAAGATCCTGGAGTGCTCGACGTTCCGCCAGGCACCGAGCCCGAGCGAGAACGGCGAGGACATCCTGATCACGCGGGACAACGAGTTCGGCACGGCGGAGGAGGACGCGCTGCGCCGCGACTTCACCGTCAACGCGCTGTTCCTCGACCCGACGCGCGACACGATCCTCGACTACACCGACGGCCTGCGCGACGTGCACGACCGCGTGATCCGCACGATCGGCAACCCGGTGGTGCGCTTCCGCGAGGACCCGGTGCGCATCCTGCGCGCCGCGAAGTTCGCCGGCCGGCTCGGCTTCACGGTCGACGCCGAGACCTTCGACGCGATGGCGGAGACCTCGGGCGACCTGCTGCGCAGCGCCCCGCCGCGCGTGCTCGAAGAGATCCTGCGCCTGCTGCGTGGTGGCCACGCGCTCGACAGCTTCCAGCTGCTGCGCGACGTCGGTGCCCTGAAGGCCCTGCTGCCGGTGCTCGCCGACTTCCTCGCCGTCGCCGAACACGAGGAGCGGGTCGACTTCTGGCACACGCTCGACGCCCTCGATCGCCGCGTGCTCGACGGCGCCGCCCTGCCGAACGGGGTGCTGCTCGGCGCCCTGCTGGTCGGCCCCGTGCTGGCCAAGGCCGCGCGCAATCCCGGCCGCAGCGCCTCGTCGGTCGCCGAGGACGTGCTCGGCCCGCTGTGCGCCCAGCTGCGCCTGCCCAAGCGCGACGCCGGCTGCCTGAAGCGCATCTGCGGCGTGCAGAACCGCTTCCTCCAGCCGAGCGACCAGAAGCGCTTCCGGACCGAAGGATTCCTGCACAGCCCCTACTTCCCCGAAGCCTACGAGCTGTTCGAGCTGCGCATCGCCGCCCGCGGCCGGGACGCGACCGACGACGAACTCGACAGCCGCGACCACTGGCGCGGCCTCGTCGACCGGCTCGAGCCGCCGACCGATCGCGACGGGGACGAACCACCCGCCGACGACGAGGGCCTCGACGAAGCGGCGTTGCCGCTCGACGGGGCCGACGAGGGCGAGCCCACGTTGCGGCCCCTCGGCAGGCAGGCCGACCGCGCCAAGACGCACGATCGCGCCCCGCTGGCCCGACGGACCGACGAGTCGGCCGAACTCGACGACGCGGGCGGCCCCGCGGAACCGATCGGCGTCCCGGCAACGTCACCGGCGGAACCGGCCGGCGACTTCGCGAACCCCTGGCACCCGCGCAGTGCGGGGGTCGAGGCCGGCGAGGCTGCCGAGGACTCGCCCGAAGCGCTCGACGAGCAAGCGACCGGTGACGAAGGTGGCCGTCGGCGTCGCCGTCGCCGCCGGCGCCGTGGGCGCGGCAACCGCGCCGAAGCCGGCGCGCCAGCCGAGACGACGAGCCAGGACCAGGGAGAAGACCGGGACCAGTCGTCGGTGGACCCAGCAGCCAGGCGGCGCGCTCCGAACCAGCAATCCGTCGCCGGCGAAGCCAGTCCTGCCGAAGCGGTCGACGGCGAGCCGTGCGATGCGCCGGCCTCGGTGCGCGCGCGTCCGGTGGCCGCCGACTTCGTGCATCCCGAAGGTGCCGAAGGCGCGCTCGACGTCGGTCTCGACGCCGAGTTGCCCGAGGGCGACGTGGACGTCGATGTCGATGTCGACCTCGGCGGCGGGCCCCGCACCGCGGACCATGCTGCCGATGCGCACGGCCAGCCAGGGAGCGGCCGGGCAGACGATCCCGTCGAGCCCGGCAGCGGCGATCGCAAGCGCCGTCGGCGTCGCCGCCGCGGCCGACGCCGCGGGGGCGCTGGTGCGGACTCCGATGCGCCGTTCCCGCCGAGCCACGAGCCAGCACCACACGGCGATCGTCGCTTGGGCCACCCACGGCCCGCCGCCGATGCCGAGGCCGCGGATCCCGCCAACGCGTCCGAAGCGTTCCCGAGGGATCCAGCAGCGCCGGTGCTCGAACCGACGAGCGACGAGGGCGCCGTCGACCAGCCGCTGGATGCGCACGACGCCCCAGCGGAAGGGGACGGGTCCGCCGACGCGTCCGCCGAGGGTGGCCAGCCGGCCCTTCTGGGGGAAGGGCCGGGTGATGGCCGCCGCCGGCGCCGCCGCCGCGGCCGGCGTGGGCGCGGGCGCCATGGCGCAGGAGCGCCGGCCGACGGCGCGCCGCGGCCGCCCCAACCACAGGGCCCCCAACCAAAGGGCCAGGGGCAGCAGCCGCGACCGGACCAACCGCATCCGCAGCGCCAGCCGCAGCAACCGCAGCAGCGCCAAGGCCACGGCCAACGCCAGGGCCACGGCCAGCGAGACGGTGGCCAGCCGAGCCGCCGCGAGGAACGTCGCCGCGAGCGCCGCCACGGTGGTCCGCGCGACGTCGACGTGGTACCGCGGCATCGCGATCGCCGCGGCAAGGTCGAAGTGATCGAGCCGGCCGCGCTGGACCTGTCGGCGTTCGACGTCGAACTCGACCCCAAGCGCGTGCCGACCTTCGGCAGCATCGTCGAAGGCAAGGGGCGCCCGAAGCGCCGTTCGCCGCGGGTGCCGGACGACGGCGTCGACGACTACCGCCCACCGCCGCCGCCAGGCAGCGACGGCGCCCCACCGCCGCCGCCGCCGCCGAGCAACGACACGCCGGACACGTTCGGCGACTGGTGACCTGGTGGCCGCTTCCACGAAGGTCACCACGGCGACGCTGCGCGCGCAGAAGCAGGCGCGCCAGCGCATCACCGCGCTGACCGCCTACGACCACCTGTTCGCCAGCCTGCTCGACGCGGCCGGCGTCGACGTGCTGCTGGTCGGCGATTCGGTCGCGA
>JAEUHU010000379.1 GCA_016793305.1 Planctomycetota bacterium
CGGCTCGGGGACGATCAGCGCTTGCTCGTCGGGGCTTCGGTCGAGATCCAGAACGGCGATCCGCTCGGCCTCGTCGCGACCACCGGCGAGGACGGGTCGTTCCGGATCGGCCCGTTGCTGAACCGCGAGTACTACCTCAACGTATCGCACCCCGATGTCGAGCCGATGGCGCACGGGCCGGTCCCGGTGCCGAGCGAAGGGGTCGAGGTCGTCCTGCGCGGGTTTCCCCGAGCGCCGCTGCGGGGGCGCGTGCGGGCGCGGCCGGACATGAAGCCGCTCGCGGCGGCGGTGGTGTTCTGGAAGGGTGAGGATGGTCGCCAGCCCGTGGTGGGAAGGACCGCCGCTGACGGCACGTTCGAACTGAACGTGCCGATGGGGGGCCGTGGCCAGCTCGGCGTGCAGGCGAATGGTCACGTGACCTACGCCGAACTGGTCGACTCGGGGGCCGAACCCGCCGACTACGACCTCTGGCCGGCCGATCGCGAGGCGCGCGTCCAGGCGGGCCTGACGGCCGTGTTCGAAGGCGTCGTGGTGCAGGCCGACGGCACGCCGGCCGGCGGTGCCACGGTGCGCTGGCAGGCGGCTGCGGCACCGACGCCCGCACCGTTCAGCGGGCGTCGGGTGCTGGAAGGTGGAGTGCTGGCGCTGCCGCTCTCGGCGGTGACCGCCGCCGACGGCACGTTCCGGATCGAGACGCTGCAGTTCGGGCGCGGTCGCCTCGCGATCGACGGCTCCGACCAAGGGCTCGATGCCGAGGCCCAGGCCGGCACCATCACCGGCGGGCTGCGCCTGCGCCGCTGACCCGGGCGTTCGCCATGACCCTGCAACCCTGGCAGCAGCTGAGCGAGGAGATCCTCGCGCAGTACAAGGTGTTCCGGGTGCGCCGTGCGCGCCGCCGTTCGCCGCGCACGGGAGCCGAGATCGGCTTCTTCCTGATGGACACGCTGGACTGGGTGAACGTGCTGCCGATCACCGACGACGGGCAGGTGGTGATGGTGCGCCAGTTCCGCCACGGCAGCGGCCGGGTGGGTCTGGAGGTGCCGGGCGGCCTGATCGATCCGCACGAGACCGATCCGGCGCAGGCGGCGGCGCGCGAGCTGCGCGAGGAGACCGGCTACGAGGCCGCGCGGATCGAGCCGATCGGGGTGATGAACCCGAACCCGTCGATGATGACCAACCGCTGCTTCGCGTTCGTCGCGACCGGCTGCCGGCGGGTCGGGGACCTGCAGATGGACCCCGGCGAGGACATCGAGGTCGTCACCGTGCCGCTGGCGGAGCTGGACGGGCTGATCGCCCGCGGCGAGATCGAGCACGCGATCGTGCTGGCGACGATCGCGTTCTGGCGGGCGCATCAGGCGCGGGCGGGTTCGGGCGGCGGGTGACCCCGAGTCCGCGGCGCCGGACCAGAGCCTGCGGACTGGCTCTGGCGCAGCTTCGCGACAGGACGGAGGCCCAACTGGCCTCGATCGCCGGCACAATCGCGAACTCGTCCGCGACCGTGCGGCAGAATCGCCCCGCCGTCGGCCACAGGGGCCGCCTCTCGAATCGGATCGCCCATGCAACGTTCGCTCCTCGTCGCCCTGGTCGTGCTCTTGGTCGCCGTTGCCGGCGCCACCTGGTGGTTCCTCGGCGCGCCGCCGGCCCCGCCCGTCACTCCTGGCGGAGGCACCACGCCGGCCGTCGCGGAGACGTCCGCCGGGGCCCAGGGTGGAGACCTGGCCGAACGTCCCGACGGCCGGATCGAACGGCAGGCCGTCGAGCTCGGCAAGAACCGCGACCTCGGCGACCCCGAGATCCGTGCCGCCTTGTGTGGCTTCAAGGGGCGCGTGGTCGACCACCAGAAGCGTCCCGTGCCGGAGAGCGGCCTGCGCATGTATCGCGGCGCGCTCGACAGCGTGCTGACCGCCGAGTTCGACCCGTTCGTGGCCGAGCCGACCTACACCCCGGACTACATCGCCGGCGACACGACGACCGACGCCGAGGGCCGCTGGCAGGTGACCGGCGTGTGGCCGCGCGGCTTCTACATGCTGCACGCGGGCATCGGCACCGACGCGCCGACCTGGCAGATCGTCACGCGCACGCCGGCCCCGGGCGAAGTGATCGACCTCGGCGACATCGTGCTGCCGCACGCCGGCGTGATCACCGGCATCGTGCTCGACGACAACGGCGACCCGATGCCCGGCGCCCTGGTGCGCTGCGCCGACCTGCCGGGTGCGTTGGCCGCGTTC
>JAEUHU010000413.1 GCA_016793305.1 Planctomycetota bacterium
TCGACCTCGCCGGAGAGCAGCGCCCGCACCAGCACCGGCTGCGGCAGCACGATCGTGCCGTCGGTGATCGTCGCCAGGGCGCCCGGAGCGAGCAGGATCTGGTCGCCGAACTCGTCGAGCTGCATCAGCCGCACGTCGAGGTTCGCGCCGGCACGGCTCGGCAACGTGAAGCGGCCCGCGTCGTCCGTCACGGCGCGCGCGGCCGGCAGCACACTGCCATCGGGCTGCAGCACCACGAACAACCGCGGCGGTGGACGCAGCGCCGAGCTCGCCTGCGCGAGTTCGAGCTCGCGCCCGCCACGAGGCTCCGCTTGCACGATGGCGCGGGCGACCGCGCGACCGTCGTGCCAGCGAACCGTGCCGGCGAACGGATCCGCGGCCGGCAAAGCCAGGTCGGAGATCGCCGTCGCCCGTCCGACCACGGCTTCTGCGTTCACGGCCGCGGGCAGCAGGTCGTGGCGCAGCGCACCGTCGTCGGGCACTTCCTCCCCGGCGCGCACCGGACGTTGCTGTGGGGCTGGAACCATGGCCGCCGCGACCACCAGCACGGCCCCTTCGCGTGGCACCTGCATGCGCCAGTGGCCGTCACGCGTGGTGTTGGTGTGCGCCAGCTCCGGGTCCGGGGTTGCCGCGGAACGTTCGAACACGGTCACTCGCGCGGCGCCGACGCCGGCTCCGTTGCCATCGACCACGCGCCCGGACAGCACCGCCGCCGCAGCGACGTCGAGCACCAGCTCGCGCGTCAGGTCGAACGGCGGATCCCACGAGAAGCGCAGCGGCAGGTGGTTGCCGTCGTCCGAGACGATCCGGCCGGTGGTCGTGTCGGTGGCCGCCCAGTCGGGCAGCTTGAATGTCGCGACTCCGTCGACGACGCGCGACGTCTGGAACAGCCCGTCGCCGGCGCGCGCCTTCAGGTAGAGCGCGATCGAGTCGGTCCACGGCACGTCGGGGCGCAGGCCGCGCAGGCGCACCACGAAGCGCGGGGTCGGCGTCGGGTCCTGGACCGTCGTCGGGTCCGTTGCGGCGGTCGGCGACTGGGGCTCGGAGGTGGCCGTCGGAGCGGCGGTCGGCGGCGTGGGTTCGGCCGTGGTTCCGTTCGCAGCGGCGGGCGCGGTCGGTGCGGGCTCGACCGGAGCGGAGGCGCGGATCGTGGGGGCGTCGATGGTCGGCGTGCCCTCGGGCGAGGACTTCGGCGCCTCGCACGCAGCGGCGATGGCGAGCGACGCCATCAGGAAGGGGAGCACGAACGAACCTGGCCGACAGCGCATCGCCGCAGGATAGCCGCTGGCCCGGCGGCGAAACGTCGACGCCGCTCCGCCGATCCGGTAACACACTCGCCCCCATGGCCAACCCCCGCGTCTTCTTCGACATCACCATCGGCGACAAGGCTGCCGGTCGCATCGTCTTCGAACTGTTCGCCGACGTCGTCCCCAAGACGGCCGAGAACTTCCGCGCGCTCTGCACCGGCGAGAAGGGCATGGGCAAGCAGGGCAAGGCGCTGCACTACAAGGGCTCGCGCTTCCACCGCGTGATCCAGCAGTTCATGTGCCAGGGCGGCGACTTCACGCGCGGCAACGGCACGGGCGGCGAGTCGATCTACGGCAACAAGTTCGAGGACGAGAACTTCAAGCTGAAGCACACGACGCCTGGCCTGTTGTCGATGGCGAACGCCGGCCCCGGCACCAACGGCTCGCAGTTCTTCATCACGACGATCGTCACCGACTGGCTCGACGGCAAGCACGTCGTGTTCGGCAAGGTCGTCGAGGGCATGGACGTCGTGAAGAAGATGGAGGCGGTCGGCTCGCGCAGCGGCCAGACCTCCGCCGACGTCACGATCGCCGACTGCGGCGAACTGAAGGCCTGAGACGCGTTCGCGTCCAACGGCGCCGCGGCTGGCGGCGCGCCCGGCGACGTGCCGAGAACGTCCCTCTGGCGCGATCTACGCGCCGAGCTGCCAGCACGAACCCGCGCGGCGCACGATGCCCTGCCGCTCGGCGCGCTCGAGCGCCCGCGCGAGCTGGGCGCGTTCGCGCCGCGCCGCCCCGTTCAGCAGCAGCACCTCGCGATCGCCGGGGGCACGTTCCTGGCAGCCGAGCGACAGGCACAGCTCGGCGAACGTCACCGGCACTTCGGCCTGCCGCAGCACGGCGATGGCGCGGGCGAGCAGGCGGGCCTCCTGGGCGGGATGGTCGATGGCGCGCATGCGCCCCGTATCGGCAGCACCTGCGGGTCTTCCGCAGCGTGGAGCCCAGGCCCCGGTCCCGCGGGTGCTGGGCAGCGCCGCTACAGGATCCGGTACTCGACCGCGTGCGGCGCGCCCTTCAGCACGTACTCGACGATCAGCCGGCGTGGGTGCTTCTGCAGGGCCAGCTGCTCGCGGACCGTGCGCAGCAGGATCTCGGCGTTGGGGGTCGCGATGCCGTTCACGGTGGTGATCACCGACTCGACCGGGATCGCCAACGGCTTCAGCTCGTCGGGCAGGCGCAGCAGCCGGAAGCCGCGCACCCACTGGCCGTCGGCGCTCTTGCCCGTGTAGGCGTCGCCGATCGCCGAGGTCTCGAGCGACTTGACGCCGGCCTCGACGATCGCGTCGCGTTCCGGGCTCGGGTGCAGCTGCAGTATCGCGTCGTTGAGGTTGCGGATCGGCGGGAACAGCGCCTTCGCCGCCTCTTCGGCCCACTCCTGCAGTTCGCGGCCCTCGCTCGGGGCGCGCCGCAGGTCTTTCGGCCCGATCGTCTCGAACAGCGTGATCGCCTGCTCGCGCACCCGCTTGTCCGGCGACGTCAGCAGCTGACGCAGGCGCGGCAGCGACGGCTCGAGCCACACCAGCGCCAGGTCGAGCCGCACGCGGAACACCTCTGCGAGGAACCACAGTGCCTGCGCCTGGTCGAGCGGGTCGTCGAGGTCGAGCATCTGCAGGAACGGCACCACGCGCAGGTCGTGCAGCGTGTCCTGGTCCTGCGGCTGCCGCACCAGGCCCTGCGCCTTCGCCGCCGGGCTGCCGGGCTGCGGCAGCAGCTCGCGGATCACCTTCTTCTCGTCGTCGCTCAGCTCGCCGAACCGGCGCCCGAGGTGCTTCTGCACGAACTCCGCAGCGCGCGGGAACATCGCCTGGCGGATGTTGCGGTCGGGCTCACCGGGGATGTGCTCGATGATCTGCAGCACCTGGTGTGCGTTGGCCAGGTAGAACCCGGCGAAGAACGCCGTCTTGCGATCGGGTGCGTGCCGCTGCAGCCGGATGATGTTGGCGAGGTAGGCGGCGTCGAGGCCGATCTTCCAGACCTCCTGGTAGGCCTTCTCCCAGGCCTGGTCGGCGACCACCTCGCGGCCGGTGTCGTCGAAGCGCTTCTCCGCGCGGCCGGCTTCGGCGAGGTCCTGCATGATCCGCAGGTTGCGGAACAGCTCCTCGGGCGGCAGGTAGACGTCGCTCGGGTTGCGGAACGGCGACAGCAGGTCGCGTTTGGGGTAGCCGACGACCTTCTGTTCTTGCGCCGGGGCGCTCGCCGCGGCGGCGAACAGCACGGCGCCGAGGGCGAGCCAGGGGGATGGGTTGGGGCGGACCGACATGGGATGTGCACTATCGCACAGGATCGACGACGTAACGGTCAGGCGCGGTACCAGAGGAAGCCGACCTGGGCCAAGCCGATCAGCACCCCGAGCACCCCGCCGAGCACTTCGATCGCCCGCAGCTCCTTGCTGGCGACGTCGAGGATCAGCGCCTCGAGCTTCTCGATCGCGAAGCCGGCGACCTTGCGTTCGACGAGTTCGGGCACGTCCAGGCCCTTCTGCAGGCCCTTCTCGACCTCGTCGAGCACCTTGTCCTTGTGCGCCATCACGCTGTCGACGATCGACTGCTTGAGGCTGCCGACGCGCTCCTCGGTCAGGAAGCCGCCGATCAACGGCAGGCCGCGCAGCTCCTGGATCTTCGGGCCGAGGCCCGAGTCGAGCACGTTGCCGAGGATGCCGCCGAAGTCGAGCTTGTTGAGGCTCTTCACGACGTCCTTGTGCTCGACCAGGTGGTTGCCGACCACACGGCCGATCGCCTTGGCGAGCTCCGGCTGGCGGCGGCCGATCAGGCCCTGCACCGGGAACAGGCCGAGGATGCGGCGCTTCTTGATCGGCCGGAAGATCATCTTCACGGCCAGCCAGTTGGTGCTCCAGCCGATCAGGCCGCCGATCGCGGGAATGGTGAGCCAGGTCCAGAGGTCGGGAGCAGCCATCGTGGGGCGAGGAGTATTGCCGCGAGCGCGGCGCGGCTCAACGCACGGGCGGCGCATCGGAGCGCGCTGTCGAGGATTCCGGGCCGGGCGGTTCGCCTGCGGCGGTCGTCGGCCGCGTGGTCCCGGGTCGGGCGAGAACGGCTCACGGCCGGATTCTGGTGCACCGCCTCGAAGCACCGCGACGGCGTCGGTCTGATGCCGCAGCGAGGATCCCATGGCCCAACTTCGTCGCGCGCTGTTCGCCTGCCCTCTCGTCCTGTTCGTGCTCGAGGCACCAGCCCAGGACGGCGTGCCCGCACCCGCCGCCGAGCTGAAGGTGCTGGCGCCGCTGGTCGGCAACTGGACCGGCCGTGGCGTGCTGCGCGAGCCCGGCGACGCGGAGACCAAGTGGCAGGCCGCCTGCAGCTACCGGTGGGTGCTGGATGGGCACTTCCTGCGCGAGGACCTGCGCGTCGGGTTCGAGGGCACCGCGGATCGCCTGCTCGCCTTCGCCTACCTGGGTTGGGATCGCGAGAATCGCCGCTTCGTGCGTCTCGGAGTGACCAACACCGGTCTGGCGCAGCTGCACACCCTGCGCGCCGGCGCGGACGGTGCGCTGACCACGCTGTCGCTGCAACGGCAACACGATCAGGACTACGCCGAACGCGTGGCGCTCGTGGTGAAGGGCGACACGCTGCGCCACACGGTAGACCTGCTGCTCCCCGAAGGCTCGTCGCGCGCGATCGTCGACGGCACGTTCCAACGCGGTGGCGACGCGGTCGAGGTTGGCTTCGGCGGGGCTGCGTTCCTCGGTGGCGCGCCGCACCCGGACCTGGCGCGGCTGGTCAAGACAGCCGGGCGCTACACGACCGAAGGCCTGTTCGCGATGGGGCCGGGCCAACCGACCGTGAAGATCACCGGCACCGACGACTTCCGGTCGGGGTTCGGCGGCCTCGTGCTGCACGGCCACACGGAGGGCACAGCCGAGGGTCTGCCGGGCCACTACATCGGCGAGGTGTTCTGGGCCTACGACGAAGTGCGCCAGTGCCTCGTCGCCCACTACCTCAGCAACATGGGCGAGCTGATGACCATGGAAGGGCGCTGGACCAAGGATGGCCAGCTGCTCGCCACGTCGCACGGCCTGTGGAACGGCGAGCCGATGGTGCAGCGCATGCTGATGCAGTTCGACGACGACGGGTTTCCGGTCGGCGCGAACAGTCACTCGATCGTCGGCACGGGTGCGCCGTACGAGAGCTTCCGCGCCACCTACCGACGGCAGCAGCCGGCGAAGCCGCACTGACGTGGCCCGAGTGGGGGGGTGCGCTTCGTGGGCGACGCGCTACCGTGCTCGCCTGGCCGTCGCCCCACGGCTCGCCTTCTCGCTGCCCCCCGAGACACCCTCTTGAACCCGACCCACCTCGGTCGCGGCCTCGCCGGCGTTCTGCTCGGCGCGGTCGCTGTCGCCCAATCGTTCGACTACCCGACGTTCGCGAGCACCGCGGGGCTGACCCTGAACGGCTCGGCCACCGGCACCGGAACGGCCGTGCGGCTGATCAACGCGGCCGGCCAGCGCGGCAGCTGCTGGCGCACCGTGCCGACCAAGGTCGCGGAGGGCTTCGACACGACCTTCCAGTTCCAGATGTCGGCGGCGCCCGAAGGCCTCGCATTCGTGATCCACGGCGGCTTGGGTGGAGCCACGACCCTCGGCGGCGGTGCTTGGGGCATCGGCTATGGCTATGGCCTCGAGACCACGCCGATCACCAACTGCCTCGCGATCGAGATGGACGCGGTGCAGGACGGTTGGCTGGACGACACCAGCGCCAACGAACTGTCCGTGCACACGGTCGGCGTCTACGGCAACAGCGAGATCGAGAGCGTCTCGATCGCCCGCATCACCCCGGCGGTCGACATGTCGAACAGCACGCCGCGCTCGATGCGCGTGCGGTTCGTGCCCGGCGTCAGCGGCCAGCTCGGCACGCTGACCATCTACCTCGTCGACCTGAACACCCCGCTGCTGACGATCCCGTTCAGTTTCGAGGCCGGCGGCGTCCAGCTGACCGGCGGCAGCACCGGCGGGCTCGGGCTGCTGAACGGTGAGGCCTGGGTCGGCTTCACTTCGTCGCTGCGCACGGGAGCCGCCACGCAGTCGGCGGAGATCCGTTCGTGGAGCTGGGCGTCGCTGCAGGTGCCGCCCGATTGCTACGAGGGCAACATCGGCGCCGGAAGCGGCGGCCCGTACGACGTGCTGACCGTGAACGGCGGCATCGGCGGCTTCTTCCGCACCGCGCAGCTGCTGGTCGGCGATCCGTTCACCGTCGCGGTGGCCCCACCGCCGGGCGTCGCTTCGGCGCCGTACCTGCTGGTCGCCGGCCTCGGCATCGCCGACGCCTCGACCGTGACGACGACGACGTGGGGCAGCGCCTGCTTCCCGCTGCAGCTGCCGATCGATCTCGGCAGCCCGATCGCCCCGCACATGCTCACCGTGCCCGCCGGCTACGGACTCAACATGCCGCTGACGATCCAGGCGCTGATGGCGCCGGACCCAGGCAATCCAGGCCTGATCGGGCTCACCAACGCCATCGCAATCCAGTTCAGCCTCGCCCCGGCTCCGTCCATCACCAACCTGACGCCGTTGTCGGCTCCGGTCGGCGGCACGATCACCGTCACGGGAACCAACTTCTCGCAGTACGCGACGCTGACGGTCGGGGGCGCCGTGGTGGCGCCGATCGTGAAGACGGCCACGCAGTTGACGTTCGCGATGCCGGCCGGTGTGCCGTGCGGCTCCACCTTCCAGGTCACCAACCCCGACGGGGCGACCGCGGTTCGGGCCTTCAATCCCGTGCCGACGATCACCAACACGCTGGTCAACTCCGGCCCGGCGACCGGCGGCACGACGATGATCGTGCTGGGCACCGGCTTCGCGCCGGGCATGACGGTCACCGTCAATGGCCTCCCCGCGACCGTGACCGCCACCAACGCGACCGTCGTCACGTTCGTGACGCCGCCGAATCCGTCGGGCGTGCGGCCCGTGGTGCTGACCACGCCCGGTGGTTGCACCGTGAACACCACCTTCACCTACCTCTGATCCCGGCTTCGGGCCGCCCTACCCAGGATGACCGCCGTGACTCGAACGTCCTCCCTCCGCCTGCCCGCCACGCTGCTCGCGCTGGCCGGGCCGGCTCTCGCCCAGGTGACGCTCTCCCTCGACGGGCAGAGCGATCGCATCGCCTCGATCGGCAGCTCGGTCACCGTTGCGATCAGCGCGCCGGTCGGCCTGCCGGCGTTCCTCGCCTTCGACTCGCTGCCCGGGCCCGCCCAGTTCGGCGGCGTCACCGTGCCGCTCGGCCTGTCGCCGGGCCTCGGGGTCGTGTCGCTCGGGATCGTGCCGCCCGGTGGCTATTCGTTCCCGCTGGCCGTGCCGGCCGTCGAATCGTTGCACGGGGCGAAGCTCTACTTCGCCGCGGCCGTGCTCGACCCGAACGTGCCCGCCGGCCTCGACGTGTCGAACGGAGCTTCGCTCGCCGTGGTGACGCGGCCGCAGCTGGCTGGTCGCCCGCTGGCGACCTACCCGTTCTTCGAGCACGTGTCGGCGATCAACCGCCAGTCCGCCGTGCATCTCGGCATCGACCCGCGCCACTCGTTCCTCGTCGGGCAGACCGCGGACCTCTACGTGGTCACGAAGCGGACCAAGGCGCAGTGGGACGCGGCGCCGACGCTGGTCGACGCGCGCGGTGCCGCGCAGACGGTGACGTTCCCGGCTGGCGCGACGACGATCCAGCAGTGCACGTTCCAGCTCGACGCGGGGGCGCTGCCCGGGCCGA
>JAEUHU010000477.1 GCA_016793305.1 Planctomycetota bacterium
GTGCCACTCGGCCGAGTAGCCGTTGCCGTTGAACAGGATGCGCTGGTGCTTCTTGAACAGGTCGACGACGACTTCGTTGATCGCCGCCTCGAGGCCCTTCGCCGCCTTCGTCTTCTCGATCTCGCCGGCGATGTAGGCCAGCGCGTCGGCGACGATCGTGTTCAGCACCGCGTTCGGGCGGCCGCACGCCTGGCTGCTGCCGACGGCGCGGAACTCGAACTTGTTGCCGGTGAACGCGAACGGCGACGTGCGGTTGCGGTCGGTGGCGTCCCGCGGCAGCGGCGGCAGCACCGAGACCCCGAGGCGCATGGTGTCGCGGCGGCGTTCGCTGCCGCGGCCGGTGCCCTGGATCATCGCGTCGACGACGTCGGTCAGCTGCTCGCCGAGGTAGATCGACAGGATCGCCGGCGGCGCCTCGTTGGCGCCGAGGCGATGGTCGTTGCCGGCGTGCGCGATGGTCGTGCGCAGCAGGTCGGCGTGCGTGTCGACGGCGCGCATCACCGCCGCCAGCATCACCATGAAGCGCATGTTCTGCTCGGGGCTCTTGCCCGGCTCGAGCAGGTTGTCGCCGGCGTCGGTCGCCATCGACCAGTTGTTGTGCTTGCCGCTGCCGTTGATGCCGGCGTACGGCTTCTCGTGCAACAGGCAGTGGAAGCCGTGCTTCGTCGCCACCTGCTTCATGACCTCCATCGCCAGCATGTTGTGGTCGACGGCCACGGTCGAGCGCTCGAAGATCGGCGCCACTTCGTACTGGCTCGGCGCCACCTCGTTGTGGCGCGTCTTCACCGGCACGCCGAGCTTCCACAGCTCGAGCTCGACCTCCTGCATGAACGCCAGCACGCGCGGCTGGATCGACCCGAAGTAGTGGTCCTCGAGCTCTTGGCCCTTCGGCGGCTTCGCGCCGAACAACGTGCGGCCGGTGGCGATCAGGTCCGGGCGCAGCATCCAGAGGTCGCGGTCGACCAGGAAGTACTCCTGCTCGACACCGAGCGTCGTCACCACGTACTGCACGCGGTCGTCGCCGAGCAGGCGCAGCAGGCGCACCGCCTCGCGGTTCAGCGCCTCGCTGCTGCGGAGCAGCGGCGTCTTCTCGTCGAGCGCCTCACCGGTCCAGCTGCAGAACGCGGTCGGGATGCACAGCGTCGAGCCGTTCGTCGTCTCGCGCAGGAACGCCGGCGAGGTGGGATCCCAGGCCGTGTAGCCGCGCGCTTCGAACGTCGCGCGCAGGCCGCCGCTCGGGAACGAGCTCGCGTCCGGCTCGCCCTTGATCAGTGCCTTGCCGCTGAACTCGAGGATCAGCTTGCCGTTCTCGATCGACGCGAAGCTGTCGTGCTTCTCGGCGGTCGAGCCGGTCATCGGCTGGAACCAGTGCGTGAAGTGCGTGGCGCCGCGCTCGACGGCCCACTCCTTCATCGCGTTGGCGACCTGGTCGGCCAACGCGTGGTCGAGCTCCTGGCCGTGCTCCATGCACGAGCGCAGCGCCTTGTAGGCGCTCTCCGGCAACCGGGTGCGCATCTGCTCGAGGCCGAACACGTTCGCACCGAACAGCTGCGGCAGCTCGACCTGTGCGTTGGCGACGGCGACGGGGGACTTGCGGGCGATGAGCTGGATGGCGGCGGAACGCGCGGCAGCGGACACAGAGGCCTCCGGGGTCGTGGATCGGGAGTTGGACGACTGCAGTACGACCCCGCAACACTAGGGCCCGCCGCACCGCGAGTCGAGCGTGCAGCGGCCCAGCCGGTCGTTGCGAAGCGTGGCGTCGGCCGTACCGTGGCCGCGTGACTCGAACTCGCCCGCTGCTCGCCAGCAGCCTGCTGCTGGCGGCCTGCGCCTCGCCACCGGCTCCGCTGCCCACCGAACCGGCCCCACCCAGCGTGGTGCCGCTGCAGGCCGAGGGTCCGACCACCGCACCCGCCGCCCCGGCCAACGGCCTCGCCGCGGTGGTACACGTCGAAGTGCTGGCCCTGCGCGCACCTCCCCCGGGCATTTCCGTCGATCTCGCCGCCGCGGCGATCCGCAGCGACCGCGGCCAGCCGTTCCGCGGGGCGTCCGATCTGCCGATCGGCACGCGCTGGTGCGGTGGCCCCGAACTGCGAGCCCACCTGGACGGGCTGGCCTCGCCCGACGACCGGACCGGGCTCGGCGCCGACCGCCTGTTCGTCGCCCCCGGGCTCGCTGCGCTGCTGCAGTTCGCGTCGCCGACCCTGCCGTGGCTGCGCCTCGAGGCGAACGGCGACGCGCTCGCCGCGACCGTGATCGCCCCACAGCCCCCTGCCAGCGCCCGCCAGGAACTGCCGCTGCAGGAGCTGCTGCGTCTCGGCGACACGGCGCTGCTCTACGTGCCGGCCGAGGACTCGACAGCACGCGCTGCGGGCCACGGGTTCGGTCTCGTGGTGCACGTGCACGAACGCGCCAACGAGGCCCAGGTCGAAGCAGCCCGGGCCGCGGCGACGCAGCCCGCGGCGAGGCCCCCGGAATCGCCGTTGTGGCGCCGAGCCCTGGCGGCGATCGGCGAACACAACCGGCGCCCGGCGCTGCTGGCGCTGGCGCAGCTGCACCGGCTGCCGCGCTGCACGGACCTGCTGCTCGCGGCCGACGAGCGCGCGCTGGTCGAGATCACCGCGGGTCTGGCCACGCTGCCGGTCGACGCCCGTGAACAGGCCGTGCGGATCGAGGCCGCGCTGCTGCAGGCGTTGCTGCCGCGCCTCGAACGCGACGACCTGCCGCCGGGCCTCACGGCGGCGCTGCGCCGCCAGCTCGGGGCTGCGACCGACGACACGTTCGAGCTGCGCCGCATGCTGGTGGTGTGCCGGTCGTGCGACGAGTTCACGGCGATGCTCACCGAGGAGAACCGCGAGGCCCTGACCGACCGCAGCGCCGCGGTGCGCGTGCGCGCCGACGACTGGCTGCGTCTGCACGAGGCCGGGGTCCCGGGCTTCGATCCGCTCGGGCCAGCACGGCAACGGCGCGAGGCGCTGCGCGCCGCCGCAGCCGCAGCGGCCGCGAACGCGAGCGCCGCCGCCTCGGCCGAACTGTCGGGAGCCGCCCGATGAGCGCGCCGACGAAGCCTCGTTCGTGGTGGCGACGCTGGCTGTGGCGGCTGCTGGTCGCAGCCGTCGTGGGCCGCGTGCTGCTGGCGCTGTTCCTCGAGCCGCTGCTGCGTTTCGGCGCCTCGTTCGCCGGCCTCGACCTGCAGGTCGGCGCCGCCCACCTCAGCCTGCTCGGCACGTCGTTCCGAGCCGAAGCGGTGGTCGTGCGCGCCGTCGACACGCCCGAGGCGCCGCCGTTGTTCGTCGCCAAGGCGCTCGCCGCCGACCTCGACGCGAGCGCCCTGCTCTTCGGCCGGCTGGTGGTGGTCGAAGCCGAAGTGTCCGGCGCCGAGGTGCAGCTGCGCCGCGAGAACGACGGTCGGCTGCTGCTGCCACGCGACTGGCTCGAGGCACCGCCGGTCGCCGCCGTGCCGGACGCACCGCCGGCCGGCGCTGCTTCCCCATGGCGCTTCGACCTGCCGTTCGTGGTGCACTCGGCGCGGCTGCACGACGTGCGGCTGCGCTTCGACGATCGGCAGGCCGCGAGGCTCTACGAGGGCATCGTCGACCTGCGCGTCACCGAGCTCGGCGAGCCCGGCCAGCAGGGCCGCATCGAGCTGCGCCTGCACAGCCCACGCTGGTTCGACGACGCGTGGCTCACGGCGACCACCACCACGCGCGCCGACCACTTCGAACTCGCCTGGGACGGTGCGATCACCGGCGTGCGCCCGCAGCGCCTGCCGCTGCCGCCCGACGTGCAGGAAGCCCTCGCCGACCTGCGCACGCTCGCGGTGCATCTGCACGGCCAGGCCAGCGGCGACGTGCGCAGCAGCGCGCCTGCCACCCCCGAACTCGCCGGCGCGCTGCACGTCGAACTGCTCGGCGACGAGACGCCGCGGTTCGCGCTC
>JAEUHU010000506.1 GCA_016793305.1 Planctomycetota bacterium
CCCTTGGCGACCATGTCGACGATCGCGGTGATGCCCGCGGCCGTGGTGATCTGGATGCCGCTCCAGGTCTCGCCGTCGATGACCTGGTGGTAGATCGTCTTCGCGTAGGTGCGCTCGGTCAGCTTGCCGTGCAGGCGGCCGGTGGCGCTGACGAAGATCACGATCTGGTCCTGCAGGGTCGCGGGCAGGGCCCGGTCGAAGATCGAGACCAGCTCGTCCTTGTGCTCGCGCATGCCGAGGTCCTGCAGCAGGAACTTCATCAGCTCGCAGTGGCCCGGGTAGCGGATCGTCTTGTAGTTGACGTTCTTCGCCTTGCCCTTAAGCGTGATGCCGAGCGTGCCGAGGCCGCCCGAGGTGTTGAACGCCTCGTACTCGACGCCGTCGATCGTCAGCCGCTCGATCTGCTCCATCGGCGGCACCATCACGAACTCGCCGTTGAGCACCGCTTCGCACGGGTTGCAGTACTCGTTGATCAGCCCGTCGGTGCTCCAGGTCAGGTTGTACTGCAGCCGGTTGCTCGGGAAGCGCGGCAGGGCACCGACGCGCAGGCGCACGTCGGTCAGGTCGGTCAGGTCCTTCATCACGTGGGTCGCGGCGATCGTGATGAAGCCGGGGGCGAGCCCGCACTGCGGCGCGAACAGGGTCTTGCTGCCCTCGGCGAGCTTCTTGACGTGGTTGGTGACCTCGACGTCCTCGGTCAGGTCGAAGTAGTGCACGCCGTTCGCCTTCGCCCGCTCGGCGATCAGCGGGTTGCAGCGGTAGGGGGCACAGCTGATCACGCCGAAGGCGCCCTTCAGCAGGCTGTCGAGGCTCTGGGCCGAGGCGAAGTCGACGACCTGGCCCTTCACCTGGGGATACTTCTTGGTCAGGGAGTCGACGGCGGCTTGCGCGACGTCGCCGACGTGCACCGCGTAGTCGCCGCAGGTGGCCATCAGGTGGGTGACCATGCGGCCGATCTTGCCGGCGCCGAGGATGACGAGTTTGTTCATGGGTTGTTTGGTTCGGGGCCGCGGGAGGCGTGGTCGCCACCGGGCCGAGTGCTGGGGGCGAGCATTGTGCGAAGCGGCCGGCGCTGCGCAAGGCCACCAGGAGGCCCAGCGGTGCTGGAACGGGCGCTCGCTCACTCCGGCGCTGCGGCTGTCCGGTGGGACCGGCCGAACCGAGCCGAACGGCGGGCGAACCGGGCCCGCGAGCCGGGGCTCACTTCGCCTTCTGGCCGACCACGATCGCGATCCACGCCTCGTCCATGCCGCCGCGCACCGTCTTGCGGAACACGCCGTTGCCGCCGCCACTCGCCTGGTCGGTGCCTTCCCACAGCACGTCGATCGTCGTGAAGCCGGCTTCGGCGAACAGCTCGCGCAGCTCGGCGAGCGTCCACAGCCGCCACTCGTAGACGAACGCATCGCGCAGCCGCGTGCCGTCGGGGAACGCGAAGTGGATCGCGCACTCGATGTCGTGGCTGATCGGGTCGTAGCGACGCTGCTCCCACTCGTAGACGAAGCCTCTGTGGCGCGTCTTGTCGGTCTTCGCCTGCAGCACGTCGGGGCCGCCCCACGCGTCGAGGAACAGCACGCCGCCGGGCCGCAGCGAGCGATGGCAGTTCTTCAGGTAGGCGAGCAGGTCGGCGCGCACCTTGAACACCGAGTAGGAGAAGTTGAGCGCCAGGATCGCGTCGGCGGCAGGCTTCTGCACCTCGAGCACGTTCTTCTGCAGCAGCTGCAGGCGCTGCTGCTGGGCTTCGGACAGCAGCGGCCGCACGTTGTGGATGCGGCCCCAGGCCAGTGTCGGCCAGTGCAGGTCGACGCCGATCGCGCGGTTCTCCGGGTGGCGCTTCACGTGATGGCAGGCGAGCACCGCCGTGCCGCAGAAGTCCTCGCGCAGCAGCCGCAGCGGTCGGCCGGCGTACTTGCGGAACCAGCGGTCGTAGAAGCGTGCGTCGGCCTCGGGGGCCTGCACCGACTTCTGGTAGAGCACGTGGCGGTCGGCGGTGCGCGCGGTCAGTGGCTTCGCGTTCGCTCGAGGCTTCGACTTCGGCTTGGTCGCCTGCGGCGACGAGCGGTGGCGGGCGCGCGCCCGAGGGGACGAGGTCATCGCCCCTTGCTTAGCGCGCGCCAGGCCGTGGCTCCAGCGTGCAGTGCGCCGTGCCCACGCGCAGCGGGTGACGGTGCAACGGACTCGCGTCGGCGGTCCACGGCCCGAAGTCGACGTCGCACGGCAGGGCCAGCACGGTGTCGGCGTCGGGCTGCAGCTGCGGTGGCGGCACGAAGCGTTCGCCCTGGTAGCGCGCGACCTGGCTGATGCGCACGTCGTCGATGTGCCCCTGGAACCACGAACCGGGTCTGCCCTTCCCGGTCGGATCGGCGCCGACGAACAGCGGCAGTTCGTTCGGCTTGCGCGGGCCGCTGCCGGGCACGCTGCCGACCAACACGCCGTCGACGTAGGCGCGGACCTCGCGGCCGTCGAACACGCCGGCGACGTGATGCCACGTCGAAGCCTTCAGAACGGCACCGCTGCTCTTCGCGGTGGCGTAGCGATCGCCGAGGAACACCGAGAAGCGCAGTGCACCGTCCTGCGCCAGCAGGCCGAACTCGCTGTCCTGGGCGCGTGCGACGAGGCCACGGCGCCCGGTCCAGTCGTCGCCACGCACCCAGGCTTCGACCGTGAACGGTCCGTCCGGCAGCGACAACCAGGTCGGGGCGACCTGCACGCACGCGGTCTTGCCGTCGAGCACGAGGGCGCCGTTGTGCGCCGGGGCCGGCCCGAGCTCCAGGTCCGCCGGGGCCGGCACGTCGAGCGCCAGTGTGCGCGTCGGCAGCTGCACGCGCCGATCGGCCGCGAGGTAGTCGACGCGGACCTGCAGCTGCGGCATTGCGAACGGCCGCCCCGCAGTCCCGCTGCGCCGCAGCGCGAACGTCGTGCTCGCCGTCTGTTTGCCCGGCACGACCAGGTGCTGATGGTCCGGCCCGAACTGCCAGTCGGCGCCGAGCGGCAGCAGTTCGAGTTCGATCGGTCGGTCCGCCGGGTTGTGCGCCTGCAGCGTCAGCAGCGCGTCGGTGGCCCCGTCCTTGGCGATCGCCGGCCCCGCCCCGGCCGCCACCAGCGCCGTCGCTTCGACGCGCAGTTGCTCGTGGACCCGCTCGACGTCGTCGTTCATGGCGCCGGTGATCGCCCGCGGATCGAGCAGCGTGCCGACCGGCACCGCGGCGACCTGGATGCCGCCCGGCCGCACCGTGACGACGTGGAACTCGTGCAGGAAGCCCGCTTGCGGTGCGTCCATGCCGAGGTGCGCGCCGACCGAGGCGACCGTGTAGTACTGGATGCCGTCGCGCAGGCCGTCGAAGCGCATGCAGTGGATGTGTCCGGCGAACACCGCGGTGACGTTGCCGGCCGCCGCGAGCCGCTCGTGCACCCGCTGCCAGTCGTCGCCGTACTGCGGCAGCCAGCGCGGGTGGTGCAGGAACACGAACACGTGCTTGCCGCCCTTCGCCTGCGTCAGCGTGCGGTCGAGCCAGGCGAACTGGGCCTCGCTGATGCGCTGGCACGACGGCTTGTTGAAGTTCTTCTCGCCGGTCTTCGGATCGCCTTCGTCGCTGTAGAGCACCACGAACCAGCAGCCCTTGTGCTGCACCGCGTACCACAGCGGCCCGAACACCGCTTCGAAGTTGCCCTCGTGCTCGCCGACCGGCTTGCCCTCGCCACGCCAGTAGACGTCGTGGTTGCCGGCCACCGGGAACCACGGCATGCGCAGCCCGGCCATCGCCGCCTTGAACTCCTCGGCCTGCGCCATCCAGGCGTCCTGCGCGTTGTAGCCGTTGACCAGGTCGCCGACGGTCATCACCAGATCCGGGTCGAGCAGGTTGGCGTCGGCGACCGCTTGCTTCAGCACTTCGATGCCTTCGGGCGGGCCGCCGGTCCGATCGCCGAACACCACGAAGCCGAACGTGTCCTCTTCCTTCGGCAGCTTCAGCAGCGCCTTGCCGGCGGGGCGGTCGGTGTGCACCCGTGGCGATTGGCCTTCTGCGTGGCTCGCCAGGAGCAGCAGACCGACGGCGAGGCGGAACACGAGCGAGGCCGGACCGGGCATGGCGACAGCTTCGCCTGCCGATCACGCGGACGACAGCGTGCCCAGGAGGAAGAAACGGCCAAGGCCGCGCCGACGGAGAGCTCCCGGCCGGGAAGAAAATGTGGGCCGCCCGGCTGATGGCCGGGCGGCCCGAGTTCCCCTGACGTTCCGAAGTTTGCCTGGCAGTGGCTGCCAGGCGGAAGATCGCGGGGCGACCGAAGCCGCCCCTGCGCCAGCGTTTCAAATCGTGGGCCACCGCACGGAAAGTCCCTGTCGGCCGTCGTAGGCTGCTCCCCTCGCCGTGATGCCGTCCACCGCCTCGCCCAGAGAACCCAGTCCCGGTGCCGGCCCGCTGCGGGTCGGCCTGCTCGGTGCCGGCCGCACACGGCAGGGGCTCGGGCCCTATCTGGCGCGCGCCACCGCTCTGGCCGGGGCGCGGGTTGTAGCGATCGCGGGACGGGAACGCGCGCGCACCGACTCGGTCGCCCGCGAACTGGCGGCGCAGCTCGGCCATCCCGTCGCCGTCGCCGACGACCCAGCCGCGCTGGCGCGCGGGGTCGACGCGCTGCTGGTCGCAGCCCCGGTGCCGGGGCACCTCGCCGGACTCGAAGCGGCGCTGGCTGCCGGCATCCCGTGTCTGTGCGAGAAGCCGCTGGTCGGGGCCGCCGACCAAGCCCTCGGGGTCGCCTGCGTCGAGCGCTTTCGGGCCCGTTCCCTGCTGTTGGTCGAGAACTGCCAGTGGCCGTTCGTGCTGCCGGCCTTCGCGGCGCTGTATCCCGAGCGACTGGGGAGACCGGTGCGCCAGCTGGCGATGGGGCTCGGACCGGGCTGGCCAGGGCCGGCGATGGTGGTCGACTCCCTGTCGCACGTGCTGAGCCTGCTGCAGGCCCTCGTGCCGCTGTCGGGCTCGGCTCGCGTCGAACAGGTGGAACAGGACGACCCGTCGCCGGCGGCGGCGAGGAACACGGTGCGCTTCGTGGTGTGTGGTCCGGCCGGTGTCACCGCGGTGCGGCTCGAACTGCAACACTGTCCGGCGCAGCCGCGCCCGGCCTGGCTCGAGGTCGACGGGGCCCGCATCGATCGCCGGATCGGGCCCAACTACACCCAGTCGTTCGTGCGACCCGACGGCCGGGCCGAACCCGTGCAGGATCCGTTGCACCAGCTCGTGTATGGTTTCTTCACCGACCTCCACGCAGGGAACCGTGACCGAACCGAAGCCCACGCCGACGCCATCCTCCTCCGCCTCCGCCTCTACGCGGACGTCCTCCGGCAACTCGGCCTCGGCGGCTGAGCAGAAGCCGCTCGACGGCAAGTCGGTCGAACAGGTCCACGACTTCGCGCGCAAGCTGCAGCAGCCGAGCCTGTGGTCGAAGGTGGTCGACTACGTGGAGTGGCAACGCGCGCAGCGCGCCGCCAAGGCCGCGGGCAAGCCAGCCCCAGACCTGCCCGACCTGGCGCCGCTGTCGATCAACCTCGACCTGACGACGGCCTGCAACTACGCCTGCGACCACTGCATCGACTGGGACATCCTCAACAGCAAGGTGCGCCACGAGGACCAGGAACTGCGCGACAGCCTGCAGCGCATGGCCGAGCGCGGGCTGAAGAGCGTGATCCTGATCGGCGGTGGCGAGCCGACGCTCTATCCCGGCTTCGCCGGCATCGTCGAGTTCCTGAAGCAGCTCGGGCTGTCGGTCGCGGTGGTCAGCAACGGCAGTCGCGGCGACCGGCTGCTGGCGGCGGCCCCGTTCTTCACCGAGGGCGACTGGATCCGGTTGTCGCTCGACAGCGGCAGCAACGAGGTGTTCCGCCGCATGCACAACCCGTCGAGCAAGACGCTGACGCTCGACGAGATCTGCAGCTGGATGCCGAAGATCAAGGCCGCCAATCCGGCGGTGCAGCTCGGCTTCTCGTTCGTCATCACGTGGAAGGGCGGCAGCCGCGGTGACGTGAAGATCATCGAGAACATCCAGGAGATGGTGATGGCGAGCAAGCGCGCCAGCGACGCGATGTTCGACTACATCTCGTTCAAGCCGTTCCTCGAGCGCCAGCAGGACGGCGCCGAGGTCATGGATCCGGCGAAGACCGAGGCCGAACTGCAGGCCGTGGTCGCGCGCATCCAGACGAACCTGGCCGAGGCACGCAACGTCGTGCGCCCGGGCTTCCGCGTGCTCGCCAGCACCAACCTGCGCGTGCTGATGGCTGGCAACTGGCGTGACTACACGAAGCAGCCCCGCGTCTGCCACATGCAGATGCTGCGCCAAGTGGTGACGCCGCTCGGCTCGTTCAACTGCCCGGCACACCGAGGTGTCGAGAAGGCCAAGCTCGGCGGCAAGGAGCTGTGGCAGGTCCCAGCCGCCGCGCAGCACGCGACGGCGAAGCTGCTCGCCGACTTCGACGCGAGCCACGAGTGCCGCGAGGTCACCTGCCTCTACAACAGCACCAACTGGTGGCTCGAGGAGATGATCGAGGCCGGCAAGCCGCTGCCGAAGGACGCTCCGGCGCCGGAAGCGCGCGACTGGTTCCTCTGATCCCAAACTGATCCCTTGCGTGTTGGTGCTGCCTCCGTTCCCCGGGGTGGCGCAACCCTGATGCGGCCGCCCGTCACGCGGTGGTCGCGACGGGCAAGCCGATGGAACGGCGGCCGTCTTGGCTCTGCGGATGGATGCTGCGCGGCCCCCAGTCCTGCCGCCAACCGAGCGCCTCGGCGACGGTCAGGTTGCGCGGCAGCAGGCCCAGCCGCACGCCAGGGCTGTGAGGCTCCTTGTCGCGGTTGAAGCGCTTGCGCACGTAGTTCCGGTAGGCGAGGAACAGGTTCATGTGGCCGCGCAGGAACTCGCCCTTCTTCGTCACCAGCCACGACTGGCGGCGCAAGCGCCCGAGGTTGTCCCGGGTCATCGCCAGTGTGGTGTTGATCGGGAACAGCGGATTGCATGTCGTCCGGGCCTGCTTGCTCGACGTCGTCAGGTGCACGACGCGCTTGCCGAACACCTCGTTCGCGATCGTCGCGTAGCTGCTCTTCTGGTCGGTCTCCAGCACCAGGTCGCTGCCTTCGATTCGGCGATCGAGATCCTGCATCACCTTCAGCACGCACTCGCGACTCTGGTCGGGCCGCGGCCCGACGAGCAGTTCTTCGCGATCCTGCCAGGCTCGACGTTCCGTGCCCTGCGCAGCCAACCGGCGCGACGAGCCGACCTCGGTGGTGACCACGAACCAGTGCTCGCGCTCGATCAGCACCGGCATCGTCAGCGTGCGGATCGAGGCGTGCTCGTAGGTCTCCTCTTCGTCGAGTTGGTAGACGCGGCCGGCGGGCAGTCGGGCGCTGAGGTTCTCGTGCAGGAAGCCGGCGTGGCGGGCGAGCTTGCGCGCCTTCCGCTGCAGGGCCGAGACGCCCATCTTCTGGTTGCGGGCCGACTGCCGGTAGCCGACTCCACTGATCAGCGCCTCGAACAGCCTCGGGTTGACCTCGGGCCGCCGATCGCCGCCGTCGAGGCGGAAGGTCGGTTCCGAGAAGGTGTGGCGGCACGCTTTGCAGCGGAACCGCTGCTCGCGCTTCGTTCGCCCTTTCGGGTCGAAGTAGCCGTGGTAGATGAAGAACCTGCGGGTTGGCTGCAGGTGGTTCGGACAGGCCTGGAACGGGCAGAACGGGGGCGTGAAGACCATGACTCTCCTCGCCTGCACCGACACGGTGCGAGGCGGGAGCAATGTGTCTCGTTCTGCTCAGCGGTCGCAGAAATCGCGGAGAACCGCTGCGACAACACGCAAGGGATCAGTTTCAGATGTTGCCGAACATCAGGTCGAGTGCGTTCGAGACCAGCACGTTCGCCGGGTTCGAGCCCAGCGGCACGAGCAAGGCGGTCTGCAGGTAGATGTGCGAGTTGACCAGCGTCGGGTTGGGGGGGATCGGCAGCGTCCACGGCGTCGAGGGGCCGGCCAGCGGCGGCATGATGACGAGGATCGTCGTGTTCAGGTACTGGTTGCAGCCTGGGGCGCCCGCATAGCCGAGGTCGATGCCGCCGGGGATGCTCGCGTAGTCCAGCACCAACACGGCCGTGCTGGCGGCTGGGTTCGGCACGTTGCCGAACACCATCAGATGCGACGTGCCGATGATCGGCCGGTTGACCGGTGTCAGGGTCAGGCCCGGAGCATCGCTGGTGACCGTCTTCGGTAGTTCGGTGGACAGGTCGGTGCTCGGCGGGACACCCACGCCGCCGCGGGACCATCCGACCACCGCGAGGTCGATCTGGTTCGGCATCGCGCGGTAGCGGAACTCGGCTTCCCCGTTGCTGCGCAGCACCAGCTGGAACGTGTTGCCGGCGCCGTAGGTGCCGGTCGTGTAGTGGGGCACGCCGTTCCAGGTGAAGTAGACGGCCGTATTGCTCGGATCGACGTCGAAGTGCGTCGTGCCGGCGACGTTCGGGGCCAGGTCCATCCAGGCCGGGGCGAAGCGGGCGGCGCCGCTCGCGAGCTCACCGACCGTCGGACTGTAGTCGACCGACGTCTGCGTGTTCGACAGCCACAGGAAGCCGTTCGACACCATGCGCACCGAGGTGGTCGTGCCGCCAGGGAAGTTGAACGAGAACGGCAGCGCATGCGTCGTCAGCGCATCGTCGCCGTGCGCGAGGCTGGCGCTGGTCGGCGTGAACCAGGCGGGTGTGCCGTCGCTCACCGAGTAGCCGCCAGCGACCGGCGTGAAGCGGATCACGCGCGGCGTGGCGACCGTGCCGCCGAGGTCGAACGTGTTGGCTGCGAACGACTGGGCGATCGAGCCGAAACTCTGGTAGCAACCCACGCCGAAGGTCGTCGCGGTCGCCACGACGCTGGCGGCCGGGACCAGCGTGTCGACCGTCGTGGCACCCGAGTTGTTCGGGTCGAGCCAGTTCGACAGCCGCGAGCTGTTGGTCCCGCCGCCGGTCCAGGAAACCGAGAAGCGGCCGTACCAGTCGGACAGGTTGTTGCCGCAGGCTGCGTAGCCGCCGTGCAGTTGCCCGATGATCCGGTGGTTCGGATCGAACAGCGGCGAGCCCGACGAGCCCGGCTCGGTCGTGCCCGTGTCCCAGTCGATGATCCGGATGTGGCTGCCGTTGCCCGGGCTGGTCGTGCCGAGGTAGGTCGTGGTCGTGGTCGCGTTGTTCTCGAACGAGATCTTCTTCGCATCGCCACTCGGGTGGTGGATGCAGACAGCGGACGAGGAGTCTGCGGAGCTCCGGTTCCAGCCGGCGTAGGTGATGCCCCAGGCCGCGTTCGGCGTGCTGTTGAGCTCGAGCAGCGTGAAGTCCGAGGTGGCGCTGCCTGCCCGCCAGGTGGCACCCGACGTGAACTGCGTCAGCGGTGCGCCGCTGCCGCCGCAGGTGGCATTCTCGTAGTTCCAGTAGACGATCAGCGAACCGGCCGAGCCGCTGGTGACTCCGCAGTGGTCGGCGGTGAGGAAGAAGTTGCGGCCGTCCTGGAGCGTGTTGTTGATCATCGCTCCGGTGCAGAAGATCGAGCCCGACGACGACATTGCCGCGATCGCCGGGATCTCGTTGGCCCAGGCCGCTCCTTGCGCGCAGGTCACGTCGACGTTGCACGAGCCCGAGCCGTCGACGCCTAGCGCGTCGTTGCCAGCGCCGAAGAAGCGGTAGCCGGAGCCGATCTGGATCAAGTCGAGCGCCACCTGCGGCCGCGACGCGGTCGGCACGTAGACCTCGACGACGATCTCGTCGGTGCCCACGATCGGCGTCCACAGCTCTCCGGTCGGCGAGTGGTCGGTGGCGTCGAAGGGCCGCAGGATCGACGTGTAGTCCGACGAGTAGACCATCATCCGCGCGCCGGCCGGCATCCTGAACTGCTGGAAGCCGAGGTTCACGTGGCTGCTGTTGGGCGCCTGGATGCGCAACCGCCACAGCGACCAGGTCGCGTCGAGCGTGTCCCACGAGCCGTGCGTGGTCGGGTTCGCCTGCACGGCGAACGGCATGGCATAGCGCGCGGGCAGACTGCTCTGGCGGCGTCGCACGTCCTCCTGCGAGATCGCCAGGCGGTCGATCACCGGCACAGCCAGGCTCGCAACCTGGCCGAGCGGTCGGGCCGCGGGGTGGATGCGGCCGACGGGATCGATGGTCTGCGCGGAAACGACGGCGGAGACCGCCGTGAACGCCGTCAACGCGGCGAGTGCGGATCGGATCATGGGTGGGAGGCGAAACGAGGCCAGGGCCTGGGGCACGGCCTTGGACGACTCGAGTGTAACCGGGGGTTCCCCGTTTTGGCCCGGGCTGAGCACCCGCCGGTTCTGCGCCCTTCCGCACCCGCGCCGCCTGGCTAGCCTGTTCGCCCCCGATCCCGGTGGATGCGGGGGCGAACCGATCCATGACCCACCCGCAAGTCGTCCGCGTCTACAGCACCTACCAGGATCCCGACTACGAGTGCCCCTGGCAGAGCGTGGCGCCGCGCGGCAGCACCGGCTCGGGCGTGATCGTGGGTTCGCAGCGCATCCTGACCGGCGCACACGTGGTGGCGAACTCGACCTTCGTGCAGGTGCAGAAGCAGGACGATCCGAGCAAGGTGGCGGCGCGCGTGGTGGCGATCAGCCACGACTGCGACCTGGCGTTGCTCGAGGTCGAGGCTGCTGCGTTCACCCGCGGCATCGCGCCCGCGAAGATCGGCGAGCTGCCGCGGCTGCGCGAGGCGGTGCAGGTGGTCGGCTATCCGATCGGCGGCGAGGAAGTGTCGATCACCGAGGGCGTGGTGTCGCGCATCGAGGTGCAGCGCTACGAACACAGCCAGCGGCACCTGCTGGCGGTGACGGTCGACGCGGCGATCAACGAAGGCAACAGCGGCGGCCCGGTGTTCGCGCGCGGCAAGGTGGTCGGCATAGCGTTCCAGGCGCTGCCCGACGCCGAGAACATCGGCGAGATGGTGCCGGCCCCGATCCTCGAGCGCTTCCTCGCCGGCGTGCAGAAGGGCAAGGACCCGCAGGTGCCCGGCATCGGCATCACCACGCAGCCGCTCGAGAACAAGGCCCTGCGCGCGCATCTCGGCATGAAGCCGGCCCACAGCGGCGTGCTGATCACGGCCGTGCAGTTCGGCTCGAGCGCCTGTGGACACCTGCAGGCCGGCGACGTGCTGACCGAGCTCGACGGGCTGCGCATCGCCGACAACGGCACGGTGCGCTACCGCGGTCGCTATCGCTGCCAGTTCGACGCGGTGATCGGCGACCACCACTGCGGCGACGTGGTTTCGGCGAAGGTGCTGCGCGCCGGCAAGCCGGTGACCGTGCGCATGACGATGCAGCCGATGGCGTGGCTGGTGCCGCGCACCGAGTTCGACCGCCGGCCGATGTGGTTCCTCTACGGAGGGCTGGTGTTCCAGCGGCTGACCGCCGAGTTCCTGCGCATCTGGGGCGAACACTGGTGGGACAAGGCGCCGAAGGAGCTGCTGCACCTCTACTACTCCGGGTTGCGCAAGCGGGAGCAGCAGGAAGTGGTGGTGTTGGCGCAGGTGCTCGCCGACGCGGTGAACGTCGGCTACGAGCCGTTCGCCAACGACGTCGTGGTCGAGGTGGGCGGGCACAAGCCGGTCGACATGCGCGATTTCGTCGCGCACATGGACCGGGCACGCGGCGAGGTGGTGCTGAAGATGAGCAGTGGCGCCACGGTGCTGCTCGACAGCGCGGCGGCGAAGGCAGCGATGCCGCGCATCCTGCAGCGGTATCACGTGCCGGGCGACCGATCGCCGGATCTGGCGGCGGGGCAAGCTGGTGGTCGCAATGGCGGCCGCGCGGTGGCGGTCCGGTCGAAGCGGCGTTGAGCGGGTGCGCCGCGGAAACTGATCCCTTGAGTGTTGGTGTTGCCACAGCCCCCCAACTGGAGGCGCCGTCGGCCCGTCCTGCCGAATCCTGGGATCGCAGGAGGTCGGCACCAACAGCCAAGGGATCAGTCCCTGCGGCGCTCGTGCGTGGGGACGAAGCGCTCGCCATGATGCGCGGCGACACATCGCCATGCGCACGCCCCGTTCCGCGTCGTTCCTCGTCCTGTCCCCGGTCCTCGGGTTCGCCGCCTGCGGCGTGCCAGCACCGCCGGACTTCGCCACGTTCACCGACTTCGCCGCGATGGGCAAGGTCGACGAGGTGCGGGCCGGCCTCGCCGCCCACCCGGAATGGGCCAAGGCGCAGTTGCCTGGCTCCGGGCGCACGGCGCTGCACAGCGCCGCCTTGTTGGGTCGGGTCGAGGTCGCCCAGGTGCTGTGCGAGGCTGGTGCGGACGTCGCCGCGGTGACGTCCGACGAGAATGCCACGCCGCTGCACACCGCGGCCGAGCGGGGCCAGGACGACTTCGTCGCGTTCCTGCTGACCAGGAAGCCGCCGCTCGAAGCGAAGGACCGCTTCGGCCGCACGCCGCTCGCCGCGGCGTGCTGGGGGGCGGGACCCTACCAGCATCTGGTGCGCATCCTGCTCGAGGCCGGGGCCCAGGTCGAGGCGACCGATGCCACCGGCTTCACGCCGCTGATGCTGGCGGCAGTGCACGGCAATCCGGACGTCCTGGGCGTGCTGCTGCAACGTGGCGCCAAGGTCGACGTCGTCGCCGAAGACGGGCGCACGGCGCTGTCGGTGGCCCGCGACGGGGGGCACGCCGAGGCCGTGACCTTGCTGGAGCAGGCCGGCGCCAGGAAGTAGTCGGCGCGAAGCGGCCTTCGGGGCTTGCACGACTGTTCTAGTTGCACTAGAACAGTAGAAACACTGCGAGCGCCCATGCTGATCCGCGTCGACCCGACCTCCGCCGAGCCCCTGTTCGAACAGGTGGTGTTCGCCGTCAAGACGGCGGTGGCGCGTGGCCAGGCGCAGGCGGGCGACAAGCTGCCGAGCGTGCGCGAGCTGGCGCGCGACCTCGGCATCAACCCGAACACCGTCGTGCGCGCCTACGAGGCGCTCGAGCGCGACGGGGTGATCGTGCGCCGCCAGGGCGCCGGCTGCTTCCTGACCGGCGGCGGCAGCGAGCTGGCGACGGCGGAGCGGCGGCGGCAGCTGCAGGCGTTGCTGCGCAAGGCGGCGACCGAGGCCTTCCACCTCGGCTTCACCGCGGCCGACGTCGAGAAGGCGCTGCGGCAGTGTCTCGAGCAGATCGACTTCGGTGGGGGCAAGGAGAGTCCGTCATGAACGATCCCGTGGTCGCGTTCACCGGCGTGCAGCGCTGGTTCCGTTCTCGCGTCGTCCTTCGCGGGCTCGACCTGCGCATCGAACCGGGCCAGGTCTACGCCCTGCTCGGCCGCAACGGCTCGGGCAAGTCGACGGCGCTGCGCATCCTGCTCGGCTTCCTGCGGCCGCACGCGGGGCAGGCCCAGGTGTTCGGCGTCGACAGCGCCCGGCTCGGCCCCGCCGAGCGCGCGCGCATCGGCTACGTCGGCGAGGAGCACCGGCTCTACGCGACGATGACGGTCGG
>JAEUHU010000492.1 GCA_016793305.1 Planctomycetota bacterium
CGGCGCGGCCGGCGGCGAGGCTGGTCCGGGCCTGCCGGAACGCGTGTTCGTACAGCTCGCTCCGCAGGGCCAGGTGGGTCGGGTGCTGGTCGGGGAGGCCGGCCTTCTTGCAGGCGGCCACACCACGGCGGTAGACCGCCAGTACCGGTGCCATCTGCTCGGAGGTCGCGTCTTCGGGCAACAGGGCGCGCCGCAACGACGCGAGTCGCAGCAGCGCCTCGGGGTCGTCGGGCGTCGCTTCGACCTTCGCCTCGAACCGATCGAGCAGGCCTGCCGGGTCGGCGATCACGTCGCAGCTGCGCTGACGCAGCGAGACGACCAGCCCGCCGACCAACAGCAGGTTGCCGGGCTGCCAGCGAGGCAATCGCACGGTCTCGACCAGGGCTCCGGTGGCGTCGAACGCCAGCAGGCGGTCCGGGCGTGGCACCCACAGGCGATCCGCGGTGAGTGCCGGGCGGGCCTGGCCTCGTTCGCGGCGCACCACGAGCTGGTCCGGAGCCACCAGCGAGCGCGCGGCCGGCTGGCCGGAGTTGTCGCCCAGAGGGCGCGGGGCGACCGCGACACAGCCGGCGCCGGCCAGCACGAACTCCGACCCGAGCACACCGCAGAGCCACTGCACGTGGTGGTCGGTGCCGGCGATGGTCGCTTCCGACGCGAGTCGCCAGAGGGGCCGTCCTGTCTCGACATCGTGGGCCAGCACGAACTGCGAGTCGAGCGGTGTGCTGCAGACGACGCCATCGAAGACCACCGGTGGATTGTTCGCGAAGTAGACCGTGCGTTCGACCTGGCGGTGCATCGACACGCGCGGCATGCGCACCACCTCGTAGGCGGTGATCCAGCGCACCCTGCCGGTCGCCGCGTCGAGCGCGTAGACGACGCCGAGGTTCGACGCGCCGAACAGCACACCGCCGGCGTGGCGCAGCGGCGACGCGGTGAAGTCGGCCTGCGCATTGCCGAACATGTTGACGTCCTGCTGGCTGCTGCAGATCAGACGCCGCCACTTCGGCTGGCCGGTGCGGGCCTCGTAGGCCGCCACACAGAACTGGATCGCGCCGGGCCGGTCGTGGGTGGGTGCGTAGACGGTGTCGCCGAGCAGCAGCGGGTTGCCGCACGAGTCGTGACCCTTGAAGCGTCGGGTGCGTGGACCGTCCAGCTCGTCGAAGTGCTGCCAGACCAACTTGCCGCTGCGGCGGTCGAATGCGTAGAGGCGCCGTTGCGGGATCTTCCACATGATCCGCAGGCCCCCGTTGAAGTCGACGTTGACCGACCGATCGGGCACCTGCAGGGCGGCGACCACCAGGTCGTCGTCGATGCTGCAGGCGAGCACCGTGTCGTTGTTGCAGCTGTCGCGGTAGTCGTGTGTCTCGTCGCGCATCGGCGAGATCGTCGACCAGGCCCGGCTGCGCCGCAGCGGATCGAGGGCCAGCACTGCGTGGCCGGTGTTGACGTAGATGCCGTCGAGGCCGCCGACCGCGTGCATCGCATGCTGGCCGCTCTCCGAGCGGTCGAAGAACGGGGCGGTGACCTCGTCGCTCCAGATCGTCGTCAGGCTGCCGGTCGGCGCCTGGTTCGGAGCCGCTCCGCCTCCCGAACCGCCGAGGTTGGTCACCGGTTCGACGCCGGTCGTGGTCGGCAGCACCTGCAGCAGGTCGTCGCCGACGGCGTCGAGCTGCCCCAGGCTGGCCTCGGCGCGGGCGAGCTGCGGGTCGCACAGCACCTGCGCCTGCTGCAGCCGTTGGAACACGCGCAGCTCGTCGCGACTGCCGATCGTGGTCGCGTCGAGCGCCTGCCGGTAGTGGCCGGCGGCCTCGAGGCCGTCGCCGCGCTCGAGCGCCAGGTCGCCCAGGCGCAGCCGCGCGGCGCGGCCGAGTTCGGCGGCGGGGAAACGTTCGGCGGCGAGCAGCAGCTGCTCCGGAGAAAGATGGGCGAGCGGCGCCCGCAAGGCTCCGGCCTCGCGACGCACCAGGTCTTCGTAGGCCTGCTGGGCTGCCGCCGGCAGGTTCGCCATCGCCACGACCACCGCGACGCGCAGCCCGACGTAGCGCCCGGGGCCGACCGGCACGACGCCGCCGGTGTCGGCCTGCAGCAACCGGTGCAACCGTTCGACCGCGGCCTGGTGCTCGCCACGGTCGAGTTCCTGGAGTGCGGTCTCGTAGGCGTGGATCTGCTCCTGCGAGCGCTGCAACGAGAAGAGGTTGTCGTCCTGGCTGGTGGCGAAGTCGACCGGGCGCACGACTTCGCGGTGCGGCGCCTGCGCGGCGAGACCCCCCGGCAGTCCGAGACCGAGCAACAGGACCGCGGTGCGGCGACCGGTGGCGGCGAATCGCTCCATGGCAGGAGAGTTCATCGGTTCGGCGGGATCGGGGACTTGGTGCGGGAAGGGGCTCTCGGACGTTCGAACGGACGGAACTAGACGAGCCGCGCACGCTTGCGCAGCAGCCACTCGGCGCCGAGCAGCAACAGCAGGACGGCGAGCGACCAGCCCGTGTCCCAGGCCGTGCGCGTGCGCTTGTCCTCGCGGCTCTCGTAGGCCTTGCGCTGTGCGAAATCCCTGGCGAGCTCGCCGGCGTCGGCGAGAAAGAGGTAGCGGCCGCTGGCCTCGGCGCCGTGGCTCGCAGCGGCCATCGCCTGCAGCAGCTCCGCGTCCTGGCTGGTGTCGGCGAGCTCCTTGTCGGGCACTCGGACCAGCACGTCCTCGCGGGCCAGCACGGTGTCGGCCGGGTTCTGGTTGGCGAACACCAGGAAGCTGAACGCCCCAGGATCGGCGAGGGTGAAGCTGCCCTGGTAGGTGCCAGGCTCGCCGGGCACGGCGCGCAGCACGCGCTTCTCGCTGCGGTTGTCCTGGTCGCGCAGGAACACCGTCTGCTCCTCGGCGACCGCCGGCTGCAGCTCGGTGTCGTAGACGCGCAGCAGCACGCGGACCTTGTCGCCCGTCTCGACCATGGCCTTGTCCACGGTCAGCTCGAGCAGGTCGTTGCGGCGCTGCAAGCGGCCTTGGGCCAGGTGGCGCACCACGTTCCGCCAGAAGGTGTCCTGGTAGGTCTCGGCGTACGGGTCGCGCCAGCGCCACGTCTCGTCGGTGGCGAGGAAGAACGTGGCCCCGCGCGGATACGGGCCGGCGACGGCGAGCGGTCGCTTGCCGTAGGTGTTGCCATCGGTCGGGTGGCGCAGCAGCACCGTGGTGCCGGGCTTGGCGCGCTGCACCGGGTAGTACACGTAGAGGCCGGGCAGGCCCTCCTCCCACAGCCGGCGGTTCAGGCTCGGGTCGCGGAGCAGCAGCAACATCTCGTGCGGCTGCAGCGGATTCTCCAGGATCGGCCGGAACAGGCGGTCGCGCGGGACCGGATGCTGGGCGAGCCAGGCGCGGTCCTCGAGCACCACCGGCAGCAGGTCCTGCAGCGGCGTGTTGCGGTAGCGCTCCGGCATCGCACTGTCGCCGTAGATGCAGCCGACGCCGCCGCCGAACTCGACGAACTTGACCAGCAGCTCGAGCCAGCGGCGGCGACCCTCTTCGGTCGGCGCCAGGCGCTCGGGGGCCACGTCGCCGAGCAGCACGACGTGGTACTGGAACAGTTCCCTCTCGGTGCGCGGGATGTCGCGCAGCGGCGGCAGGTCCTTGCTGTGTTCCTGTTCGAAGCGCGGGCTCGCGTCGAACATCACCGCCTGCATGACGATGCTCGGGTCGACGCGCTTCAGGCCGTTCTTGACGTAGCGGTACTCCCAGCGCGGCCGGTCCTCGACGTAGAGCACGCGGATCTTCTCGTCGTTGACGCGCAGGAAGCGGGTGTCCTGGTTGTCGTCGGCCTGGCTCTCCTCCGGCAGCGGCTGCAACACGAAGCGCAGCGTCCAGTCGCCGGCCGCGTCGAACGCGTGCACGACGCGCACGCGGGTGGTCTCGCCGTCGGCCGGCAGGTCGCCGCTGCCGGTGGCGAGCGGCACGAACGGCCCGCCGTCGCGCGAGCCGTGCAGTTCGACCAGCGCGCGCTGGCCGCGCAGGCCCTCGGCGCGCACCGCCACGTCGAAGCCGACCTGTTCCTCGCGCAGCGCTTCCTTCGGGCCGGGCGGGCCGACCAGCCAGGCGTTGCGCGGCGGTTCGGGGTCGCCGACGCCGAGCGTGTAGAGCGGCACGCCGCGCAGGCCGTAGGTGCGCGCCACCTCGACCGGGTCGAGGCCGGCGTTGTTGCGGCCGTCGCTGACCAGGATCACGGCGTCCAGGTTGTTGCCGCCGGAGGCCGCCAGGTGCAGGTCGAGCGCGTCGCCGAGCGCGGTGCGGTTGCCGCGGGCGGACAGTTCGTCGAGGCTGCGGATCGGGGCGGGCTTGCGCTGGATCCGGAACAGTCGCACGTCGTGCGACTTCTTCAGTCCGGCGAGCAGCCCGTCCGGGCGTTCGAGGACTTCGCGGACCAGCTCGGCGCGGCTCTTCGTCGCCAGTTCGCCCGACACCAGCTCGGCCAGAGCGTCGTGCTGCTCCGCGGCCGGGTAGCGGTCCTTGCGCGCCATCGACGCACTGTCGTCGACCAGCACGTGCACCTGGTTCTGGGTGCGGCGGTAGGTGATGATCTCGAACGCCGGCTGGCACAACAGCACGAGCAGCACCGCGATCGCCAGCGCGCGCAGCACCGACAGCACGATCCGGGTGTTGCGTTCGAGGCGATGCAGCCCGGAATAGGCCCAGTAGGCGAACAGCACCGTCGCCGGCACCAGCACCAGGGCCGTCACCCAGGCCGCCGGGGCCGCGAGGAAGCGGAACGTCTCCTCGGTGTAGGTGCCGAGTTCCGGGGGAGGATCCTGGGGGAACAGCATCGTCGATCAGCTCCGGCGGACGGACACGTAGCGAGCCAGCGCGGCCTCGCCGAGCACCAGCAACAAGGTCAACAGCAGCAGCGACGGACCCACGTCGCTGCGATCGGCGTCGTCCTGTACGTGGACGGCCTCGGGCAGGCCGTCGAGGATGCGTTCGACGCCGAGGGAAGCACGCGCGTCGGCGTGGGCCAGGTAGCGCAGGTCCCCTTCGTCGAGTCCGACGTTGACGGCGAACGGCAGGGAAGTGGGCTCCTTGCCCGCGGCCCGGTCGAGCACGAGGTCGAACTGGTAGAAGCCGGCGAACGGCGTGTCGCTGAGGCCGGGCAGCCGGTAGCGGCCGCCCGGCAGGGCGACCGGTTCCTCGGCGAGCGGGGCGCGCGGTCGGCCGTCGCGCTCGGGGCGCTGCACCTCGACGTTCTCCGGTCGCGCCGGCAACGAGCAGGTCAGCTGAGCGCCGACTTCGACGAGGAACGGGTCGATCGCCGGCAGGGCCAGCCACTTCACCAGGCCGTGCAGCAGCGGGAACGCGACCATCGGGTCGTCGAGGCGATTCCAGCGATCGGCCTGCAGCTCCGAGCCGAGTGGCGAGGTCAGGAACACGGCCTTGCCTTCGCCGAACGGACGGGCGACCAGCAGCGGCGACTGGTCGGCGTCGGTGACGCGCAGCACCACCGCGGCCCCTTCGGCAAGCGAGTCGGGGGCCGTGCCGAACCAGCGCCACACCGGGATCGCCTGCAACACTTCGCGGTAGACGTCCTCCTCGAACTCGCGCAGCAGCGGGTGGTCCTTTTGCACGATGCTCGGCGCGCGCACCACCGAACTGCCGGCGGGGGCGCCGAGCGGCCGCATCAGGCGGAACGGCTGCGGGCCTTCGCCCGCCGCCTGCAGGTGCAGGTTGTAGCTCTCCGGGTCGCAGTGCTCGCCGAACAGCACGCACAACCCGCGGCCGGCCACCAGCGCCTCGCCGAGGGCGGCCGCGGCGCGCGCGTTCAGCCGCTCGACGTCGGCCAGCACGACCACGTCGAAGTCCTTCGGGGTGCACTGGCCACCGAGCAGCGCCAGCGTGTCGACGGCTTCGACGGCGAAGGTCGGCAGCGCGGTCGGGTCCGGGTCGAGCACCGACTGCCAGGCGAGACGGTAGCTCAGCAGCGGATCGCCCTGCGCTTGGCCGTCGACCAGCAGCACGCGGATGCGTTCGCGCACGTCGACGCACAGGAAGCGCTCGTCGTCGGCCGCCAGCGCGTCGTTCGGCAGGCTGGCCCGCAAGCGGCGCATGCCGGTCTCGCGGAACGACACCTGGAAGTCGGCCTCGCCTTCGGCGCCCGGCGGCAGCTCGACCAGCTTGCGCATCGGCTCGGCACCGTCGATGTCGAGCACGACCTCGACGTTCTGTGTGGTGGTGCCACGGTTCTTCACCTGGGCGACCACGTCGACCGGGGTGCGCAGCACCGCGGCCGGCTGCTGGACGCGCAGGTCGGTGATCTGCACGTTGTCGGCCGTGCCGCCGGTCTTGCCGGCGCTGAACGGGCCGGTGTCGATCCAGTGCACCTGCGTGCCCGGGCGCTTCTGCAGCCGCTCGACGTGGTCGCGCACCGTGTCGGCGAGGTCGGTCGCGGTAGCTGGTTCGCCAGCTGGTGCGGTGCCGGTCCGGTCGGTGCCACGCCCCGACGGGTCGGCCCCGCTGGCCGCGACGACCGCTTTGCCGAGGGCGTGCTGCTGCAGGTCGGTGAACACGTGGACTTGCACGTCCGGGTCACCGGCCTCCTCGACGGCGTCGACGACCTGTCCCAGCGCCGCCCCGAGGTCGGCGGCGGCGTCCTCGGGCTTCTGCAGCTGCAGCCACTGGCTGCGCGCCGTCGCCAGCGCCAGGTCGCCGCGCACCAGGAAACGCGGCCGCACGCCGGCGAGCACCAGCGTGACCTTGTCGCGGCGTTCGGTGCTGGCCTCGAGCCGGTCGAGCAGCCGGCCGATCAGCGTACGCCCCTTGTCGAACGGGCTCGGCGCGCCGTCCTGACGCAGGCCCATGCTGTAGCTGCCGTCGAGCAGCAGCACGTGGTGCACGGTGCCCGAGCCACCGAGCAGGCCGGCAGCCGCCTGCAGCACCGGCCGCGCGATCGCCAGGGCCAGCACGACCGGCACGAGGCAGCGCAACAGCAGCAGCAGCAGGTTCTCGTTGCGGAGCCGGTTGCGCTGCTTCTGGTAGGCGCGCAACAGGAACTCCATCGCCGCCCACGGCCGGCGCTTGTGGCGCTGGCGATTGAGCAGATGGATCAGCAGCGGCACCGCGAACAGCAGCGCACCGGCCAACAGCGCAGGATTCAGGAACTGCACGCGCGAGGCTCCTTACTTGCGGCGCTTGGCCCGCGCGGCCCGAGCACTGAGGTAACTGGTCAACACGACGTCGAGCGGCATGCTGTCGACGACCCGCACGTAGTCGATGCGCTGGGCGAGGCAGCCCTTGCGGATCGTGTCGGCGAAGCCTTCGACCTCGGCGAGGTAGGCGTCGCGCAGCGACTTCGGGTCGCACAGCAGCTCCGGCATCCGTTCGAGGCCCTCGAACAACGTCATGCGCTCGAACGGGAACTCGACCTCGTCGCGGTCGAGCACGTGGAAGACGACGATGTCGTGGCCGCGCGAGGCGATCTCGCGCAGGCCCTTCAGCACCTCGTCGGGCTGGTCGAACAGATCGCTGAAGATCAGCACCATGCCGCGCTGGCGCAGCTGGGCGGCGAGTTCGTGCAGCACGGCGCCGACCTTGGTCTTCTGCTGGCGGGTCTTCGCCGCCTCGAGGGCACCGAACAGGTTGCCGAGCCCCTGCCGCGTGTTCGACGGCGGGATCTGCTTCACGACCTTCTCGTCGAACAGCGACAAACCGACCGCGTCGGCCTGCTGCTGGATCAGGAAGGCGAGCGACGCGCAGCCGGTCGCCGCGTAGTCGAACTTGCTCATCCCACCGTCGTGCGCGTAGTTCATCGACTCGCTCTGGTCGAGGAACAGGTGCGCCCGCAGGTTGGTCTCCTCCTCGTACTGCTTCACCACGAAGCGGTCGTTCTTGGCGAAGATCTTCCAGTCGAGGTGGCGCAGGTCGTCGCCCGGCACGTACTCGCGGTGCTGGGCGAACTCGACCGAGAAGCCGCGGTAGGGCGACTTGTGCATGCCGGTGACGAAGCCTTCGACGACGAGGCGGGCACGCAGTTCGAGGCGCCCGACCTTGTTGAGCACACGCGGGTCGAGGTAGTCGGTGGGGATCTCGGTCATGGCGGCAGGTGCGCGGGATGTGGCAAGACGGCGCTCGCCGGCGGCGAGCGAGCTGCGAGCGAGCCGTCGGTCAGCTGCCCTGGGCGATCACCTTCGGCAGCTTGCCGTCGGCCAACGCCTGGCTCTCGTTCGCCGGCGTCTCGGCCAGCAGCCGCTCGACCACCTTGTCGGTGGTGACCCCGTCGGCCTCGGCCGCGAAACTGGTGATCAGGCGGTGGCGCATGACCGGCTTCGCGACCGCACGGATGTCCTCGGCGGCGACGTAGAAGCGTCCTTGCAGCAGCGCGTGCGCCTTGGCGCCGAGCACGAGGTTCTGGCTGGCGCGTGGGCCGGCACCCCACTGCAGCCACTCCTTGATCCAGTCCGGAGCCTCGCCGGTGGTGAGGCGCGTCTGCCGCGTCAGGCGCAGCGCGTAGTCGAGCACCGCGTCGGCGATCGGCACGCGCCGGACGATGGCCTGCAGGGCGAAGATGTCGTCGGCGCTCAGCACCGGCTTGATCTCGGTGCTGCGGTCCTCGGTGGTGCGGCGCAGGATCTCGCGCTCCTCGGCGGCACTCGGGTAGTCGACCTTCACCATGAACATGAAGCGGTCGAGCTGGGCCTCCGGCAGCGGGTAGGTGCCTTCCTGTTCGATCGGGTTCTGCGTCGCGAGCACGAAGAACGGCTCGGGCAGATGCAGCGTCTCGCCGCCAGCCGTCACGCGGTGCTCTTCCATGGCTTCGAGCAGCGCGGCCTGCGTCTTGGGCGGCGTGCGATTGATCTCGTCGGCCAGGACCAGATTGGCGAAAATCGGGCCTTTGATGAAGCGGAACGAACGTTTGCCCGTGGTCTTGTCTTCCTCGATCACGTCCGTACCCACAATGTCGCTGGGCATCAGGTCGGGCGTGAACTGCACACGGTTGAACGAAAGGTCAAGAATGCGCGCGATGGTGCGCACCGTCAGCGTCTTCGCCAGCCCCGGCACGCCAACAATCAGCGCGTGCCCGCGGCAAAAGAGCGACATCAGAATCAGGTCCACCACGTCCTTCTGGCCGACGACGACTTTGCCGATTTCGGCAAGCATTTTCTCGCGGCCCTGGCGCAGAGTCTCGATCATGGCCAGATCGCTTTGTGCGGGCGCGGACGTGGAATCGCTCATGCGGCCTCCGGAATACGCTGGGGTGCTTTAGGTTCTAACCGCCGAGAGGCGAAAGGGTCAAAGGCAGATCGGCATTCCTGCCAAGTCTCGCGCCAAGGCGCAAAAGAACGGCGGCGTCGAAGGCAGGAAGTGTTGTTCAGTCTT